>DASVVJ010000077.1:0-6020 GCA_036389955.1 Myxococcaceae bacterium
CGGGCTGAACTTCGCGGACGCCATCACCACCGTCTCGCCCACCTACGCCAAGGAGATTCAGACGCCGGAGCTGGGGGCCAACCTGGACGGGCTGCTGCGGCGGCTGCAGGGCCGGGTGAGCGGCATCCTCAATGGCATTGACGTGGACGAGTGGAACCCGGCGACGGATCCGCTGTTGCCAGCGCGCTACAGCCTGCAGGACATGTCCGCCAAGGCGGAGTGCAAGCGGGCGTTGCTCAAGCGGGCCGGGTTGGAGGACACGAACGCGCCGGTGTTCGGCATCGTCACCCGGCTGGCGTGGCAGAAGGGCATTGATCTGCTGCTGGACGTGATGCCCACCGCGCTCCAGGCGGACATCCGCTTCGTGGCGGTGGGCAGCGGCGACGGGAACTACGAGGACGGCCTGAAGGAGCTGCAGGCGCGTTTTCCCCAGCAGGTGGGCGTCTACCTGGGCTTCGATAGGCCGCTGTCCCACCTGGTGGAGGCGGGGGCGGACTTCTTCCTCATGCCCAGCCGCTACGAGCCGTGTGGCCTCAACCAGATGTACTCCCTGCGCTACGGCACCGTACCCATTGTGCGGGCCACGGGCGGCCTGGCGGACACCGTGGAGGGAGGGCTGGAGGGCACCGGCATCCTCTTCGAGGCGTTCCACCCGGCGGCGCTGCTGGCGGCGATGCGGCGCGCCCTGGCGCTGTACTCGGACCCGCCCCGGCTGGAGGGGTTCCGCCGCCGGGGCATGGAGCGGGACTTCTCCTGGGCCGTGTCGGCGCGGCGGTACGAGAGCCTTTTCGCCACCCTCCTCCGGCAATAACTGAATAGTGGGGCAGCCGCCTCAGGCGCGGTAGGCTGTGGAGCGTGGCGGACGCGCTGGAGCTTGGTGGGTATGAAATTGTAGGTCGCCTCGCCGTGGGCGGGATGGCCGAGGTGTACCAGGCCCGTGCCCGCCCTACGACGCAGCGCTCTCCGGGCGAGCCGGAGGAGGTGGTGCTCAAGCGTCTACACCCCTCGTTCCGCGCGGATGCCAACTACGTGAAGGCCTTCGTGGACGAGGCGAAGCTGACCGTGCGCCTGCGCCACCCGAACATTGTCCGCACCTACCGGCTCTACAAGGCGGGGCAGGACTACCTGATGGTGCAGGAGCTGGTGAGTGGGCGGACCCTGGGCTTCATGCAGGGGCTGCTCATGAAGGTGGGCACGGCGATGCCGCCGGATGCCTGCTGCTACATCGCCTGGTGCGTGCTCAAGGCGCTGGACTACCTGCACCGCGCGAAGGTGGGGGAGAACGGCGCCAACATCGTCCACCGCGACGTGAACCCCGCCAACATCCTGCTGAGCGTGGCGGGAGACGTGAAGCTCACCGACTTTGGCGTGGCCGAGGTGGAGGGGATGATGCAGGGCGAGGCGGGCGCGCTGCGCGGCACGCTGGCGTACATGAGCCCGGAGCAGGTGCTGGGGCTGCCGGTGGACGGGCGCAGTGACTTGTACGCGGTGGGGGTGGTGCTCTGGGAGCTGCTGGCCAACCGGCGCCTGTTCGGCACCGAGGGCATTGGCGAGGCGGAGCTGATGCACCGGGTGCGGGACGCGCGGGTGCCGCTGCTGTCCTCGGTGGACCAGACGCTGCCGGACTACGCGGTGCAACTGGTGCGCAAGGCGCTGTTCGCCGACAAGGAGCGCCGCTTCCAGACGGCCGCCGAGTTCATCAAGGCGCTCGAGGTGCTGGCCAAGCGCGCCGGGTGGCCCCTGTCGGTCGAGGCGCTGCGGCCGCTACTGGGCGGATAATGCGCGCACGCTGGGCAGCGCTGGGCCTGCTGCTGCTGGCCGCGTGCCGTGGGGTGCCCTGGCGCCCAGAGGCCCTCAACCAGGCGGCGCGGGTGGAGGCCATGGAGCTGCGTTTCGCCCCGGACGGCACCGGGCTGCTCACGCTGAAGCTGGAGGTGCGCAACCCGGCCTCGGACGCGGCGCTGCTCACCGAGGTGGACTTCGAGCTGGCGGTGGACGGGCAGCGGCTGGCCATGGGGCTGCAGCAGGTGGAGGTGCCGCTGGGCCATGACGGGCTGGCGCACACGGTGGAGCTGTCCTTCCCGCTCGTCAGCGAGGGCGCGGTGAGCCAGGAGCCGGGGGTGATGCGCAAGGTGCAGCTTCGCGGAGGCGCGCTGCTGCGCTACGGCGCGAGCACGGAGCGCCGGGCGCCCTTCACGCTGCAGCGCCAGCAGCGGGTGCCGTATGTGCCGCTGCCCGAGGCGCCGCTGGAGTAAGGCCTTCGCTCACTTCGCCGGAGGGGCGGGCTCGTTCCGGGGCGGCTCGGGGCGGGTCTCCTTGCCCGGGGCCACGCTGCCCTTGAGGCGCACCAGCCGCACCCGGTCGATGCGGGCGCCCTCCTTGGCGGCGACGGTGAACTGCCAGCCGCCGTAGGTGAAGCGCTCGCCCACATCCGGAAGGTGGCCCGCGAGCGACGAGAGGAAGCCGCCCAGCGTGTCGAAGTCTCCCTCGGGCAGCTCGAAACCGAAGGCCGCGGTGAACTGCTCCACCTCCATGGAGGCGTCCACCAGGAAGGTGCCGTCGGCCTGTTTCTCCACCTGCTTCTCGTCCACCTCGAACTCGTCGCCGATGTCGCCGACGATTTCCCGGAGAATGTCCTCCAGGGTGACGATGCCCATGAAGCCGCCGTACTCGTCCACCACCATGGCCATGTGGATGCGCTTCTTCTGCATCTCGCGCAGCAGGTCGCCAATGGGCTTCATCCACGGCACGAAGTTGGCGGGGCGGATGACGTCCTGCAAGACGATGAGCTCGGGGTGCTGGAGCAGCGGAATCAAATCCCGCGCGTGGAGCACGCCGACGATGTGGTCCACGTCATCGCGGTAGACGGGGATGCGCGAGTGGTTCTCCTCGGCCAGCAGGCGCAGCACCTCGGTGGGCTGGGTGGAGACGTCCACCGTCACGACTTCAGTGCGAGGCACCATCACGTCCCGGCAGCGCTTGTCGGACAGCTCGAAGATGGAGCGGATGAGCTGTGGGGCGCTCTTGTCCACCTCGTTGTTGGCGGCCTGCGCGGCGAGCAGCTTCTCCAGCTCCTCGAGGGGCGGAGGCGGGGGCTCGAACTTCAGGGTGCGCCCAAACGTGCGCGCCACGAGGTTGAGCACCCCCAGCAGCACGCGCATGGGCGGGTAGAAGAGCAGGACGAGGATGGAGACGAGCCCCGACAGGCGCAGAGCCCAGCGCTCGGCGCCGGCATTGGCCAGGCCGCGCATCGTCACTTCCATGAGGCTGGCCAGCACACCCACGAAGAGGGCACCGGCCACCACGGTGGCCACCGGTTGCCAGGCGTCGTCACCCAGCAGGGTGAAGTTCAGCATCCGCGGCGGGACGAAGGCGCCGATGGCGGCGGCCAGAAAGCCGCTGATCACCATGCCCAGACGCAGGGCGGTGGCGGTGGCCTCTCGCTCGGTCTTGTGGCGAAGCACGCGCTTGCCGGCCCGGCCGTTCTCCTCGGCGAGTTCCTGCGCGCGCAGGTCGGAGGTGCCGTAGAGGGCGGACTCGGCGGCGGCGACGAGCGCTCGGAGGAAACAGAGGGCCAGGCAGGCGGCCCAGAGAGCCCAGGTAGGCATGGAGCCCTCTTCTTAACCTGTGCTAGAGGGAGGCACCACTTCGCTGGAGGCCCGATGTCCGCACTTGTGCTCTCCAGAGCGGGGCAGGGGGGCGTCCTGCTCGCTGCCCTGCTGCTCCTGCCCGTGTCCGCCCTGGCCTGGCCCGTGGACCAGGTTTTCTCCGTGGACCACGGGGCGGACCGTTTCCACAAGCTCACCGCCGTGGAATGGGTGGATGTGGAGGACCCCACGGTGGCCACCGTGGAGGTGTTGCCGGGCAGCAACGAGCTGCTGATGACGGGCAAGCGTCCGGGGCGCACTCTCCTGTTGCTCTATGCCGAGGGGAAGTTCGCCGTGTGGCGGCTGACCGTCACGGCGCCGGGAGCCCGGCCCGCGCCCGAAGCCTCGCCAGAGTTGCTGGCTGGGGCGCGCAAGGCGTGTCCTGGGCTCCAGGTGACGGAAGGGGCCGAGCGCGCGCTGCTGGCCACGGTGAAGGACACCCCGTGCCGCAAGGCGCTGCTGGCGCTCTTCCAGACGGATGCCTGGCTGGCGCGTGAGCTGGAACTCACCTTCGAGCTGGCGACGCTCCAGGAGCAGCTCGCCGAACTGGAGCCCACGCTGAAGGAACTGGGGCTGGAGGCGCGCTACAGCGGCGCAGGCATCGTGCTGCAGGGCACGGCCACCCCCGAGAGCCACCGGCGCGCGCTGTGGGCGCTGTTCCGCCAGTCGGTGGGCCGGGTGCCGCTGGAGGACCGGGTGAAGGTGCAGACGGCCTCCGCGCCCGATGCGGGCACCGAGCCCCCGGATGCCGGGTTCATTCCCGTGGAGATTCTGGACAAGCCGGGCAAGCGCAAGCGCGGGGCTCCCGGACGGTGAGCGGGGGGCTCTCCCTGCTGCTGCTGGCGCTCCTCGTCGCGGCAGTGCTGTCCATCATCGTGTACACGCTGCGCACCGGCATCTCGCCCATGCCCACCCTGGGCAAGGTGCGCCGCCAGCTCCTGCCACTGGTGGAGCCCGGCCTCGAGGGCACCGTGCTCGAGCTCGGCGCGGGGTGGGGAACGCTGGCCTTCGCGCTGGCCGATCGCTGCCCCAGGGCGAAGGTGGTGGCCTTCGAGCTGTCGCCGCTCCCGTTCGCGTTCTGCTGGCTGCGCCAGCGCCTGGCTCCCCGGCCCAACCTGGAGCTGCGGCGCCAGGACTTCTTCCGGGCCTCGTTCGCCGGCGCCTCGCTCGTCGTCTGCTACCTCTTCCCGGGTGCCATGACACGCCTGGCGCCCAAGCTGCTCGCGGAGCTGGCTCCCGGCGCGCGCGTGCTCAGCCACACCTTCGCGCTCCGGGGATGGACGCCCCTGCGCACCCTGGTGGTGGAGGACCTGTACCGCACCCCCATCTACCTCTATGCCGTGGAGCCGCCGCTCACGGCTCGCGCAGAATGAACAGCCTGCCCGACAAGTCCACCGTGTACACGTACCCATCCCCCGGCACCCGGATGCCCACCGCCCCGTCGAAGAAGCTGGTGCCCCGCCCCGGCTCCGTCGGACGGAACGTGTTGAAGTGCGCCACCTGCCGCGGCGTCTCCGGCACCGACACGTCCAGCACCCGCACTCCCCCCTGGTAATGCGCGATGTACAGCCGCGTGCCCACCAGCACCATGTTGTGGATGGACACATGCTCGTTCAGCCGCCACTCGCCAATCTTCTGGATGTTGGCCGGGTCCGTCACATCCAGCACCCGCAGGTGCGCGCCCCAGTCCTCGCCCCCCTCAAACGCAATCAGCCGGTCTCCATACCGGCCCACCGCATTGGCGTGGCTGGTGGCGTTCTCGTAGCGGTAGCGCCCCAGCTCCTCCGGCTCGGACGGGCGCTCCATGCTCGCCACCACGTAGCCCGCGCCCCAGAAGTTCACGTACAGCCGGTCCTCGAAAGCCAGCATGTCGTGCGGCCCATCTCCCTGCGAGGGAACCGAGAAGCCCCGGGCCTGGAACTTCGCGATGAGCACCGGCTCGAGCGGCTTCGTCACGTCGAACACCAGCACCGCCGCGTCCGGCTCCTGCGCGGCGGCATAGAGCAGGTTCCCCGAGACGAACACGGTGTGCACGTTGGGGGGCACCGTCGGCACGCTGCGCATCAGCACCGGCGAGTGTGGATTGTGAATGTCGAACACCAGCACCCCGCGCCGGGCGCTGGCCACGTAGAGCGCGTCCCCGTGGGCCCAGACGCCGTTCCAGTAGTTGTCCGTGCTCTGGTGAATCTGGGTCTGGAACACGGGCTTGGCGGGGTACTCCACGTCATAGACGAAGAGCCCCCCGCCCAGGGACACCACGTAGGCGTGTTTCTTCGTCACGTAGATGTCCACCGGGGTGCCCACGGGAATGGGCTCAGGCGTCGCCGGTGGGCGGAGCGGTACCAGCTGCGTTTCCGAGACGAGCGACAGGCC
>DASVVJ010000078.1:0-8577 GCA_036389955.1 Myxococcaceae bacterium
CGAGGCCGGCGCCCGCTTCACCGCCTCGTTGTCCGAGGACAAGCGCACGCTCACGTACGTGGAGCGCGAGGGCTGCGCCCCGGCCGGTGAGCTGCTGCGCGCCCTCTACGCCCAGGGCCTGCCCATCGCGGACGTGGAGACGCGGCGCTCGCGCTTGGAAGAAGTGCTCATCGAAATTCTTCGCGGCCGCCCGCAGCAGCAGCAGGCCTGAGACCACCGCCATGAACACTCTGGGGATGAAGACGCTGTTCACCAAGGAGGTCCGCCGCTTCATGCGCGTGCCGGGCCAGACCGTCCTCTCGCCGCTCATCAGCACCACGCTGTACTTCATCGTCTTCGGCTTCTCCATTTCCACCCGGGTGCACGAGGTGGAGGGCATTCCGTACCTGGCCTACATCGTGCCGGGCCTCATCTTCCTGGGCATCGCCAACAACGCGTTCCTCAACTCCAGCTCCTCGCTGTTCATCACCAAGATTCAGGGCACGCTGGTGGACCTGCTGGTGGCACCGCTGGGCCCTGGCGAGCTGATGGCCGGCTTCATCGGCGGCGCCATGGTGCGCGGGCTGGTGGTGGGCGGGCTCACCTGGGTGGTGGCCGCCTTCTTCGCCCCCGTGAGCCTGGAGCATGCGGCGGTGGCCGCCTACTTCCTGCTGCTGTCCTCGTACGTCTTCAGCGTGCTGGGGCTGCTGGCCGCCATCTGGGCCGAGAAGTTCGAGCAGATCAACTTCTTCCCCACCTTCGTGATGATGCCGCTGACGTTCCTGGGCGGCGTCTTCTACTCGGTGCGCGAGCTGCCCTCGCCCTGGAACCACATCAGCCTGTTCAACCCCATGGTCTACATGGTGGACGGGGTACGCTACGGCCTTCTGGGCAAGAGCACCTTCTCGCCCACCCTGGGCGGCGGCATCCTGCTGGGCGTGGCGGTGGTGGCCACCGGAGCCACCTATGCTGCCCTTCGCTCCGGCTACAAGCTGAGGGTCTGACCTCCCCACACTGGAGGGCAGCCGACACTCCAGAAGCGTTTGCTCCCCTGCCTGGTAGGGAGGCAACACCATCTGCGTTCGCGAGAATGCCCTGGCCGGGGTAAGCTGCCTCGGAGATGGCTGTCGCTTTTGGGAAATACGAGCTCCTTCGGAAGATCGCCTCGGGTGGCATGGGCCAGGTGTTCCTGGCCCGTGAGCGCGGCGCGGTGGAGCGCCTCGTCGTCCTCAAGCTCATCCTGCCGCACCTGGCGGAGGACGAAGAGTTCCTCACCATGTTCCTGGAAGAGGCCCGGCTGGTGGCGCGCCTCCAGCACCAGAACCTCGTCACCATCCTGGACCTGCTCGAGGTGGAAGGCCGGCACTGCCTGGCCATGGAGTACGTGCAGGGCGATGACGTGCGCCGGCTGGACAAGCACTCGCGGCTCAAGGGCAAGCTTTTGCCCACCGGGCTGGTGCTGCGCATCATCTCCGAGGCGGCCGCCGGGCTGGACTACGCCCACAAGGCCCGGGACGCCCAGGGCCACCCGCTGCGGCTGGTGCACCGGGACGTGTCGCCGCAGAACATCCTCGTCGGCTTCGACGGGGGCGTGAAGATCATCGACTTCGGCGTGGCCAAGGCGGCCGGCAGCGGCCAACAGACGGCCACCGGCGTGCTCAAGGGCAAGTACCCCTACATGTCCCCGGAGCAGGCCTCGGGGCAGTCCATCGACGGGCGCAGCGATCAGTTCGCCCTGGGCGTGGTGATGTGGGAGCTGCTCACCGGCAAGCGCCTCTTCAAGGGCGAGTCGGACATGATGACGCTGCGGCTGGTGAAGGACTGCCAGGTGCCGCCGCCCTCGCAGCTCAACCCCAAGCTGCCGCCCGGCCTCGATGAAGTCGTGCTGCGCTCGCTCTCGCCCACCCCGGACAAGCGCTACCCGGACTGCGGCGCGTTCCGCCTGGCGCTGGAGGACTACGTCATCCAGCTGCGCATGCCGGCCAGCAACGCGCACCTGTCCGCGTACCTGCGTGAGCTGTACGCCGAGCGCATCGCCGCCGAGTCGGACCCCGCGAAGCTGGACCAGCTGGCCGAGGACGCGGACCTGGACTCGAAGGACAAGTCCAACCCCTCGCGCAGCAACCTGCGCTCGGTGCCTGTGGGCAGCGGCGGCGCCACGCCCTCGCGCGTGGGCCAGGCCAACGCGACGCCCGGCACGCGCTCGCGCCGCCCGACCGTGGATGCGCTGATGGGCCCCGCCCACCCGCCGCGCCAGGAGCCCTCCCGGGGCACGGTGTCCCTGGGGCCGGCGCCCATCGAGCGCCGCTTCCCCGTGGTGCCCGCGGCGATTGGCGGAGCGGTGGTGCTGCTGCTGGCCGGGGCGGGCGCCGTCGTCCTCCTGCGTCCGGGCCCCCCCGTGACGCCGCCTCCGCAGAACCAGCACCAGAACCAGGTGGTGGTGGTGCCCCCGGAGCCGCCCGTGGGGACACAGGACCCTGTGCAGCCCCCGTCCGTCGAGGCTCGCAAAGTGGAGCTGATAATCACCTCCGAGCCCCAGGGCGCCTCGGTGCAGCTGGAAGGACAGCCGCTCGGGGTGACGCCGATGAAGCTGCCGCTCATGCAGGACGCGCCCCCGGTGATGATGACGCTGTCCTTGGACGGCTACGAGGTGGCCACGCGCAAGGTGTCCGCCAAGGACGCGCCCAACGTGCAGGTGGCGCTGGAGCGCCGCGCCGTCAACTCCAGCAAGACTCCGGGCAAGAAGCCGCCCGTGCCCGGCATCAAGACGGGCCGCTGAGGCTCGGGAGGCCCGAAGGCCGCCCGGCTCACATCCGCGGCGGAGACTGGGCCACCAGCCGGCGGATGAGCTCCGGCTCGAACGGCTTGTCGATGCGCGGGTGAGAGAAGTTCTGCAGGAAGGCCCGGGCGCGCGCGGTGAAGCCTCCTCCCGTCATGAAGACGAGCCGGGTCAGACACTCGGGGTGCCGGCTGGCCAGCTCCGCATGCACGTCCATGCCGGTGAGGTCCGACATCATCAGGTCGCAGAAGATGCGATCGAAGGCCGTGTCCTGCTCCAGCAGCATGAGCGCCTCGCGCCCGCTGTGGGCCACCACCACCTCATTGCCACGGCCGATGATGCGGCGCATGACCGAGGCGATGCCCGGCTCGTCGTCAATGACGAGCACCCGCTTGCCCTGCACCGGCGCGGTGTCCACTGCCGGCTCCATCACCGGCATCACCGCCTCGGCCTCCACGCCCTGGGTGGGCAGCACCACGCGGAAGGTGCTGCCCTTGCCGGGCGTGCTCACCGCGCTCAGCTCGCCGCGCAGCGCCTTGATGATGCCGTGGCAGATGGACAGCCCCAGCCCGGTGCCCTCGCCCACCGCCTTGGTGGTGAAGAATGGCTCGAAGGCACGGGAGAGCACCTCGCGCGTCATGCCCTTGCCGGTGTCCGTCACCTCCACCACCACCTGATTGTCCCGCGCATAGGTGGTGAGGATGATGCGGTGCTGCTCGGCGTCTCCCTCGGGAATGGCCTGCGCCGCGTTCACCAGCAGGTTGAGGAACACCTGGCCCAGCTTGGCCTCGTTGGCCCACACGTTCGGCACGTTCGCGCCGAAGCTCTTCACCACCTTGGCCCGGTAGCGGATGTGGTTCATCGCCATCGAGAGGCTGAACTCCAGCGCCGCGTGCACGTCCACCGGGCGCAGCTGCGCGTCGTCTCCCCGGGCGAACGTCTTCAGGTCCCGGACGATGCCGCGGATGCGCTCGGCGCCCTCGCGCGCCTCCTGCAGCGCCTCGGCCGTCTCGCTCAGCGCCTCGCGCGCCGCCGCGTACGGCAGCGTGGTGATCTGCTCCACCGCGAAGTGGATGTTGCCCATCACGAACGAGAGCGGGTTGTTGATTTCATGGCCCACGCCCGCCGCGAGCTGTCCGGCCACCGCCAGCTTCTCGGACTGCACCAGCTTCTCGCGCGCCGCCAGCAGCTCGCGCGCGTGCTGCCGCGCCAGGGCCTCCGCCTCCAGGCGGCCCGAGTGCTCCCGCTGCAAGAGCGCATCGCGCTCCTGCTCGGTGCGCTTCTTGTCCGTCACGTCCCGGAAGGTCACGGCCAGCCCCGTGCCGGACGGGTAGGCGTGCAGCTCGTACCAATTTTCCGTGCCCGGCATGAGCGTCTCGAAGAACGAGCTGACCCGCTCGGCCATCACCCGGCGCAGCTCGCGCTCCACCACGGTGCCGCGCAGCTCCGGGCACGTGTCCCAGAAGCTGCGCCCGAAGAGCTTCTCGCGCGACACGCCCTTCATCGCCAGGGCGTTGCGGTTGACGTAGGTGTAGCGCCAGTGGGCATCCACCGAGAGGAAGCAGTCCGGCGTGCCCTCGAGGATCTCCACCATGCGGTCGCGCGTCTCGCGCAGGCCCGTCTCCGCGCGCCGCGCGGCGGTGATGTCCCTCAGCCGCACCAGCACCCCGTCCCGGAACCGGGCCACGGTGGCCTGCAGCCACCCGTCAAAGCCGTTGCACGCGTGGGGAAACACCTGCTGGCACGACTCGCCCGTCTCCACCACCTGGTGAAAGGCCTCGAACTGGCCCGCCAGCCCCAGCTCCGGCGGCACCTCGTGGAGCTTGCGCCCCACCAGCCCGCCTGCTCCCCAACCCAGTACTCGCTCGGCGGCCGGGTTGGCGTAGATCCACTCGAAGTCGACGATGGAGCCTTCGTCATCGCGCAACGCGCGCAGCCCCATGCTGCCCTCGGGGTGGGTGTGCTCCACCTCCTTGAGGACGCGAAGCACTTCGTCTCCTTCCCAGGGGCGAGCACCTTTCATGGCTTTCAACGGCTCGATGAAGGCGGGCTTGAGCATGGCCTGGGTACCTCCGACGCGCGGCGACGAGACACGGAGCGGGAAGCCAGGGGCTGTGGCCACCTCGGCCCTCCAAGCTTACCCGCTTGTCTGTCACGGACACAGCCCTCCCCCCTTTTGAGGGCTGCTCAGATTTCAAGAATGCCGTCGCGTTACATCGTCACGGTGCGGTGGACAAAGGCTCAACGGCTCCCTCGCACCACCAGGGCCGAGGGCCCCTCGAGCCGCACGAGGCCCTCGCGCAGGGGCGGGGCTTCCACGGATCCGCCGAAGCGGGGGGCCTCGGTCCACAGCGCCACTTCGGCGCGAGCGCCCTCGGGCAGGCGGTGCTCCAGCTTACCGCGCAGGTTGAGGATCACGCGGATCACCTGGCCGCCGCCACGGCGCTCGAGCAGCAGCCCATCCGGGCCCAGCGCCTGGGCGTCATAGCTGCCCCGGCTGCGGTCCTTCAGCGCGGGCTCGGTGGTGCGCAGGCGCAGCAGCTCGCGGTAGAGCGCGCGGATGGGCGCGTGCGGCGGACGCTCCGCCTCGCTCCAGTCCAGGCGCGAGCGGGTGAAGGTGTCCAGCGCCTGCGGATCGGGCACCGTGTCTCCCGCGAAGCGGGTGAAGCCTGCGAACTCCTTGCGCCGCCCCTCGGTGACGAGCTTGCCCAGCTCCTCGTTGTGGTCGGTGAAGTAGAGGAACGGCGTGCTCGCGTTCCACTCCTGGCCCATGAAGAGCAGCGGCGTGTACGGCGACAGCAGCAGCAGCGTGCTCATGGCCCGGTAGGCCGCGGGCGACACGTCGTGGCCCAGCCGCTCGCCCAGGGCGCGGTTGCCCACCTGGTCATGGTTCTGAATGCAGTGCACGAAGCAGCGCGGCGGCAGCGTGCCGGCGGGAGTGCCTCGCGCGTGGCCCAGGTTCTTCGACGGCTGGCCCTCGTAGAACCAGCCCTGGCGCAGTGTGCGCGCGATGTCCTCGGTGCTGCCGGTGTAGTCCTGGTAGTAGCCCTCGCTGTCTCCCGCGAAGGCGCGCCGCAGCTGGTGGTGCAGATCATCCGCCCACACCCCATCCAGCCCCACCCCGTCCTGGTTCACGGGGCGCAGCAGCCGGGACTCGTTGCGCTCGTCCTCGGCGATGATGATGACCTGGCGGCCGGGCGCGGCGGCGCGGGCCCGCTGGGCGATCTCCGTGAGCAGGTGCGGCTTGCTGTCATCCACGATGGCGTGCGCGGCATCCAACCGCAGGCCGTCCGCGTGGTAGTCGCGGATCCACATCTCCACGTTGGAGAGCACCATCTCCCGCACGGGCCCGGAGTGCTGCCCGTCATAGTTGACGGCATCGCCCCACGGCGTGTGGTGGCGGCCGGTGAAGTAGTGCGGCGAGTAGCAGCGCAGGTAGTTCCCATCCGGCCCGAAGTGGTTGTAGACGGCGTCGATGAGCACCGCGAGCCCGTGCGCGTGCGCCGCGTCGATCAGCCGGCGCAGCCCCTCGGGGCCGCCGTACGTGTGCTGCGGCGCGAACAGGTCCACCCCGTCGTAGCCCCAGTTGCGCTGGCCCGGGAAGCTGGCCAGCGGCATCAGCTCCAGGGCGTTGATGCCCAGCTCGCGCAGCTCCTTCAGCCGGGGAATGAGCGCCTCGAAGGTCCCCTCGGGCGTGGCGGTGCCCACGTGGACTTCATAGGGAATGAGCGTGTCCGGATCCAGGCCCTTCCAGCCCGCGTCCGTCCAGGCGAAGTCCGGCACCACCACCTCGGAGGGGCCGTGCACGCCCTGAGGCTGCGAACGCGACCACGGATCCGGGAAGGGGCCCTCGCCGTCCACCCGCAGCTTGTAGCGCACGCCGGCGCCCGAGCCCTCGAGCACCGCGCCGAAACAGCCCTCCGGCTCCGGCGTCATCGGCAGCACGCGCCCGGGCTTGCCCTCGGCGTCATGCAGCACCACCTCGAGCGTCTTGTGCTCGGGAGCCCACACGCGCCAGCGCACGCGCGGACCTGCCTCGACCCAGGCGCCCAACCGCGGCGCACCCGTCCCACTCTGCCCTGCTGTCTCCTTCATATGGCTCCCATTAATGCGCACCGTTCGCACCCGGGAGTACCTTGTGCCCAGGTCCAATGGCTTCGATGGTCAGGTGGTCACCGCGCCAGGCCCGCGGGCTGTTGAGCACCGGTCAGCTCGTGGCCGCCACCTGGTGAAGCAGGAAGGGCACGCGCAGCCGTCGCACCAGGGGCAGGTTCACGCGGGTCATCGCCAGCAGCGTCTTCCCGTTGAGCCACCGCAATTCGTCCACGAAGAGCCGCCAGTGCGCGGCCTCGGGCGGGTACTCCACCTGCATGCCACGCTGCCCGTCCACCCGCGAGGGCGCCTCACGCAGCACCAGCGGCACCGCGGGGAGAAGCTGCCTACCGCGCCGGACCAGGTTGACGCCTTCGCCCCGGGCGCTGAACTCCTTGCCCCACCACCGGGGCATGCCCAGCACCGCCAGCAGCACCGGCGCCCCGAGCCGCACCCACAGCGGCCCAACGAATTCGCCCTGGAAGCGGCCGGTGAGCGAGCCTCGCGGCGGAGGCGCCAGCGAGGCGAAATGGGCTTCGTACCGCTGCCGCCAGTGCCTGCGGGAGGCCAGGGACGTCCGGAGGGTGGCTGTCAGGCTCATGGCTCACACGCTAGGCAGCCCCGCCACACCGAGCAGCCCCTCCGTGCAGTTCAGTGCAACAGCGCCCGGTCTTGCCCGCTGAGGTACCAGGCGTGCCGTGAGGCTTCGGCCCACGGAGTTTTCCCCGCCAGCAAGGGAGCCGCCGAGCGTCCGCAGGAGCATCGAACACCGCTTGTCGCCGCTGTCTCCAGCCGGGAAAATGCGCTCTTCCGTGAGCGGCCCTCCCGCTCTCCAGGAGCCTCTGGATGCCCTCTCGCCCAGGATTGGAGCCGTTGCCCCTCGCCGTTGATGACGAGGTTCGCGAGCGCGTCGCCGAGCTCGAGGTGCTGCCGCCCAAGGAGATCGACTCGCGGCTGACGGACATGGGCTACCGCGGCCAGGAGGAGGCCCGGCGTGCCGCGTCGGTGCTCGCCTACCGGCACGTGCGGCGCATCCGCCGGCTCTACTTGGAGGGGCTCGCTCCCGAGGGCAATGCCCGCGAGAACTGCCTCTTCCTGGGCCCTACCGGTAGCGGGAAGACGTTCCTGGTGGAGCTGCTCTTCAAGGAGATTCTCTCCGTGCCCACGGTGATGGCGGACGCCACCCAGTTCTCCGAGACGGGCTACGTGGGCGATGACGTGAACACGCTCCTGTCGCGCCTGTTCGAGGCCGCCGAGGGAGACCCCGCCTGGGCCAGCTGCGGCGTCATCTGCCTGGACGAGTTCGACAAGCTCGCCACCAGCCGCTCCGACAGCCGTTTCGCTGGGCAGCAGACGACGAAGGACGTGAGCGGCTTTGGCGTGCAGCGCAGCCTGCTGGCGCTGCTGTCCGCCTCGCGCGTGGACTTTCCTCCCGACTTTGGCTTCACCAGCCGCACCCGCCCGCTGGCCATGGAGATGGCGGGCATCACCTTCATCGCCTGCGGGGCCTTCAGTGGCCTCAAAGGCACCGCCGAGAGCATGTCGCGCACCGAGCGCCTGGGCTTCGGGCGCGAGGTGAAGCGCCAGGGCACCGATGCCATCGCCGAGCGCGTCTCCGAGGATCAGCTCGAGCAGACCACGGCCTTCGCCCGCTACGGCTTCATTCCCGAGCTGATCGGCCGCTTCAACCGCATCGTCTCCTTCTCGCCGCTGGATGCCGGCACCCT
>DASVVJ010000079.1:0-3409 GCA_036389955.1 Myxococcaceae bacterium
TCACTTTGGAGTTCCAACCCACGGCGAACCCCACCCAGGCCAAGGTGGGGGCCTCGCTCACGTTCCAACTGCTGCTGGCTGGCAAGCCCCTGGCGAAACACGCGGTGGTGGTGGCGAACCGCTACCGCTCGCGCGTCACCACGCAGCGGCTGCGCACCGACGCTCACGGCAAGCTCCAGTTCACCGTGGATCGTCCAGGAGATTGGATGCTGGGTACCGTCTCCATGCAGCCTTCCACCGAGCCCGGCGCCGATTGGCGCAGCTACTGGGGCAATCTCACCTTTCCCGTGGCGGAGTAGCGCGGGGGGCCGCCAAGGGCTACCGCTGACTGGTCGGTACTGGCGGCCACTCCCGAACGTTCAGGACTGGGCTCAGGAGCCGGGCCCCGTTGAAGTCCCACCCGCTCCGGGACGCTGAAGCAATCCGGCGCGGTCCAGCCGCTCACGCACCCGCTCTGCTAACTCCACATGCTCGGGGTTCGAAGCGGTAAAGCGCTCGGGCGTGAGGATGATCAGCGTGCCCAGCTCGCCTACGGGTTCGATGCGCACGGGGGCGGGCAGCGGGGGGACGCGGCCCAGACGGTGTGACAGGTACGTTACCCAGCCCACCAGCACGTCGGGACACTTCTTCTCAATGATGTCCCGGTGAGCATGAGACATGGTCACACCCCAGTCCGGGTCCCATGCCGTGGCGATGGCGCGGAGCACTTCCGTCTGGAAGGCGGTGGACAGCACCCGCTCGCCGATGGGGCCGTCATCTGGAGCCCTCAAGACGCACCGGTTGGGCACTCGCTCGGAATAACCGCCACAGCCAATGTCGAGCCACACGCTGCCCCCTCCGCCCCTGCCGTTCCATAACCACAGATGGAAGCCAAGGCTCGGCATGGGCATGCGCCGGTCATCCTTCATTACCACGCGCTGGATGTACTGGCGAAGGCTCTCGAGATCGGTCTCCAGCGGGCGCTTGAGGGATTCTTTGAGTGACTTGGCGCTTTTGAACCAGCGGGTAAAGAGCGGATCGATGGGCTCCAGCAGCCCGACCATGCGGGCCGTGCGTTGTGCACACGCATGGGCATCTTCCTGCCGAGTTCCCCAGTATGCACCCAGGTAGTACGTCTCGATCATGCGGCTCTTCTTACTGGAGCGCAGGCCCCGGTGCGGCCGGAGTAGAAGGGTCCCAGCTCGAAGCCTTGGGCGCCAAAAGCTCCGTCCTTCCACTTCACCGGCCCCACGTGCTGCTGCGTGCTTCCGTCCAGCGCCCAGGCCAGGTAGCCATCCGGCCGCAACACCGCCAGGTGCTGGAAGCGCTTCACTCGCTGGAGCAACTCCTCCCGGGGCAGCTCCCGCTCCTCCTCCATTGCCTCGTGCAGCAGGTAAGAGGCCACCAGCCGGGGGCCGAAGCTGCCCAGGGTGACGGGCTTGTCCAGCAGCACGTCGTAGAGGGCCGCCGCATCCTCGGGGGTGAGCGGGGCCTCACGTGGCGGCACCTGGCCCACGGTGTCCACGCCCGCCAACAACAACACCTCTTCGAAAGGGTCTATCTGCCGCAGGGCGCCCAAGGTGGCGCGTGCCACCAGGGCCCTGGGGCCTGTGCGCTCCGAGGAGGTGGAGCGCGCCGGAGAAGCTTGCCTCTGGGCCTGAGCGGGGCGGGGACCTGGCTGAGGCGTGGCTTGGCCCACTCCCGAACGTTCGGCACCGGCTGGCGCTTACTCCGCACTCGCAAACCACCTTCCATCCGCTATTCCGACCAACCGTGCCGGTCGGTACCAGCCGATGACTGGTGCCGACCAGTCGGCACCAGCGCGTGAGGCTACCTCTCACCTCCACCGCTCGACGTTGCGGGTCTGGGACGTCTTCCACCCCACGGCCTGGCCTGGCTTCGAGCCCGCGAACTTGGGAATGCCCACGTTGTCCTCATCCTCTTCCAACTCCAGGCAGATGGGCAGGGTGCGCCCATCGGGAAGAATGGCGCGGATATACCGGCCATAGATTCGGTCGCCCGTCGTCCACAGGTGCCCCTCCAGCCGGGTGCCGATGGGCGCCTTGCCTTCGGGGTTTCTGACCACCGCGCCGGTGACGGGCCCATCCGCGTAGACGGTGTTGTCATCGTTCTGTGTCCACTCATCGGGCGGCTTGGTGACGTCCACCTGGATGAGGGCCGACTGGTTGCTGTCCACCGCCCAACCGAGCTCCTGTCGCATGGCCCTGAGGGCCTCTTCGGGACAAGCCCCGCCCGGCTCCGGGCGCTTCTGCACCCCCGCGCAGCTGGCGGCGCCCCATTCGAGGGTGAACACGAGCAGCGCGCACCGCTGAGCCTTGGAGAGCCCGCGCGGTTTGCTGGCCTGGGGGAGCGGCGGCGAGGGGGTGGCCTGGGTGTGCGTGGGGGAGGTGTCTTGCGGCTTCACGGAAGGGCTGGCCTCCTGCTGGGTAGGAAGCGGCAAGGGTAACGCAACGGGGTGGCTTGTCGGCTTTTCGGCCAGCGCAGGGGGCGCGCGTGGGGCAGCGGGCGGCCGCGGCAGGAGCGCGGCCACCACCGCCGCGAGCACCACCGGCAGCAGCGGGGCCAGCAGTGCGGGCTGGCGCCACCCAGGGGGCGGGCGAGAGGCGCTGGGAGCGGCCGGGCCGGGGGCCGGGGGTGCCATGGCGACTGCCCCTTCGGGCGGCGGCGGCGGCAACTGCGCCGTGACGGAGTGCACCGTGTGGCCATGCCACGCCTCGCCCTCCTGGCGGGCGAACTCTTCGTGCGCCCGCTTGGCGTGGAGCGCGCTGCCTGGCCGCACCTCGAGGCTGGGGTCAATCAGCAGCATGACGTAGCTGCTGAACTCGAGCGGCACCCGCCCCCCGCTCACCTTGTGTGGGCTGGGAGGCGGCAGCAGCGGGTTGCCCAGCAGCGGCCGGCGCTTGGGGCGCGTGGGCGTGGGGTCCGTCAGCACGTCGTACAGGTTGACTCCCAGCGCGAACAGGTCGTCGGTGGCCTGGAAGCGGTAGCGGGCCTGAGGATTGTGGCGATTCTTCTCCCAGAACTCCTGGGCCTCGGGGCTGCGGTTGCGCGGCGTGCCGGGGGGCAGCGGCCCGTCCGTCAACGTGTCGGCCGTGGCGTAGTCGGCCACTCCGAAGTCGATGATGACCGGCTCGCCCTGCCGGGTCACCAGGATGTTGTTCATGCTCAAGTCGCGGTGGAACACCTGGCGCTCGTGCATGCAGTGCGCCGCGTCGAACAGCTTGAGGAACACCACGGCGGCCTCATGCGGTGTGAAGGCGCTCTTCTGCACCCATTGGGCCAGGGTGTAGCCGTCCACGAAGTCCATCACGATGTAGCTCAAGCCCCGCCGCGGGTCCGGCCACCGGCCATGGCTCCACATGCGGATGATGTGCGGGTGGTTGAGCTGTTGCAGGCAGGCGATTTCGCG
>DASVVJ010000080.1:0-9235 GCA_036389955.1 Myxococcaceae bacterium
CTGGCGGCCGCGGGCGAGACGAGCTGGCACGGCTTCGCGGAGGCGATCCTGGCCGCCGACCCCGCCCGCGATCGGCAGCGCGCCCGCCGCCTGGTGCCCATCCCCACGGCGGAGTACCCCACGCCGGCCCCGCGCCCCCGCTACTCCGTGCTGGACAGCGGCCGCGCCGCCGGTGAGCTCCACGTGGCGCTCCCCCACTGGCGGGAGCAGCTTCGGCTCTGCATGGAGTGAAGGCCGCAACGAACGGCAAGGCACAGAGAACTCCTCTCCGTCATTCTTTCAGTTATCTCTGTGGCTCTGTGTGAGACCAGCAGTTCCTGGGCACAGCGCAACGGCCTGTTCGCTGGGGTGAAAACCGCTTATCTTGTGCACCTTCGCGGCGCGCCGAGCGCTCCCCCGGCCCGGGCTGCCCGGCGCCGATGGGGACGGACACGGCACGGCGCGGTACGTGCAGCACCCCCGCGCCGCGCCCGGCGGGCATCTGGACAGTGTGACCCCCGGCACCGCGCACGCGTCATGTGGTCTGGACGCATCGCGCCGCACCTGGCCTACCCGGCAGGGTTCCGTGCCCTCCGTGCACATCGGCGGACGTGATTCGTTCTATGAGTTCTGGTTTGACGAGGATGCCCCCCTGCGGCTGCCCGGCCCCGGTGGAACGTCCCTTAGGCGATGGCTGAATGCTCCCGACAATCCTCATCCGGTTCCGGCGTCCGCTGATCTTCGCGCTGCACCTGCTGCTCATTCCCATCGCGTACCGGTTTGCCTTCGGCCTCCGCTTCGACCTGGGGGTGCCGAAGGAAATGGAAGGGATATTCTGGAACACCCTGCCGTTCGTGCTGGCCGGGCGCTTCGCCGCGTTCGGGATCTTTGGACTTTTCCGCGGGTGGTGGCGCCACGTGGGGATGCGCGACCTCATCGACCTGGTGCAGGCCGTCACCCTGAGCTCCGCGCTCCTGCTGGCTTCGCTCTTCTTCACCGGCATGCTGGACGGGTACCCGCGCTCGGTGGTCGCGCTGGACTGGATCAGCGCCATCCTGATGTTCGGCGGGGTGCGGTTCGGGGTGCGGGCCTTCCGCGAGGAGCGGCTGATCCCCTGGCGCCCGCGCCACGGCAAGCGCGCCCTCATCATCGGCGCCGGCGTGGGCGGCGAGCGCTTCGTGCGCGAGTGCCAGCGCGAGGGCGGCATCGACATCTTTCCGGTTGCCCTGGCCGACGACGACCTGGCCAAGCGCGGGATGCGGCTGCACGGCGTGCCGGTGCTGGGCTCCACCCGCGACATCAAGGACCTGGCGCTCAAGGTGGACGCGCAGCTCCTGGTGATCGCCATCCCCTCCGCCACGGGCGACGAGATCCGGCGGATCGTCAACGTGTGCCTGGACGCGGGGGTCGAGTTCAAGATCATCCCGTCCATGCGCGAGATGATCGAGGGGCACGCCCGCGTCACGCAGGTGCGCGACGTACAGATCGAGGACCTGCTGGGGCGCGAGACGGTGGACCTGCCGCTGGACGGCCGCAACCCCGACCTGGAAGGGCGCACCGTGATGGTGACCGGCGGCGCCGGCTCCATCGGCTCGGAGCTGGCGCGGCAGATCGCGCGGCTGCAGCCCGCGCGCCTCATCGTGCTGGACCAGGCGGAGAGCCCGCTCTACTTCATCCACAACGAGCTCGCGGCCACCCACCCCACCCTCACGGTGATCCCCGTGGTGGCCGACGTCACGGACCAGGTGCGGATGGAGCGGATCTTCAACCGCTACCGCCCGGAGTTCGTCTTCCACGCCGCCGCCTACAAGCACGTGCCGCTCATGGAGAGCAACGTGGTGGAGGCGGTGCGCAACAACATCTTCGGCACGCTGTACGTGGCCCAGTGCGCCGCCCGCTTCGGCGCGGAGCGCTTCGTACTGATCTCCACGGACAAGGCGGTGAACCCGTCCAGCGTGATGGGCGCCACCAAGCGCGTGGCCGAGCACCTGGTGCTGGGGTGGCCCGCGCTGCGCAGCTCCAGCTGCGACTTCCGGGCGGTGCGCTTCGGAAACGTGCTGGGGTCGGACGGTAGCGTGATTCCGCTCTTCAAGCGCCAGCTGGCTGCGCAGGTGCCGCTCACGGTTACGCATCCGGACGTCACGCGCTACTTCATGACGATCCCCGAGGCGGTGCAGCTGGTGCTGCAGGCCGCGGCGCTCCCCGACGCCGCCGAGCGGATCTGCATGCTGGAGATGGGCGAGCCGGTGCGCATCGTGGAGCTGGCGGAGAACCTGATCCGCCTCTCCGGGCTGGTGCCGTACCACGACGTGCAGATCGTCTTCACCGGCCTGCGCCCCGGCGAGAAGCTCCACGAGGAGCTCATGTCCGACTACGAGGCCACCATCCCCACCGAGGTGGAGAAGATCCGCATCGTGCAGAGCACGGAGCCGGACGTGGACGCCCTCACCCAGGGGCTCGACCGCCTGGGCGCGGCGGCGGCGCTGGGGAGCACCGCCGATTCGCTGGAAGGGCTGCTGGCGCTGGTGCCCGAATGCGTTCCGCCGCTGGCGGCGCGCAGGCAGGGCGCCATGCGGGCCCGCTGAGCTCGGGTTGCCGTAAATTGGCCGCGCCGCTAAATTTGTGGTTTCTTCGCGGCTCCAGGAACGTGCACCGGCGGGGGGCTCCCGGCGCCTCTATCGGTTCGAATACAGCAATATGAGCGCGGCGAAAGACCAGATCCTTGCGAGGATCGGCGACAATACGGCGGTGGTGGGTGTGGTGGGGCTGGGGTACGTGGGGCTGCCGCTGGCGGTGGAGCTCGCGCGCAACGGCTACCGCACCCTGGGCGTGGACGTGGCGGAGCGGGTGGTGGAGGGCGTGAACGCGGGGCGCAGCCACGTGCAGGACGTGCCCGGCGAGGTGCTGGCGGCGTTCGTGGGCGAGGGGCTCCTCTCGGCCACCGCGGACCTTTCGCGGCTGGCGGAGTGCGACGCCATCTCCATCTGCGTTCCCACGCCGCTCAACAAGACCAAGGAGCCGGACCTCAGCTACGTCGTGTCCGCCGCGCAGGCGGTGCTCAAGACGCTGCGGCCCGGGCAGCTGGTGATCCTGGAGAGCACCACCTACCCGGGCACCACCCGCGACGTGCTGCTCCCCATCCTGGAGCAGAGCGGGCTGGCGGTGGGCGAGGACTTCTTCCTCTGCTTCTCGCCCGAGCGGGTGGACCCCGGCAACCCCGTGTGGCACACCCGCAACACCCCCAAGGTGATCGGCGGGGTGACGGCGGCGTGCATGGACGCCGGCACGGCGCTGTACGGCAAGGTCTTCGACACGCTGGTGAGGGTGGAGAGCGCCGAGGCGGCCGAGCTCGTAAAGGTGTACGAGAACACCTTTCGCATGATCAACATCGCGCTGGCCAACGAGCTGGCGCAGGCGTGCGACAAGCTGGGCGTGGACGTGTGGGGGGTGATCGACGCCGCGGCCACCAAGCCGTTCGGCTTCATGAAGTTCACCCCCGGCCCGGGGCTGGGCGGCCACTGCATTCCGCTGGACCCGCACTACCTGTCGTGGAAGATGCGCACGCTGGAGTACAAGACGCGCATGATCGAGCTGGCCAGCGAGATCAACGCGGAGATGCCGGAGTACGTGGTGCGCAAGGTGGCGGATGCCCTGAACGGGGCCCGCAAGGCGGTGAACGGGAGCCGCGTGCTGGTCCTTGGCGTCGCCTACAAGCGCGACATCGACGACCTGCGCGAGAGCCCGGCGCTGGACGTGATCGGGCTGCTGCAGGCGCGCGGGGCCGAGGTGGTGTACCATGACCCCTTCTGCCCCGAGATCCGCGACGACGGGCACACCGGCCTCGCCGGGCTGCCCATGCGCAGCGCGGCGCTCACCGCCGAGCTGCTGCGCTCGGCCGACGCGGTGGTGGTGGTGACGGACCACAGCTCCGTCAACTACGCCCTGGTGGCCCGCGAAGCGCCCCTGGTGGTGGACACGCGCGGCATCATGCGCAGCGTGCGCGGGCCGGCGCGGGTGCTGGGGCTCTCCACATCCGCCCGCCAGGAGGAGTGCGGAGAGCCGCTGGACTTCGCCCACGCGGAGCCGCTGGCGAGGCGGGCGTAGGGGGCTGTTCTCCACGAGAACGGGTGTGACGTGCGGGTACCGGGATACGTCAAACGTTTCCCGGCTCGCCGTATTTCAGGACGACCAGCGGAAGACACGGTGCGGGTCCCCGGCGGCAGACGTCCGCCGCGACGGACCGCCGATGTCCGTTTTCATGCATACACAGGTGGCACGGTTCACTCCATGATCCAGTTTCGTTTGTTGGCCGCCGCCCTCTCGGGAGCCCTGCTCGCCGGCGGGGTGGCCCCGGTGTTGGCGCAGGAGCCCGCGCGCTCCGACAGCGTGCGGACGGTCCCCAGCATTCCCGCCGCGAATCCCAGCCAGGTGAACAACCCGATTGGCGGCTGGTTTCCGGCGGCGCAGCCCCTGGACGCTCCCATCCGCCGCACCGAGTACGCGCTGGGGCCGGGCGACCTGGTGGACGTGTCGCTGTTCGGCGACGTGAACGTCACCCACTCGCTGGTGGTCACGCCGGAAGGCACGGTGGTGATCCCCGCCATCGGGGTGGTGCGGGTGCTGGGGCTGAACCTGGACCAGGCGCAGGCGCGCGCCCGCACCGCCGTGCTGCGGCTCTTCCGCAACGTGGAGGTCACCCTTTCGCTGGCGCAGGTGCGCTCGTTCAAGGTGTACCTGCTGGGCGACGTGCCGAACCCGGGGATGCGGCTGGCCACCTCGGTCACGCGGCTGAGCGAGGTGCTGCCGGCGCCCCGCGGCTCGCGCACGCTGCAGCGCAACCTCCTGCTGCGCCGCGCGGGGGGCGACTCCATGCGGGTGGACATGGCGCCCTTCTACATCTCCGGCGACCTGCGCGCCAACCCCACGCTGCGCGCGGGCGACGTGCTGGTGCTTCCCGTGGTGGACCAGACGGTGGACGCGTACGGGCGAGTCTTCTATCCGGGGGCGTTCCAGTTCAGGCGGGGGGAGTCGCTCGCCGAGTTCCTGGACCTCGTCAACGGCGGAGCCGGTTTTCCGTCCAACGCCGCCGACTCCATCCGGCTCGCGCGCTTCGTGACGCCCCAGCACCGGGAGTTCACGACCCTCTCCCGGGCGGAGGCGCTCGGCGCGCGTGGGCGTGCCCTGATCCTGCAGCCGGCGGACGCCATCTACGTATCGGAGGTGGCGAACTTCCAGCGGCAGCGCAGGGCGGTGGTGGCCGGGCAGGTGCGGTACCCGGGCGTCTATCCCATCCGGCCAGACACCACCACCGTGCGCGAGCTGGTGGCCATGGCGGGCGGCTTCACGGAGCAGGCCTCGCTCACCAGCGCGACGCTCCGCCGCGGCGCGGCCGAGGGGCTGGGCGGCGTGCCCACCGACCTGCGCGGGGCTCCCGTGGACAGCACCGCCCGCTTCGAGGAGCGCGAGATCCAGCGCATCCGCGCGCAGGGCGACGAGACCAACGTGGTGGTCGACTTCCAGCAGCTCTTCGCCAGCGGCCAGAACGCCTACGACCAGACGCTGCGCAGCGGCGACGTGCTGAACGTGCCGGAGCGCCGCAACGACGTGGCCGTGCTGGGCGCCGTGCGCACGCCGGGGCTGGTGCAGTTCACGCCGGGCGAGCGGCCGGAGCACTACATTCGCCTCGCCGGCTGGTACACGCGCCGCGCGGACTTCCGCGACGCGGTGGTGCTGCGCGCCAAGCTGGGCACGCCGCTGCAGGTGGAGGAGGTGCGGGCGCTGGAGGCGGGCGACGTCATCGTGGTGCCCTTCCGCCAGCGGCGTACCCTCATCGAGCGGCTCGCCAGCGTGCAGACGGTCGCGAGCATCGTTTCCGGGCTGATCCTTACGGTCGCCGCCGTCTCGCAGCTCGGAAAGTGATTCCCCCGCATCGCCCGGCGGAGAGGGCCGCAGCCGGCGCCCACCGCCGTCCCCGAAGAGCCATGGATGGAAGCTGATGAGCATTGAGAACGGCGGTTCCCCTCCGGGGGATGAGGTCCGCATCCTCGACCTGGGGGCGGTGCTGCTGCGGCGCTGGCGGCTGATACTGCTCACCACCCTGGCGGTGATGCTGGTGGCCGGCGGGATCTCCATGCTCCGCACCAAGATGTACCAGGCCAGCGTGGTGCTGCTCTCCCCACAGGAGCAGGGGGGCGGCCGCTCGTCGGACCTGCTGGCGCGCCAGCTGGCCGGGGCGGGGATCCCGGGGCTGGGCAACGTCACCAACCCCAACCAGCGCCTCATCGGGGTGCTGGCGCACAGCCGCTCCTTCGCGGACACCATGGTCGCACGCGTGGCGGGCCCGCGCCCGAGCGTCAAGTTGGCCGGCCAGCTCCGCCGGATGCTGGCGGTCGACACCGAGGTGAACCCCCGGCCCGACGGCTCCATCGCCATCGTGGTGGCGGCCGAGGACCCTCGCCTGGCCACGAAGGTGGCCAACACCTTCCCGGTGCTCCTCAACGAGATGTCGGCGCGGGTGGGGGTGGAGGCGGCGGTGCAGAAGCAGCACTTCCTGGAGACGCAGCTCCGCCGGGCACGCGCCGCGCTGGACCGGTCCGAGCAGCGGCTCGTCTCCTTCCAGAAGCAGAGGAACGCTCCCGAGCTGCAAGACCAGGCCAACCGCACGGTGGACGCCGCCGCGCAGCTCCAGAGCCAGATCACGGAGCAGGAGGTGCGGGTCAGCGAGCTGCGCCGCACGGTGACGCCCAGCAACGCGCAGCTGCAGTCGGCCGAGGCCAGGCTGGGCACCCTGCGCGGGCAGCTCCGGCGGCTGACCGCCGGGGGCGGGGGCGGGCTCTTCGTTCCCTTCAACGAGTCGCCCGACCTGCAGGCCACGCTCACGCGCCTCAAGCGCGACTACCAGCGCGACGAGCAGGTCTACATCTCGCTGACGACGGCGATCGCGCAGTCGCAGATCGACGTCAACAACAACCTGCCCGTGGTGAGCGTGCTGGACCAGGCCACGGTGCCGCGCGCGCCCAGCGGCATCGGCCTGAAGCTGATCCTGATGCTGGCCGGGGCGCTCGGGCTGGTGCTGGGCCTCGTGGCGGCGTTCGTGGCGGAGCACTTCGCGCGGGCGCGGCAGGACCCCGCCGCGGGCTCGTTCTTCGTGGCGTGGGAAGACTTCAAGCACGACGTGGTGCCGCTGCGGAAGCGCTCCAGGGCCACGGCGGGCAGGCGGTAGGGGGCTTGTCGGGCCCCGTGCGGCCCGCGGGTGGAGACGAGTTGTCCCGCCGGCGAGGGCGGGCGCCGGACGGCGGGGACAGGGTGCGGCGCGATCGCACCGCATCAATAAATCGGTGGGGCGGCCCGGTGCCGGCCTGCAGGGATCATAAGAGGATGCAAACGGAGAGCAGCACGATAGCGATGGGCGGAGCCCTGGGAACCCAGGGCTCCCTTCCCACGATGGTCATACAGCCCGTGGGCCGCTTCGCCGCGATCGACGTTCGCGAGCTCTGGGAGTACCGCGGCCTTTTCTGGTTCCTGGTGTGGCGCGACATCAAGGTGCGCTACGCGCAGACCGTGCTGGGCGCGGGGTGGGCGGTGCTGCAGCCCCTGCTCACCATGGTGCTCTTCACCGTCATTTTCGGCAACTTCGCGCGCATTCCGTCCGACGGAGTGCCGTACGCCGCCTTCGCCATCACCGCGCTGGTGCCGTGGACTTACTTCTCCACCGCCCTCACCAACTCGAGCATGAGCCTGGTGTCAAGCGCCAACCTGATCACAAAGGTGTACTTCCCTCGCTTGGTGATCCCCGCGGCGCCCGTGCTGGCGGGCCTCCTCGACTTCTTCATCGGCACCTTCATCATACTGGGTGTGGTGGTGTACTACGGGCTCACCCCATCGCTGATGGCCCTCTTTATCGTACCGCTCGTGGTGGTCGTCATGACGCTCACGGCGGCGGGAGTGGGAGCCTGGCTGGCGGCGCTCAATGTGCAATACCGCGACATCCGGTACGTGGTTCCGTTCCTGGTGCAGGTGTGGATGTACGCGTCGCCGGTGGTGTATCCCGCCTCCATCGTTCCGGAGCGCTTCCGCCTGGTGTACGCGTTAAACCCCATGGTGGGAGTGATCGAGGGGCTGCGGGTGGCGTTTCTCGGCACCGGCGAGGTCGGGTGGTCTACGATCGGGTTTTCGCTCGGTACCGGGCTCCTGCTTTTCGTGGGCGGAATCGTGTACTTCCGGCGTGTGGAGCGCACCTTCGCCGACGTGGCCTGAGCCATCCAACTCTGATCTGTCGATGTCGAATTTCGCAGTCCGCGCCGAGCACCTGGGGAAACAGTACCGCATCGGTGCTCGCGCTGAACCATACAAGACGGTGCGGGAGTCTCTTCTGCGCGCCCTGGCGGCGCCGGTGCGGCGGGCGGCGCGGATCCTCAAGCCCGGCGGTCAGGCCGACGCCGCGTCGGCGGGTGAACTGGTCTGGGCCCTTCGCGACGTGTCGTTTGAGGTGAAGCACGGCGAGGTGCTCGGAATCATCGGCCAAAACGGCGCCGGAAAGAGCACGCTTCTCAAGGTGCTGTCCCGCATCACCCCCCCCACGGTGGGGCGCGCTGAGGTGCACGGCCGCGTCGGGTCGCTCCTGGAGGTCGGTACCGGCTTCCATCCCGAGCTAACCGGGCGGGAGAACATCTATCTGAATGGTGCTTTCCTGGGGATGGACCGGGCGTACATCGTGCGCCGGATGGATGAGATTGTCGAGTTCTCCGGGGTGGGGAAGTTCCTGGACACCCCGGTGAAGAGATACTCCAGCGGCATGTACCTGCGGCTCGCCTTCGCCGTGGCGGCGCACCTGGAGCCCGAGGTGCTGATCGTCGACGAGGTGCTCGCGGTGGGCGACACCGCTTTCCAGCAGAAGTGTGTCGACCGGATGAGCACCGTGGCGGGAGAAGGGCGCACGGTCCTATTCGTGAGCCACAACATGACCGCGGTACAGTCGCTGTGCAATCGCTGCGTGGTGATCCAGGGCGGGGGCGTACAGTTCGACGGAGATACCGAGCAGGCGATCCTGGCCTATCAGACCTCGGCTCGAGGAAGCGGCGACGACAGCTCGCGCGGCCAGTGGGATTATTCCGGACGCAACCCAGCGACGATCAGCGCGGGCAGGGTGATCATCCAGAAGATCACGCTCTTGGACGAGCGCGGGCGCAGCACGGACACGCTGCCGCTCAGCCGCCCCGCGAAGCTCGTGATCGAGCTGGATGGATTGACGGAGTGC
>DASVVJ010000081.1:0-6735 GCA_036389955.1 Myxococcaceae bacterium
CAACTGCTGTGGCAGGAGTACCTGGAGGCGCACCCGGGCGGCTACCAGTACAGCCGCTTCTGCGAGAGGTACGCACGGTGGTTGTCCACCACCAGCGTCACCCTGCGCCAGGAGCACCGTGCCGGGGAGAAGTGCTTCGTGGACTTCAGCGGCGACGGGGTGCTGGTGGTGGACGCAGCCACGGGGGAGCAGCGCGTGGCCAAGCTCTTCGTGGCGGTGTTGGGGGCCAGCAACCTCACCTACGTGGAGCCCGTCTTCAGCGAGGAGATGGCCACGTGGGTGGGCTGCCACGTGAGAGCCTTCGAGTACTTCGGCGGCGTCACGCAGTTGGTGGTACCCGACAACCTCAAGGCCGGTGTCACCCGGGCGCACCGCTACGAGCCGGACGTAAACCCCACGTACGCGGACCTGGCGCGCCACTACGGCTTCGCGGTGCTGCCGGCGCGCCCCCGCAGGCCCAGGGACAAGGCCAAGGTGGAGGCGGCCGTGCTGCTGGCCGAGCGATGGATCCTGGCGGCGCTGCGCCACCGCCGCTTCAGCTCGCTGAGCCAGGTGCACGAGGCGGTGAGGCCCCTGTTGGAGAAGCTCAACGCCAGGCCCCAGCGCAAGCTGGGCAAGAGTCGCCGCGAGCTCTTCGAGCAGGTGGAACGCGCCACGCTCAAGGCCCTGCCGGCGCGGCCCTACCAGCTGGCTTTCTGGAAGCAGGCGCGGGTGAACATCGACTACCACGTGGAGCTGGAGGGCCACTGGTACAGCGTGCCGTACACGCTGGTGGGCAAGCAGGTGGAGGTGCGGCACACCGAAACGTGCGTCGAGGTCTTCCTCTCAGGCCGCCGCGTGGCCAGCCACGTGCGCAGCGCGGAGCGAGGCCGCTTCACCACGCAGTCCGAGCACATGCCCGCCTCTCACCGGCAGCACGCGCAGTGGACGCCCTCGCGCCTGATTCGCTGGGCTGAGGGCGTGGGCCCCTCGTGCGCCAAGCTGGTGGAGGAGCTGATGACCCAGCGGCCTCACCCACAGCAGGGCTTCCGCTCGGCGCTGGGCGTGCTGCGCCTGGCCGACGAGAAGAAGTACGGCAAGCCTCGCGTGGAGAAGGCGTGTGCCCGGGCTCTGCGCCACCGTGCCGTCAGCTACAAGTCCGTCGCCGCCATCCTCCAGCACCACCTCGAGGAGGCCGACGAGAAGGCCCCGGACAAGCGCCCGCTGCCCGAGCACGAAAACGTCCGCGGCCCTCACTACTACCACTGACAGTACGCACGGCGTGACGGCCGTGCGCGGACATTGCCCGGCGGTGCTGGCTTGAGTCTCCCAGCATCGACGGTGGCCTGCGCGCGCCCTTACTGGGCGCGCTCCGGCCGGACCACGAGACCAACGGAGAGCAAGAAATGCTGGTGGATCAGACGCTGGAGAAGCTCCACACGATGAAGCTGTACGGCATGGCCAACTACCTGCGCAGCTGGGTGGAAAGGCCAGGCGACAAGGACGTGAGCGCCACGGACCTGGTGGGCCTACTGGTGGACGCGGAGTGGATGTACCGGGAGAACAAGAAGCTCACCTCGCGTCTGCAGCACGCGAAGCTGCGTCAGCAGGCGTGCCTGGAGGACATCGACTATGCCCACGCCCGGGGCCTGTCCAAGCCGCAGGTGCTGGAGCTGTCCACCTCGAAGTGGGTGGCCGACAAGCACAACGTGCTGCTCACCGGCCCCACCGGCGTGGGCAAGAGCTTCCTGGCGTGCGCGCTGGGACAGAAGGCCTGCCGCGACGGCTACAGCGTGGTGTACCGCCGCGCCTCACGCCTCTTCGACGAACTGGCCCAGGCCCGCGCCGACGGCACGCACCCGCACGCACTCAAGCGCCTGGCCAAGGCCCAGGTGCTCATCCTCGATGACTTCGGCCTGGAGCCGCTGGGCGCCGCCGAGCGCAAGGAACTGCTCGAAGTCCTCGAGGACCGCTACCACCAGTCCTCCACGGTGGTGACCTCTCAGCTGGAGCCCAAGGACTGGCACTCCATCATCGGCGACGCGACGCTCGCAGATGCCATCCTCGACCGGCTGGTCCACAACGCACACCGTCTGCGCTTGACCGGGGAGTCCATCCGCAAGGCGGACGCGAATTTGACGAAGGGACGCAAGCAGGCGAAGTGATGAGACGTCCCAGCGTCGCTGACGCTCCGACTGCTCGCCATGGCCGGAACGGCTGCTCGGCTTGAGCTGGAATGGGTGCTCAACATCACCGGAATACGCATCTTGCGCACCGTGGGAGCCATGTTCCCGTAGCATGCATCCGTCGACTCCACTCCCGGGGCCACCCACTGGCTGCCGCACGTGTGCGTCATGGCCGCCGCGCCCTTGAGCCGCAGCGTCGGATCCCGCCGGTCATCCACCTGCATCGAGCGGATGGCGCTCACCGTGGTGCCCGCCGCGTTCCACGCGATGTACTGCACCGAATAGGTCTCGGACGCTTGTGCTCCTGTTGTCTCTCTCGGGGTGTGCCACCAGCCCCTCCTTGAGGGGGGCCCAGTGGCATCGGAGCCAGAAATCCGTCCACTCGCGCGGGGGCAGGCTCATGCGGGGGAGGCGTCAGCCCAGCCACAGCTGGCACCGCGCCCCGCTGCCCCTGCGTCGGCCTGGGCGGATGCCCAGGCCTCGCGCATTCGCACCTGAACTATGTCGTCAGTTGCAAGGTCTGCAAAACGAAGGGGGCCCGGTACCCAACGATGCTCCAAGGCCAGTCTTTGAGCACCCAGCCCTTCACGTTCTAGCGTTAGTGTGAGAAGCGCAGGTGTTGCCTGCGCTTCTCACCGCTGCTAGCGCAGTGCAAGAAGCGTTCAAACTCAATATGAGAGCTTGAAGTGCTGGTTCCATCCTCCGTGGCAATCCCAACGGATGACGCCGGTTCCAGGAGTGGTCAAGTTCCAATAGACATCGAAGCAGCCATACGTGTGCTTGGGATGGATCGCGACGTAGTCATCACCAACATTCTCAAGCCAGAATTTCTGATGGTCAGCGCCATTGCAATTCTGCTGCACGATATCATACCCGTAGGCATCCAGGCATTTGCCGCTATGCTTGACCTGAATGGTGTAGGTCCCATCGTAGTTATCATGGAAGACGAACCGCTGGTTGTCTCCCCAGCCACACCACCATTGGAGGACCTTGGCGCCATTGCTTGTGGATGCCTTGTCGATATCCAGACACAAGTCGCTGTGCCTGGCAATCAACTTGTAGGGGCCAAAAGCAGACGACTGCGCTGTAACCTTGTTTTCAGGGTTGGGGGTAGGGCCCTCGAAGGAGTCGGTAGTCTTGACTGGAGCCGCCTCCAAGCACGATGGGACATTGGCCTCGTTATGCCCGAGGTTCCCGACCAGTTGGCACGACTGGTCTGGCGTGGCGGTATTGGCCATATCGACCTGTGCATCCGCGGCAGCCTGCGACTTATCCGCCTCGACTCCGCCACAAGCGGACATGGCAATAACACTGGAAACCCAAAGAAGCAGACGTGTTGCACTCATATGAAGACTCCTAGGCATGGGAGTGCCCTTTCACAGGCACTCTTGTGATTGATGCTGGGGATACGGGGGGGCATCAGGCTCGCATTGCTCTCCCGCGTGAGTTGCCGCTCAAGCGAGTCGGTCTTTCGTGGCTTCGCTCGGCGGTCTTAAGAAAGACGCACGACGCCTGAGTTAATTACCCAGCTCTAATTTCTGCTCTTTTTCCGGACTCAGGGAGAGATGGCTCCAATTCATTCAACCATTGCTCTAGTAAGGACTGACGCGAGTCTCATTCCGGAGAAGGAACGCGAGTCTCAGCCCACAAGAGCCGCGACGTAGCGTGTGTCCTGATGATGTGCGGCTAGGAGCGTCGACTAAGAGGGGTTAATCGGAGGCGAGCGACTACAAGATGTCGCGTTTCCCCAGCGAGCGGCCAAGCCCAAGCCGCAGCGGGTAGAACGCCTGCTTGCCTGCTCCAGCTCAACACTCTCTAAGGGGAATTCTACGGGATTTGTGGGTTTACATCTCCAGCAGAGAATTACATCTTCGTCGGCTTTGGACGGATAATTGGAGACGAGAAGTGGCAGTTTAAGGATGCGTCTTTCGCTCCTCAATGCAAATCAACAGTCGCTCCGGAATAAAGTACTTCTTGGCGCCTTTAATGAAGAACTTGTCGCCTTCTGCTTGCTTGTTACTCGCTATTTACATGTTGTCCAAGGTAGTGGGCTTTGGCGGATAAGAGCGCTTGGAGCGACATGGGGGAGCATATGGAGATCAAGTGGAGCATCTGGATCATTGGAGCCGACATTGGGGCTGCGTGGCTGCGATAGGGGAGGCAAGGCCGTTTCTCATGTTCTCGTAACTACTGGCGGGGCATTTTTGGACTCGCTTCTCCGACTCGAGCGCCATCATGAACAATACGAGCAACGATCTGGAGAGTGCTTTCTATATGCAGCAGGAGGACGGCCCGTTCCTGTCCAGGAGCAAGAGATGCAGGGCGAGTGATCGCAGGCTCAGGGAATTTGCCGTGCATCGCAGAGACTGGCTCCTTTATCAGGCGAGGAATGTATGCCGCGATGCGCTCGACATGGAGGATCTCGTGCAAGAGACCCTTCTTCGGTTCATCCGGGCCTCCGACAAATTGGTAACTCTTCCCAGCGAGCGGAGCTGGGAGGCGTGGCTGGTTACCACACTCACCCGCCTCTTCTATGATCAGTGCCGGAGGAGGACGGTGCAGAAGCGAGAGGCGGAGGACCTGAGCTTGAGGGGCGAAGTCCCCATTGCGCGGGAGCACGATAGACAGCCTGCGGATGACACGTTCACGCAAGAGCAGTTTGCCCAGGCCCTCCACGAGCTGAGCCCAAAGCTTCGGGTGACCCTCGAGCTGTACACCACCGGGCAGAGTTACCAAGACATTGCGCGTACGCTGGGTATCGCAGTGGGAACGGTCGCCAAGCGGCTGCACGACGGCCGTGCGAAGCTACGCGAGCACCTCTTGCGCACCAACGATGGCATCCACAGAGAGGAACCTGAGCGCACTGATTGAGTGAGCCGCTGCCGAGCTGTTCAAGAACCGAGCCGCTTTTAACTGCTACGGGGTGAGCCTTCCCGGATTGGGGAGTGTTAACCGGACCTCCGACTCGGCCACCGCGACGCTGTCCCAGGAGACGGGCATGCTCGAGGCCGTGGCCACCGGCCAGAAATTCCAAGCGGCGGGTTCGATTCCCGCCGCCTTCATCCAGAGAGGCTCAGCGTGCTTTCGAGGGGCTGGAGGTCGGCTGCTGCTTCTTGGGAGGAGTGAGGGCAGGGGCGTAACACTTGCCCTGGAAGGGCACACCGCCGTTGTCCACGCACTCCCCGGCGGTTACCTGGGGATGCTCCAACCAGCAGCCACCGTTGATGGGCACCTGCTTGCTCCCTGGACACCGGCCCTTCTTGTCGGTCCGGGCCTGCCCTGGGCGGGGCTCGGGAAGGGGTTCCTGGGCAGGTGGCTTCTTCTCGGCTGGAGGCGCGGCAGGCGCTTGAGGCGTGGTAGGCGAGGTGTCTCCGACGGCTGCCGTGCCCGCGTCTGGTGCATGGAAAGGTGAAGCCAGCGGCGCGTCCGCGGACACGTGTCCGGGCAGCAAAGGCGCTGGCGGCGCATGGCACAGAAGCAGAGCGCAGATGCCCACGGCCGCCATGGCCAACCATGGCTTCCAGGCCCACTCTCGCGCTGGTGGCGTGGCTCGCCGAGGGCACTCGCTTCTTTCTGCCTCGGCCTCCAGCGCCTGGGCCACCTGTGCCGCAGTGCCGCGTGTCTCCGGAGCGTCCGAGAGCAGCCGGAGAATCACTTCCCGCAGGCCGGGCGCTACCCGGGGCTCGCGCTCCAGGAGCGGCCGGAGGTTGGGGCTGGACACCTGCCAGGCGCCGTCCTCGTCCTGCTGAACATCCATGGGCGGCGGATATTGGCCCACGGCGAGGCGATATGCGGTGACACCCAGGGCGTAGAGGTCATCAGCGGGGGAGGGTGGGTAATAGCTGTCGCGGTTGCGAGCCAGGCGGATGTCGAACAGACACGCCTGAGGCGAGAGATAGGCGGGAGTGTGCGGAGCAAGGGACTGCCAGGTGCGCCGAGGCGCTCCCTGGAAGTGGCAGGAGCCAAGGTCGATGAGCACCGGCAACCTGTCCGACAGCCTTATCAGGACGTTGTCCCCCTTCACGTCCCGGTGTACGGCGCCAGAGGCATGCAGCGCCTCCAGGGCCCGAGCCAGCCCCGCTAGCACCCGGCACAGCTGCTGGGACGAGGGAGCATACTGTTCGGCCCAGGCGTACAGAGGCGTGCCCTCCACCCACTGCATGACGAAGAAAGGGTACTCAGCGCCGGAAGGGTGGCGCAGCACACCTCGGTCCAGCAGGCGGGGAAAACCCGGGTGGCTCAGGCGTGAGAGGAGCTCCGCCTCGCGGGCGAAGCGCCCGTCCCACGGCAACTGGGAGAGCTTGAGCGCAACGGGCTCCGGGGATGCCTGGCCTACGCGCACGGCGCGGTAGACAGCGCCGTACGCACCCTGGCCCTGCAACGCTTCTACGCTCCACGTTCCGACTCGAGTGCCTGAGGCCAGTGGGTGCAAGGGATCCTCGGGAATGGCTCTGCCGCTCACGCGTCCTTCGAGCCCTCGTCGTAGTCGAGATCCCGGTGGAACGTCTCATCCAGGCGCAAGAGTGACAGCAGGGCCAGGGCGAAGCAGACGACTCCCACGGTGAGTCCC
>DASVVJ010000082.1:0-3791 GCA_036389955.1 Myxococcaceae bacterium
CCCAGGCCGAAGCTGGAGAGCAACCCCCGGGTCGGGCCCGTGCTGCGGGAGGTGATCGCCCGCCTGTTGTCAGACGAGCCGGAGGCGAGAGGGACGGCGGCGCAGGTGGCCGAGGCGCTGGAGGCCGGAGCGGGTGAGACGGAGGCGACTGGGAGTGCCAGGCCTGCTGTGCGGGCACGGGCCTGGAAGCCGTGGCTGACCGTGGCGGCGGTGGGAATGTGCGCGGTGGGGCTCTGGTGCTCGCAGTGGGGGCCCGGGCTGCCCTGCTTCTCAAACGCACAGGCCCCGGGCGCGGGCACTGCGGCAGTAGGGGACACCTCACCTGCCGAGCCTGAGGTGGCTACTCCGTCTTCGGAAGAGGACAAGCCCATCGCTCAGGAGCCCCTCCCCGAGCCTCGTCCCGAGCAGGCCCGGCCCGATGCGAAAGGCAGGTGCCCGGGCCGCAAGCAGATCCCCATGAAGGGAGGCTGCTGGGAGCAGATCCCCAGGAGCGTCGAGGAGTGCGCGGAGAGCGGCTACGTGTACTTCAAGGGCGAGTGCTACCTCCCTGCTCCCGCGCCTCCCAAGAGGAAGAGGCCCATGCCCACCTCGAGCCCTGCGCAGGCGCGGTGAGCATCCTGCCTCTCCCTTTGGCGGCAGAGAAGCCTGGCCACCAGCCTCGCGCGTCTGCCACAGCCTGAGGGCGGCTGGTTCACCCCAAGGCAGGGCGTCGCGTACCAGAGGTCGATCGGGACGACATCTGCGATCAGGTGCCAACAGCTCTCTCTGGGCTGCGGTGGGCCATCGCCAAGGATTCCCGGTACTCACGCGCCTCTGCCGCCATCGTGAATGCTGCCTGGAGTCCTTTGGCCGCTACGAGTTCTCGCAATTCGAGGACAGAAACCTGGAAGAACTCCTTCCTGAGATTGACACGATTGACCCTTCGATCTTCGAAATGATTGTGCAGTTCGCGTTCCAGGCTTGGGGCATCGTCGGTCGTGATCATCGCATGCACGTCGAACTCGAATGGGACGGACGCATCGCCCAGTTCGTGAATGCGGTCCATCGGCTCGAGGCGGCGGGTCATACCGATCTTCAAGATCCCATCCCCGAAGGACCCCACATTCGAGATGACATACACGGTACCGGAACGTGTCTGCTCGGCCATCGACTTAGCTCGGAGGTTCTTGGCTTCTGCCTCCGCCAGGCGTTGGTTCAACTCATCGACCTTCTGCTGAAAGCGGGTACGCTCTTCAGCCGACGCAGACTCGGCCTCGGCGCGCGCCTTCGCCAGTGCCTGGGCCAGGAGTTCTTCTTCCTTTTGTGCCTCCTTCATTACGCGCTCCGCTTCGCGTCGCGCCTTCTCTTCCTCACGAATCTGTTCCTGGATCCGGCGCTGCTCCTCCCTTTCACGAAGGCGTAGTTCCTGACCAACTACTGCCCATCTCAGCTCTTCCAGCCGCGCCGCCAGATACGTATCCAGAATTCGTGCATTTCGGAATGCCTCTCCGTTCAGGTTGACCAGGGCGAAGGCGTCCCGAATCTCCTGCTCGAGCGTCCCGTAATTGTCGCTCCTGGTTCTTGAAAGGATGCCATCCACGCGACCATTGAACGCGTCTATAACGAAGCGGATTGCGGTCTCCCTTCGTTTGGCTTCCGCATAGTCACACTCCGCGGCGTGGCCTTCTTCGACCATTCGCCGGGACTGGTCTCGGGCTGACTTCAACTTGACTCCTGCCTCGAGATGGCCAAAGTCCGAAGCCAGCTCATCGAGAAGGCTTCGCGTCGGAACGATGTACCTGTCTCCATAGCCGTTGATCAGGTTGCGGATCGCCTGAACAGCCTGCTCCAGCGAATCCTTTTCTCTCAGAGCGATGTACGCATTCCCCGCGATCTGCTCTGCGCTCTTGTGGGCTTCGTCCAAGATCCTTCGCGCATCTTTGGTTGCCTTGCTGAGAATGGAGTCTGCTTCGGACCGCAGTTGCTTGAGCTTGTTGTTTGCCTCGCGCAGTTCGATTTCGCTACGGGATTTGGAGGCTGCGGAGAAGGTCTCAGCTTGCTGCTTGAGCGTGGTTGCTAGTTTGATCGCCTCGTCGAGAACTCGTTGAGTTTCCTGCTCGGCATTGGCGAGCCCCTGGAACCTCAGCAGTGGTTCGAACGTCGACATCGCCTTTCTGAATTCTTCTTCAAAGTGGGCGCGCGTCCTCTCTGCTTCGGCTTGCGCGTTTTTCCGCTCGCGCGACAGCTCCTCGTCCACCTCATCGAGTCTTTGGCGGACCACCCGCCGTAGGCGATCCCGTTCTTCTTCAAAGTGGGCGCTCGCCCTCTCTGCCTCGGCTTGCGCGTTCTTCCGCTCGCGCGATAACTCAGCGCCCACCTCATCGAGTCTTTTGCTGACCTCCCGTTGTAGACGATCCCGTTCGGCAAGGGAGTCGGCGCGGACAGTCGTGAGTTCCTGTGTGACTTCCGATAGCGACTGCTGGGCCCTTTGCCACCGCGTGCGCAGTGCGAGCGCCCAGACCGCAGTCGGGATAAAACCCACAGCGCATGCGAAGAGTATCAATCCCAAAATGATTTCCATAAGGAGCCTCCTCGAAACTTTTTTACTCGAGTTCCTCAAGTAATCGATTCGCGGTTTCGATCATCGACTGAAGCGAACCGGCGGGTTCGGTGAATAGAACGTCTGAAGGCGAGAAGGCGACGATGGGTTGGAATGCTCCGGTGCGACGAGAGGCCTTGAAATTCGTTCGGGTTTGCAGTCCGTCCAACGCGTCCGACGGGTCGAGGGTGTCGAACGGGAGCCCCTCCATCTGCTTTCGATGAATGATCGTGGAGAGGACGGGCGAGAGCGCCGGGAGTCCATCAGCCGAGTACGCCGTAATCAGGACGGCCTTCACCGGCAAAAGCGCATGAACCTCACGCGCCACTCGCAAGATCAATGAGCACACGTAGTCCTGATAGAGTTCGACAAATTGGATGCGGGGCATGGCTTTGGTCGAGAGCTTGCCGGTCGAGGTCAATGTTTGAACCTCGGTAGGCAAAATGGCCGAACCCTGGGCCGTAATCTTTGCCTCCACCAGATGGGGCGAGTGGATCTCAAAATCCACTGCAATTCCGCCAGGAGGCGCCATAGAGCTATAGGAAAGCTCCATGAGGACGCGCCGGTAACTTTTAGAGTCCCCCCGAAGGATACCTTGCGCCAATGCAACGGAATCGGCCTGCTCCAGCGTTTCTTCTTGGAACGCTTGTTGTGCAGAACGGAACCGGTCTGAGTCCTCTGCCATGGCAGACGCCATGTTCGGCAATTGTGCTGAGGGTACCTCAAAAAGAGTCAGGAGACGGGTTCGGCGGGCAGCTGAGCGTTCCGCCCAGCTGGTGGGGGTCACCGGCGCAGGAGGCAGACTGGCCGCGAGCGCTCTCCAATCGATTGGAGCGCTACATGCCTTGTGCGCCGACTTCAGTTCCGCGACCCGCGCCATGCTGTCTTCTGCGCATTCGCGTGCAAGGCGTAACTGAACCTGCCGCTCTTGCTCCTTTGCCTGCTTCTTGAGCGTCGACGCGTAGGAGTCACGGCCCATCATTCCCCCCTTTAGGTCACCAATCGACCGATGTGCTCTCAGTCTCTATAGGCTACCTGTAGTGTGCGTCCTGGGTCACTGAATTAGGGGTCTCCTGCAGGGACCGTGGGTCTCGCTGTGTGGACGGTGGAGTTCGCCAGCGTCGTGCTCGCTGTGGAGAATGCGGCCGTCCCTGCCCGGGCTATGAAACGGCGGACAGTCGGCTGTGGCGGCACCTATCGCTGGGGCCCACCG
>DASVVJ010000083.1:0-4405 GCA_036389955.1 Myxococcaceae bacterium
AGAAACGCCCGCGCCAGGGCCAGCCGCTGCCTTTGGCCACCCGAGAGCCGTGAGCCCCGCTCGCCCACCGGCTCCTCCAGCCCGCCGGGCAGCGCGCGCACGAAGTCCTCCGCGTGCGCCAGCGCGAGCGCCTCCCACAGCTCCGCGTCCGTGGCCTCGGGGCGGCCGAGCAGCAGGTTGTGGCGCACCGTGCCGGAGAAGAGCACCGGCTCCTGCGGCACCCACGCCATCTGCGCGCGCACGCTCGAGGGTTTCAGCTCCGGCAGGGCCGTGCCATCCCACCGCACCGTGCCGCCGCTGGCGGGCAGAAAGCCCAGCAGCACCGAGAAGAGCGTCGTCTTCCCCGCACCCGAGGCGCCCACCAGCGCCACCCGCGCGCCCGCGCTCACCGTGAGGCTCACCCCGCGCAGCCCCTCGCGGCCATCCGCGTACGTGGCGCGCACGTCCTCCAGCACCAGCGCCTTCTCCAGTGGCCCGGCCGGCTTTCCCTCGTCCGGAGGCGCCGGCTCGTCTGCCAGGGCGAAGAGGCGCTCGGCCGCCACCAGCCCGGTGAGCACCTGCGACAGGGTGCCGCTGAGCGACTTCACCGGCTGGTACAGCAGCAGCGCCGCGGCGATGAAGGACAGCAACCGCCCGGCCAGCGCGGGCTCGGCGGCCACCGCCCGTGCGCCCCACATCACCACCAGCGCCACGCCGAAGATGCCCAGCATCTCCACCGTGGGGCTGAACGCGCCGCGCAGAAACAGCGAGCGGCGCATGACGGTGAGGTAGCGCTCGGACTCCTCATCGAAGCGGGCCAGCGCCCGGGGCACCCCGCCATAGGCCTGGACCACCGGGAGGTTCTGTAACTGTTCGGCGGTGAGCGCGCTCAAGGCACCCAGGCTGGCCTGGGAGCGCAAGGCCGTCTTCTTCAGTGAGCGGGCAAAGCGTGCCACCGGAAACACGGTGGCCGGCATCACCACGAAGGTGAGCAGGAACAGCTTCACGTCGATCAGCCCACAGGTGGCAAGCAACGCCACAATCTGTAACCCGTCCTTCACATAGGAGGACAAGGCTTGGGTCACCGCGAACTCCACCAGCGGCACGTCCGCGGTGAAGCGCGTGAGCAATTCGCCCGAATGCCGACGCTCGAAAAAGGCTGGCGGCTGGGCAAGCAGCCGGGCGTAGAGGAAGCCGCGCAGATCCGCCATCACCCGCTGCCCCAACCGCTGCATCCACCCGCCTTGGAGGAACTGGGCCGTGGCTTTCACCGCCGCCACCGCCACCACCAGCACCGGCAGCCGGCGCAGCAGCTCGCCCGTGGGCAGCTCCGCGCCGCCCAGCGTCACGGGCTCTCCGGTGAGCACCGCTCGGAGCAGCGGGCCTACCACCCAGGCATACCCCGCCGTGGCCGCCGCGGCGATCATCGAAGCGCCCAGGCCCGCCGCGAGCAGTCCCCGGTAGGGCCGCAGGTAGCCCATCAGTCGGCGGTAGACGTGCGGTGAAGGACGGGGGGCCACGGCGGCGCGGACTCTCTCACCCCATCGGGGCAGGGCCAAGGCGCATTACCGGACACGCCCTGCTCCCCTGCCTGCCGCGCGGCCTACCAGCCTGCGCACGGTGGCCCGTTCGTTGCTGTCTCCGACATGGAACGACAGCTTTCGGGAGCCATGGACATCAACGATACGAACCAAAAAGAGGCGCTGTTCAGTCCAGGCTGTGAGCCGGTCGTCGAGGACGAGGAGCGCCGCAGGCTCCTGTGGCTCATGGCCGAGTACTTCCGGACCATTGGGTATACGGACATCAAAGCCCGTCTGCCCGGGTTCATGCCGCCGCCGGTCCTGTCAGGGACCATCGAGGATCACCGGCCCGACTTCACCTGCCGGCAAACCGACTCGGCGCGCACGCCCATCATCCTGGAGATCGTCACTCCAGAGATGGTCGAGGATCCCACAGCCGAAAACCGGTGGAGCCTGCTGGCCAGTGCCGCCAAGCTCTACAATGCCGAGCTGCACTTCGTCGTCCCCAAGTGGTCTCCGATGGGGCCGGTGGATGGGGCACTCAAGCGGCGGCTGGCCCGAATGGAGCTGACCGTCAACCGCGTCTGGACAGTGTGAGCCAGCCAGCCACTCTTGCTACCCCCTGGATTGCTGGCCTCAAAGCCTGCGTTATAGTGGATCAGGTTTCCACGTGGGCTGAAAAGGCCAATAATTCCAGGGGTTTGACGGGATGGCATCGGCGTCGGGGCAGAAGCGCGATTACTACGAGGTGCTCGGCGTCCAGAAGAACGTGAGCGCGGCGGACCTCAAGAGTGCCTTCCGCAAGGTGGCGCTGCAGTACCACCCGGACCGCAACCCGGGGAATCAGGAGGCCGAGGAGAAGTTCAAGGAGGCCTCCGAGGCGTACGAAGTGCTGAGCGATCCGGAGCGCCGGGCGCGCTACGACCGGTTTGGCCACGCGGGGGCAGGTGGGGCCGGGTTCGAGGGCTTCGGCGGCTTCCAGGGCGTGAACATCAACGACATCTTCGGGGACATCTTCGGAGAGATCTTTGGTGGAGGCCGGGGGCGGGGCCGGGGGCCGGGCCGGGGAGCGGACCTTCGCTACAACCTGGAGATCTCCTTCGAGGAGGCGGCGTTCGGCTGCCGTCCGAAGGTGCCGATTCCGCGCCCGAAGAAGTGCGAGGTGTGCAGCGGCTCGGGCAGCAAGAGCGGCGCGGCGCCCAAGCCGTGCACCACGTGCGGCGGGGCGGGCGAGGTGCGCTTCACGCAAGGCTTCTTCGCGGTGTCGCGCACGTGCAGCGACTGCAATGGCACGGGCGCGGTGATTCCGGATCCGTGCGGCAAGTGCCGCGGGTCGGGCAAGACGCCGTCCGAGGAAGTCATCGAGGTGAACATCCCGGCGGGCGTGGACAACGGCACGCGGGTGCGGCTGACGGGCATGGGCGAGCCGGGAGACCGGGGCGGACAGGCGGGAGACCTGTACGTGACGGTGATTGTGCGCGAGCACCCGCTGTTCCAGCGTGAGGACTACGAGGTGTTCTGCGAGGTGCCCATCTCGTTCACGCAGGCGGCGCTGGGAGCGAAGATCGACGTGCCGACGCTGGATGGGAAGGTGAAGATGACCATTCCGTCGGGCACGCAGTCGGGCAAGGTGTTCCGGCTGAAGAGCAAGGGCATTCCGCACCTGCACAGCCAGCAGCGCGGGGATCAGCACGTGCGCGTCATCGTCGAGACGCCCACGGAGCTGAGCTCCAAGCAGCGCGAGCTTTTGGAGAAGTTCGCGGAGCTGTCGGGCGAGGAGTCCCACCCGCAGTCCAAGAGCTTCTTCGCCAAGGTGAAGGAGCTGTTCGGCTAGCGGGGCCGCGTCACGTCTGGCGATGGTCGCGCCGAGCCCGTAGCGCCTTGAGTTCGTCCAGGGCGCTGCGGTCCTTGTCTCTGCCTACGTGGCTTTTGACCGCGATCAGGTCATCCAGGCTGATGACGCGGCAGGGCCGTCCATAGACCTCCAAGGTCAGCGCTCTCTTAGCGACCTCTTCGTATGAGCCTACGGGAGGAACCTCGGAGAGGATGTCGAGACGTCCCAGGTCGGTCAGCAGGTACAGGTTGCGATAGCTGGTGAGTTCCGCCGGAGACTCCGTGACAGGCCGCTTGGGCACTGCCAGCGCGTAGCGAGGGTGATGGGGCCTCAACGTGCTGAGAAGGCGCGTGAGGTTGCCCTCGCTGAACGATGCGGTGATGTCGCAATCCAGGGTGAAGGTCGAAGCCCCATGAGCGATGGCGGCAACGCCTCCAATGAGGACGAACTCCACGCCCGCCTCGAGAAGCAGGCGGAGCAGCTCAGGTGTCCTCTGCATCGCCACCCGCTCCCTTTGGCCGCAGCAACTCGTACAGCTCGGTCATGCGCTGGAGCTGCTCGAGCCGCTCGGTGGGGGTCAGGCGCAGGTTTTCCTCTAAGAGCGATACATCCACGCCGGCCTCAATCGCGGCGTCCCAATCTGGACCGTAGCTCGGGAAGGCCCGCCGTAGCAGGTCGCGATGATCCATGCCCGAAGTGTGGGCAGGAATCCGGGAAAGGGCAAGCCAGGTAGCACTGCTTGCACGCACGTGCACAGGCACATGAGGTTTCGTAACTATTCGCTGCCCCCTCGGAATGGATTACCGATCGCTCCACCCAAGGCGGGAATACCGACGGCTGCTGCTACCTGGTTCCAGGAAGAGAACGGGAGAGCAGACAACAAGGGGCTCTGCAAAAGAGATATGCAGAGCCCCCAGGACCAATCTGCTTGGCTACTTCTTCATGATGAAGGGCCAGAGCTTCGTAGTAACCAAGGTGGCGATGCTGGCCAGGACCAGCGTGATGTAGAGCGGAGAGTTCAGCGTCATGGACAACTCCGCGCAGAAGAACGGCCAGAGCTTCGTAGTAACCT
>DASVVJ010000084.1:0-11792 GCA_036389955.1 Myxococcaceae bacterium
CTGCCGGCTGACGTCACGGCCAAGCTCGCCGCGAAATGCGAGGAGGATCTGAGCCCAATAGAGCCGAACGGTCATGTGAATGGCGACGGCGGCCGCCAGCAGCATGAGGGTGAAGAATATCGCGGTAGCCAGGTGAGTCACAGGCTTATCCCCTTTTTTATCCACAGCTGAACGACGCAACCGGGAAATTGATCCATACGAAGTTGAAAAGGCAATATGTTCACGCTTCGTTCTGCTGTCAAGCGATTATCGTTTCGCACCCGGCGTGGCGGCTAGGGCGCGCGCCTTCTTCCGAGGTTGCCCGGATCGAATAGCCCCTCTGCGGTACAGTTCGATGTCGCAGCTTCAGAAACTGTGTTTCAGTTGTTGCAGCGGGCCAGGGTGCTGAAAGGCGCCGCTCCGCTCTCGCCGGTCGACACGTCTTGATTTCGGCCCATGCTGCCGCTAGATGCGCGCCCATTCCACATGCAGGGCCATCATACCGGTGGCTGGGCGCGCTTCAGGGCACGTCCCGGTCTCTCGGCCTTGCAGAGGGTTAACCGGAAGGAGAATCAATTATGGCGTCCACCGACGTCTCCATGCAGCAATTGCTCGAAGCCGGAGCGCATTTCGGCCACCAGACCCATCGCTGGAACCCGAAGATGAAGCCGTACATCTTCGGCGCCCGCAACGGCATCTACATCATCGACCTGCAGAAGACGGTGGTGATGGCGCGCTCGGCGTTCCGCTTCGTGGCGGACATCACCTCGCGCGGCGGCTCGGTGCTCTTCGTGGGCACCAAGAAGCAGGCCCAGGACGTCATCCGTGAGGAGGCCTCGCGCGCTGGCCAGTTCTTCGTCACCAGCCGCTGGCTGGGTGGCACGCTGACCAACTTCAAGACCATCAAGCAGGGCATCGACCGGCTCAAGACGCTGGAGAAGATGGCCGAGGACGGCACCTTCGAGCGCCTGCCGAAGAAGGAAGTGGCCTCGCTGGAGCGTGAGCGCGAGAAGCTCGAGAAGAACCTGGGCGGCGTGAAGGAGATGGCCAAGCTGCCCCGCTGCGTATTCGTGATCGACCCGAAGAAGGAGCACATCGCCATCCACGAGGCCACCCGCCTGGGTATCCCCGTGATCGGCGTGGTGGACACCAACTGCGACCCGGACGGCATCGACTTCGTCATCCCGGGTAACGACGACGCCATCCGCTCCATCAAGCTGTTCACCTCGAAGATCGCCGACGCGTGCGTCGAGGGTGCGGCGCGCTACCGCGCCTCGGGCGCCGCCGAGCGCGACGAGCAGGAGGAGCGTGAGGGCCGTGACGACCGCCGTGGCGACCGTGACGACCGCCGTGGCCCGCGCCGCGGTGACCGTGGCGACCGCGGTGACCGCCGCGGTGGTGGTGGTGACCGGGGCGGTGAGCGCCGCGGTCCTCTCGTGGAGATGAAGGGCACGGCTCCGGCCGCCGCCGAGGCTCCTGCCGAGGGTGGTGAGGGTGGCGAGGGTGGTGGCGAGGAGACGGCGGCCGAGTAGTCGGGCCGTGGCTCCAAGCGTCAGCATGTGAAGTCCGGCCGGGTGGTGGGGCCTCTCACCGCCCGGCCTTTGCATTTCCCCCAACTCAATATCTGGAGACGAACATGGCCGAAGTCAGCGCCACGATGGTGAAGGAGCTCCGCGAGAAGACCGGCGCGGGCATGATGGACTGCAAGAAGGCGCTCGGCGAGAGCGGCGGTGACTTCGCCAAGGCCGAGGAGTGGCTGCGTAAGAAGGGCATCACCAACGCCACCAAGAAGGAAGGCCGCGTCGCCGCCGAGGGCGTCATCGCCACCTACGTGCACGGCGGCCGCATTGGCGTGATGGTGGAGGTCAACTGCGAGACGGACTTCGTGGCTCGCAACGAGGACTTCCAGGCCCTGGCCAAGGACATCGCCATGCACATCGCCGCGGTGGGCCCGCAGTACGTGCGCCGCGAGGACATCCCCGCCGACGCGCTGGAGAAGGAGAAGGAGATCCAGCGCGTTCAGCTCAAGGAGGCCAAGAAGCCCGAGGCCATGTGGGACAAGATCCTCGTGGGCAAGCTGGAGAAGTTCTACGAGACGGTGTGCCTGGTGGACCAGTTCTGGGTGAAGGACGACAAGAAGCGCATCCACGAGATGGTGACCGAGCGCGCCGCGAAGATTGGCGAGAAGGTGTCCATCCGCCGCTTCTCGCGCTTCGTGGTGGGTGAGGGCATCGAGAAGAAGAAGGATGACCTGGCCGCCGAGGTTGCCAAGACGCTGGGCACGGGCCAGGCTTAAGGCTCAGGGGCACGCCGCCACCCGGCGGGCCTGACGTGGGGCCGCGCGCTTCGAGTCTTCACCGGCTCCAAGCACGCGGCCCTTCGTTTTTGGACTCTCCGGGACTTGACCCCCGACGTGGACGTTGATCGGGGGCAGGGTGGGGGATACAAGCGGGGCCGCATGTCCGACCCGACCCGCCCCCTCCGTTACAAGCGTGTTCTCCTCAAGCTCTCGGGCGAAGCCCTGATGGGCGATGGCAAGTACGGCATCAACCCGCCCACGCTCACGCGCATCGCCTCCGAGATGAAGGAGGTGGTGCAAGCCGGGGTGGAGCTGGCCGTCGTGATTGGCGGCGGCAACATCTTCCGCGGCGTGGCCGGCGCCACCGAGGGCATGGACCGCGCGAGCGCCGACTACATGGGCATGCTCGCCACCTGCATCAACTCCATGGCGATGCAGGACGCGCTGGAGAAGCAGGGCGTGCACACCCGGGTGCTGTCGGCCATCAAGATGGAGCAGATCGCCGAGCCCTACATCCGCCGACGCGCCGTGCGCCACCTGGAGAAGGGCCGCGTCGTGATTTTCGCCGCCGGCACCGGCAACCCGTACTTCACCACGGACACCGCCGCGAGCCTCCGCGCCATGGAGATCAACGCGGAGATCATCCTCAAGGCCACCAAGGTGGACGGCATCTACAGCGCCGACCCGAAGAAGGACCCCGCGGCGCGCCGGTACCGCTCGGTGACTTACATGGACGTGCTCAAGCAGAACCTGAACGTGATGGACTCCACGGCCATCTCGCTGTGCATGGACAACAAGCTGCCCATCGTGGTGTTCGACTTGACGGTGAAGGGCAACATTGGCCGGGCCGTGCTGGGTTCCGGCGATATCGGTACAGTGGTGGGCGCGGCCGAGACGGCCTGGGCCTGACCTTTTCCTCCGGAGGAGCTCACAATGGCGAACGACGACGTTCTGGGTCAGCTGAAGGCTCGCATCGACAAGACGCTGGATGACTTGCGCAAGGACCTGACGAAGGTGCGCACCGGCCGCGCCAGCACCAGCCTGCTGGACGGCATCCGGGTGGACTTCTACGGCACGCCCACGCCGCTCAACGGTGTGGCGAGCGTGAACGCCCCCGAGCCCCGGCTCATCACCATCAAGCCGTGGGACAAGGGTGTGCTCAAGGAGATCGAAAAGGCCATCCGCGAGGCCAACCTGGGCATCAACCCGATGAACGACGGCGAGATGATCCGCCTGCCGTTCCCGCCGCTCACCGAGGAGCGGCGCAAGGAGATCGCCAAGCAGGTGAAGACCAAGGGCGAGGAGCACAAGGTCGCCATCCGCAACATCCGCCGCGACGCCAACGAGTCTCTCAAGGAGAAGCTCAAGGCGAAGACCATCACCGAGGACGACAACAAGCGCGTCCAGGAGAAGGTGCAGAAGGAGACCGACAACGGCGTGGCCGAGGTGGACAAGATCATCGCCGCCAAGGAAAAAGAGGTCATGTCGGTCTAATCTGGTTTAATGGCGATCATGCGTGCCGCATTGATCGCCGAACCCTCGGTCCCCGTCTCCACGGCCCTGCGCCGGTTCCTGGAGAGCGCGGGCTACGAGGTGATCGGGGTGAGCACCGCGGCCGAGGCGCTGCGCGAAGTGCGCGGCAGCCCGCCCACGGTGCTGATTGCCTCGCAGTCTCCGGCCCTGGACGGCGAGACGTTGTGCCGCGAGGTGAAACAGGAAGCGCCCGCAGTACCGGTGCTCCTGCTCTACATGCCGGAGGAGGAGAGCCCCGAGGAGCGCTCGGCTGCGGCCGGCGCGGATGCCTGCCTGGTGGGGCCGCTCAAGCGAACCACGGTGGTGACGTGCGTGGGGCTGATGGTGCAGCTCGTCGAGGCCCGGGCCGCCGCGCGCTTCACGGACACGATGTCCGCCGCCGCCGAGGATGCCCAGGTGACCGAGGCCCTCAAGGGCAAGATGGAGGGCCCCGGCTCTCCGGACTTCGACTTCCTCAAGCGCCTGCTGCTCATGGAGGTCAAACGCAGCCGGCGCTACCGCTACCCCATCTCTCTGCTGCTGCTGGAGCTGGATCACCTGGGCGAGCGCACCGCGAGCCTGACCGCCGCGCAGCGCACGGCGATGCTGGCGGAGATGCTGGGGCTGCTCTCGGGCGGGGTGCGCGACATCGACGTCATCGTCCCCACCGCCGAGGGCCGCTTCGTGGCCTTCTTCCCGCACACGCCGAAAACGGGCGCGCTGGTGGTGGCCGAGCGGCTGCGGCAGCGGGTGAAGACGCTGGCGCCCCTGCCCAACATCTCCGTGTCCATGGGACTGGCCGTCTTCGAGCCCTCGCCGGTACGCGGGCAGACGCAGGTGAGCTTCGGCAACCTGATGAAGGACGCCAGCGAGGCGCTGCGCAAGGCCCAGGCGGCGGGCGGAGACCGGCTGGAGCTTACCGAGCGGGACAAGGAAGAGGCGCTGTAGCGGCCCTGGAGCGGCTCAGGCGGGGTAGGAGAGCTCGGCCCCGCTGATGTCCTTCACCACGTCCGCGACGAAGGAGAACAGCTCCAGCCCCTTGCCCTTGTCGTCCTTCCAGGTGCCGGTGGCCTCGTCGAGCGAGAAGTGGATGCCCTGGCTCTTGCCGGCCACCCAGATCTGCCGCACGGCGCGCTGGGTGTTCACGATGCACTTCTCCCGCGAGGCGGCGGTGAGGGTGACCATGTCGCCGGTGCTGTCGGCCTCGAGCACGTCCGGATCGATGGCATCCGCGGCGGCCATGATGCGCTTGAACACCGCGGAGACGAGCTGGTTGTAGCGGGCCTCGTCAATCACTGGATGACGTCGAGCAGCTGCTGCCCCGGAGGCGCGTAGAACAGGAATTTCACCTGCAGGGTCTCGCCGCTGCCCTCCATGTGCTCCAGGCCGATGACGGTGCCGGGATTGACGGGCTTGGGGAACGACTGCATGCCGAGCAGGTGCGCGGCCAGCGCGCCCATCGAGGGCTGGTGGCCCACGAGGACGAGGTTCTGGTCCACATGCTCCTTGATGACGGGCTCGACGGCGCCCACCGGCATGTCCGGCAGCAGGCAGCGGTGGGCGCGCAAGAGCCCCTCGTGCTTGATGGAGGCGGAGAGGATCTGCGCCGTCTGGACCGTGCGCACCAGGGGACTGGTGAGCACCAGAGAGACGGGCCCCATGCGCTCGGCCAGCGAAGCGAAGTGCTGCGCGGTGTTGGCGCGGGCCTTAGCGGTCAGGGCTCGTGCCTCGTCGCCGAGACCCTCGGGGATCTCTGCGTCCGCATCGCCGTGCCTTACCAGGAAAATCCTCAAAGTCCCTCCACCGCTCGCAACGAATCGCGGTTCGTACACGACCGTGACCGGGTTGGTCAAAGGTAATGCTCCGATTGTTCAGTGGAGAGATCCCCCCCGGTAGGTTGTAGGGGAAGCGCTGAACCCTCTCGCCGAGAGTGCAGAATATACTGGGCTCCTCGGGGTTCCGTGGCCTTGCGAGGAGTGGGCATGCGTCGGTCGTTGTGGGTGCTGTTCGGGGTACTGGTGTCGTTCTCAGCCTGCAAGAAAGAGCAGGAGGCTGAAGCGCCGTCGTCCATGGAGGCAGCCCGGCCCTCGAAAGCCTCGCCCGGGGGCAAGCAGGCAGAGGACGAGCTGGCACCGGGCACCGAGTTCGGGCCGAGCGCGTATGTGGTGACGAAGGAGAAGCTCGACGCGTACGTGGGCTACCAGCGCAAGCTGCTGGAGGCCTACGAGGCGCTGCTGCGGGACATGGCCAAGGTGCACGGCCGGATGAAAGAGGGCGGCGGGGAGATGCAGGCGGACATCAACGAGTCGATGAAGCTCATCGAGAGCAAGGCGAGGGCGGAGGAGGCGGCGCGCAAGGAGGCGGGGCTCTCGGAGGAGGACGTGAACGGCCTGGCCGAGGTGGTCACCGCCGTCATCAGCCAGCGCCAGCTCGCCCAGGCGCTGCAGACGGAGGAGGAGCTGAAGAAGCTCGAGGAGATGCAGGCGAAGCTGACGCCCGAGCAGCGCGAGGAGCTGGAGCCGCAGCTGGCCGCCATGCGCGAGCGCAACGAGGAGCTGCAGAAGCTCGTCGAGGTGCGCCGCACCTATGGCGATGCGAACGTGGACATGGTGCTCGGCCGTGAGGCGGACCTGGCCAAGAACTACCAGGATATGCTGAGCACCTTCGGCAGGAAGTGACCTCAGACGCGCTTGAGCTGCGGGGCCCGCTCGAGCAGCCGGGCCAGGAACACGTCCGACACCTTCTCCAGCACCGTGTTGCCGCGCAGGCGCTGGTTGAGGTTCACGAAGTCCACCTGGTCCAGCTTCTGGTCCTGGTTGAAGCAGGAGAACACCCACGTCTCCTTGCCCGTCACCGGGTCCACGTGCTTCTGCAGGCACTGCGCGCAGATCTCCTTCATCATGCACTGCATCGGCGAGTTGATGGAGCCAATCGCCTCGTGCTCGGGCTTGAGGTACGGCTGCAGCACCGTGTGGCGGGCCTGCTGCACCGCCTTCATCATCCGGTCCGAGCCGATGGCGATGATGCGGTCCACCTCGTTCAGGGAGATGACGGGCTTGGGCCCCAGCTTGTCCTGCGCGTACGCCAGCATGGCCTGCACGACGTTGCCCCGGAACGCCGAGTCCTGCGGGCGCCGCGGCTCAATCGTCTCTCCGCTGTCCACGCTCCAGACGATCTGATCGGTGCCCGCTTCGATCTCGTCCTGCTTGAAGCTGTCCACCTTCTGCCGGTAACCGGCGAAGTAGATGACGCGGCAGCCCGCGGCCTTGAGCGAGCGGGCGATGGAGAAGAGCACCGCGTTGCCCAGGCCGCCGCCTACCAGCACCACCGTCTCGTTGTGGGCGATCTCCGTGGGCGTGCCGGTGGGGCCCATGAGCACCACGGGCTCACCGGGCCGCAGCGCGGCGCACAGGCGCGAGGAGGAGCCCATCTCGAGGACGATGGTCCCCATCAGCCCCTTCTCCTTGTCCACCCAGGCGCCGGTGAGGGCCAGGCCCTCCATCGTCAACTTCATGTCGTCCACCACGGGCGCCATCCGCTCGTAGTTCTGCAGCCGGTAGAACTGGCCAGGCTCGAAGTGGCCTGCGGCGAACGGCGCCTTCACCACCACCTCCACGATGGTGGGTGTGAGCCGGTTGACGGCCACCACCGTGGCGTTGAACGCCTCGTCCAGCTTGGCGAAGTGGCCGGAGAGCTTCTCCTCCCGCTGAAGCTGGGACAGCTCGTCCGTGAAGTCCGTGGCCGCCAGCTCCTTCGCGTAGAGCGCGGACACCTGCGGGTGCCCGTCCTTGGCGCTGGCCATGGCCTTCACCACGTTGCCCGCGTACGTCGGGTGGTTGTCTCCGTAGAAGGAGATGAACCGCCCGTCCTTCTTGTACGAGGTGAAGAAGCCCGCCTTGTTTGCCAGGTCCTCGTTGGGCGGCACCGGCTTGAGGTTGAAGCTGTCGCCAGCCTCCTCCAGCTCGAAGCCCTGGAAGTACTCGCCGTTGGCGTCCAATTGGAACGTGCCCGGGTACTCCTTCTCGTAGGTGACGTTGGGCGAGGTGCCCGCCGCCACGCACACCGTGCGCGCCGGCAGCTCGAAGAACTCGCCGCTACCCTTGAGCTTGCCGTCCTTCGTCACCATGCGCTCGAAGCGGATGCCCCGCACCGCGCCGCTGGCGTCCGGCAGCGCCTCCACCGGGCTCATGCGCTCGATGAAGCGGATGCCCTCTTCCAGCGCCTTCACCACCTCTTCATGGTTGAGCCGGTAGGCGGGGGACTCCGTGAGGCTGCGGCGGTACACCAGGCTCACGCCGCCCCAGCTTCGCACCAGCTTGATGAGGTCCGGGTTGCGCCCTTCGGCGGAGGCCCGCTCCCGCTCGGCGCGCACCGCGCGGCCGTGCTCCAGGAACGTCTGGTAGGTGATGCGCTCCTCGGCGTCCAGCCGGGCCAGCACCGCCTCCTCGCCGATGTCCGCCGCCAGCCGCTCGTGCCGCTCCAGCGTGCGCTCCACCTGCACCGGGTAATAGGCCATCAGCTCCGTGGCCGTGTCGATGCCCGTGAGGCCGCCGCCAATCACGATGGCGGGCAGCTGCACCTGGAGGTTCGCCAGCGAGTCGCGCTTGAAGGCGCCCGTGAGCTGCAGCGCCATCAGGAAGTCGCTCGCCTTGCGGATGCCCCGGATGAGGTTGTTCTTCATCCCGATGATGGTGGGGCGGCCCGCGCCCGCCGCGATGGCGATGTGGTCAAAGCCCAGCGCCCACGCGTCATCGATCGTCAGCGTGCCACCGAAGCGCACGCCGCCGTAGATGCGCAGGTTCTCCCGCCGCGCCAGCGTCAGGTGGATGAGGGTGAGGAAGTTCTTGTCCCAGCGAACGGTGATGCCGTACTCGGACACGCCGCCGAAGCCCTCGAGCACACGCTCGTCCAGCTCGCGGGTGAGCGCGTTCCAGCTATGAATGGGCTTGAGCGCCTTGCCGTTGCGGCCCACCAGCTCGTCCTCGAAGGGCTCGATCTTCAGGCCGTCCATGCCGGTGACGCCGAAGCCCTCGTTGAGCAGGTAGTGCGCCAGCGTGTAGCCCGCCGGCCCCAGGCCCACCACGAGCACGTTGCGGCCCCGGTACGGCAGCGCGTACGGGCGGCGCCAGTTGATCGGGTTCCACCGCGTGAGCAGGCCGTAGATTTCGAAGCCCCAGGGCAGGTCCAGCACGTCGGTGAGCGTGGCCGTCTCGGCCAGCGGGATGTTCACCGGCTCCTGCTTCTGGAAGATGCAGGCCTTCATGCAGTCATTGCAGATGCGGTGGCCAGTGCCCGGGCACATGGGGTTGTCCAGGATGACCATGGCCAGCGCGGCCACCGAGTCGCCCTCGCGCTTGAGGGCGTGGGCCTCGGAGATGCGCTCATCCAGCGGGCAGCCGGTGAGCGGGATGCCCAGCGGGTTCTTCTTGTAGCTGTGGCCCTCGGCCACCGGGTCCTTCGCCACGAAGCCCTTGGAGCACGAGTCCTTCTCGCGCTCGTGGCAGATGACGCAGTAGTCCACCTCGTTCATCACGTCGCGCTTGGTGCCGCGGCGATCGGTCAGCTTGAAGCCGTCGCGGAAGCGCAGGTGGTGCTCGGGGCCCTCGGTCACCTCGGGCAGGTTCGGGTCCGGCCGGTGCAGCTGCACGAGCTGGTCGAACACCAGCGGCTTGGGCACGCGGTGCGTGGGCCAGGCGTGGAACAGCTCCTTGGCCTCGGGGTGCAGCGCGCGGGCGTACGTCCAGCGGTCCGCCAGCGAGAGCAGGGCGCGCACCGCCTGCAGCTCCGCCGCGTCGTCGCCGTGGGTCACCAGGCTGGAGCCAAAGGCCTCGCGGCCCTCGGCAGTGGAGAGCAGCGCGGTGCGCAGCGCCACCCAGCGGGCGCGCAGGGGCTCGGCGCGCGCCTGGTGCTCGGCGGGCAGGTTGCCGCCGAACAGGCGCTCCAGGTCCATCAGCGTGAGGACGGACTCGGCCAGGCCCCGCTCCACGTCGCTCTGGTTCATCGTCTCCGGGAAGCCCAGCTGCAGCAGCAGGCGCATCCGGGCATCCAGCGAGGGGTACTCGGCCAGCGTGGGCCGGTCCGGCGCGCCCTTCTTGAAGACGCGGCGGGTGATGAAGTCGCGCTTGAAGTCGAACAGCGGCAGCTCGCCCGTGAGGCTCCGGGCCAGCGCTTCCTTCTCCTGGTCGATGTTGAAGAGCCGGGCGATGAAGGCGCCCACGTGGCGCGACATGCGGATCAGCAAGTCCGACTCCGCCGGGCCCTTGAGGCTGGTGCCCCCGGACTTGCGGTACGCCTCGAAGGCCTGGAAGAGCTCGGGCTCGCGCTCGGTGAGCCAGGCGTCGAAGCGCTCGGAGAGCCGGCGCAGCCCGCGGGGACGGTACAGGTCCTCGAAGGTGAACCCGGGAATTCCCAGGGTCAACGTGGGGCTGGAGTCGTTCGTCTGAGCAGTCGAGGGGCGCATAGCACTGGTGGTGTAAGAGGTAACCCTGGGAAACGGCTCCCAAATCGCGCCTATTTCGCGGGACCCCGCCCGGAAAGCAAGCGGGCAGGGGGTTTCCCAGGTGTCGCGGCAATGGGAGCGATTCCCCTGGCTTCAGCCGGGGGCCCCCGAGCCGCGGTCCTCGATGCTCGAAGCTCAAAGAAATGAAACGCGCCGGCAGCCATGGGCGGCTTGCCGGCGCGTGGGAGATGACAGGGGGTCAGCACCGGGGTGCTGGCACCTGAAGCTCAGTTCTGGGTACCGAAGAAGTTGTTCGCGATGTCCGCGATGGTGCCGACGACGCCGCCGACCTGGCTGACCACGGGGATGTTGGTGGCGCCCAGGATGGAGCCCGCGGCGGTGATGCCGGAGAGCACCTTGTCGGTGGTGTTGGCCGAGGGGTCCCTCATCGTCTGCACGAAGTTGTAGCTGTCCACCGCCGCCGCGGCCACGTTCAGGCCGGGCACCAGGCGGGAGGCCGCCTTGCCCGCGGTGCGGCCCGCCAGGCCCGCCGCGTCCACAGCCACGGTCGGCACCGTCAGCAGCGCCTTGGGGTTGCCGGTGATGACGTCCGCCGCGGCGCCCGCCGCGCCCGCCACACGGCCCGCCACGTCGAACGCCCTGCGGGCGCCGGCCGTCAGCCGCGAGTCAATGGCGTTGGAGAGCGTGCCGTGCGCGTTCGCGACGCGGCCCACGGCGTTCTGCACGGCCTGCGGCGTCACGCGGCGCACGCCATCCGCGATCCGGTCGGTCGCACGCACCACCGGAGCCGCGGCGTTATCAATCGCCCGGGCCGTGCGCTGCGCGGTGTCGGTGGCGACCCGGCGGGCGTCCTGGAAGGTGTCACGCACCTGCGTATTCACGTTGGCGGCGGTGCGCTGAACGTTCTGGCTCACGTTGGAGGCAGTGCGCTGAACGTTCTGGCTCACGTTGGCGGCGGTGCGCTGAACGTTCTGGCTCACGTTAGCGGCGGTGCGCTGAACGTTCTGGCTCACGTTCCTGACCTGCTGCGTCACGGTCCGGGTAGCATTCTGAGTTACGTTGCGAGCAGTGCGCGTCAGTCCAGAAACAAATCCACCGATGCCCATGGTCGATCTCCTTTACCGCGTAAGTTTGGGTGAGCAGGGGCGGGGGCCGCCATGCCCTACGTAAGTACTTATCGCAGTCGGCGAGAATAAGTTTCCTCAGGGATTTCTCGGCATGGTGACCTACCTTGGCACACATCACCGACGCAAGGAGTGCACAGCGGCCCGGGGTGTGCGTAGTAGCTTGATTCCCCTAGGGTAAGGAGACGCGATGGGCACTTCGTCGGGAGATGGGAAGGGCAGTAAGGCGGCACAGTCGGAAGGCGATCTGCAGGGGCATCTGCTGCTGGCGCGGCGGCAGTCCCGGCCCCTGGTGCTGGATGACCGCTCGATCATGCTGCCCCCTCTGGAGCCGCCGTCCCTGGAGGGGCTCAAGGTGGCGACGCCTGCGATCGCGCCGGTGACGCCGGAGGAGCTCTACGCGCGCTTCCAGGAGCTG
>DASVVJ010000085.1:0-7214 GCA_036389955.1 Myxococcaceae bacterium
TGCCGTCGAAGTCCGCGCGGACTGGGCAGGTGGTCTTCATCCTCTCCTCGAACGAGAACGCCACCACCGTGCAGATGAGTCTGCGGTTCGACTTTGGGAGCGCCTTTCCCGTGCACTCCGGTTGGAACTCCGAGCTGACGCAGATGACCTGGCAGCTCTACCTGGGGCCTGTCGTCACCCTGCTGCGCACGGATGAAGCCGTGGACGGGGCGGTGCCCGCGCCTCCCTACGTGCCCACCACCCTGGCCGAAGGCCTGGCCGCGCTTCAGGGCGTGTGGCTCTTCTCCCAGCGCGACACGACGCTCATGGGCTCTGTCTGTGACGGCGTGCGCTTCGATGAGGCGGGCCACTGGCAGACCCTGAATGTGCTGGACGATGGGCGCCTCGTGGTGGCACCCGGGGGGCTGTCGGGGACGACGTCCTTCGCCTTCCCTGGCGGGGGGGCGTTGACCGTCCAGCTGATCCTGCACCCGGCCCCCAACAGTGGCTACCCCGTGCATACCGGCTGGAGCCCGGACCGCTCGCGCATGAGCTGGCTCGTTTATGACGGACAGCACATGCTGAACCGCACCCAGGCCGAGGTGAGCGGCCCCTAGTACTACTGTGTCACAAACCGCCATCTTCCCTCGGGAAATGGCCTTCTCCCCTCTGAGGCATGCACCACTATCCCCGAGGGGAAACGGGTTTTATGACACAGTAGTACTAGTCCGCCGTCTCAAAACACTCTCAGACTCCAATAGAGTGAATAAGCGCAGGTGTGCGCAGCTGTGACACAACTTCGGTCTCCCGGAGCCAGACAATTTGATTGGTATTTTTTCTGGTTCCCCTCAGACGCACCGCGTCTCAGCGAAGGCTTCCTCTCATGCGCACCGAGTCCTCAGCTTCCACGGAAACCCGCCGCAGCGAAGGTAAGAGCAAGAGCGAGTCGCGCTCGGAGAAGGAGAGCAGCTCGGCGAAGCGGGCGGCGGACGAGGCGCGCAAGGCAGCGGAGGAGGCACGCAAGGCGGCGGAAGAGGCGAAGCGGGCCGCGCAGGAGGCCACCCGGGCAACGACGCCGCAGGGGCGCCGCGACGCGTCGCGCAAGGCGGAGCAGGCTTCCCAGAAGGCCACCGAGCTGAGCACCAAAGCGGAGGCGGCGGCCAGGACGGCCGAGCAGTCCGCCAAGGCGGCCCAGCAGCACGCCGCCCCCGGCTCGCTCGATGCCCGTGAGGCTCAGGCCGCGCTCAAGGCCGCGGAGGGGGCTCGCATGGCGGCGAAGGCCAGCGCCCAGGCCGCGCAGTCCTCTCAGCAGGCGGTGCAGACGCTGCGCACCCCGGGCAGCGCGGATCGCTTCTCGTTCTCGGGCCCCACGCCCACGCCGGCTCCCACGGCGGGTCCCACGCCTGGGCCGACACCCGCGCCCACGGCGACGCCGACGCCCGGACCGACGCCCACGCACACGGCCACGCCGACGCCTGGCCCGACGCCCGCGCCCACGGCGACGCCGACGCCCGGACCGACGCCCACGCACGCCACGGGCCCCACGGCCAGCGCGCAGGCCACCTCCGCCAGCGGGCCCATTCCTCCGGCCGCGCAGGCCACCGTCAACCAGGCCCAGTCGGCGCGCACCGAGGCGCAGGCCGCCGCTGCCGCCAGCCTCCGGGCCGAGCAGCGTGTGACGCAGGCGCAGCAGGCGATGATGCAGGCGCAGCAGGCCGCCTCGCACGCCCGCACGGAGCTGGAGAACTTCAAGGGGCCGCGCAACCAGCGCGCCATGCTCGAGGAGGCCGCCAAGAACAGCCTCGAGGACCTGGCCAAGGCCCGCGGTGAGCTGGCCACCGCTCAGTCCGAGGCCGGCGCCGCCGCCAAGAAGGCCAAGGACGCCGCGGGCGCCGCCAACCTGGCGGCCCAGAAGGTGGAGTTCTTCGCCAAGCAGCAGCCGGGAGGCAGCCCCGCCCTGGACGCCATCGCCGCCGACACGCGCCGGGCCGCCACCGCCGCCACCACCGGCGCCGCGCGGGCCGAGGCCGCCACAAAGCCCCAGCCCATCGGCACTGTGTCGTACGACCTGGCGTTCCAGACCGAGAACAACAGCGGCATGCACGACATCGTCTTCGACGGAGCGGTGATCGGCGCGGGCGGCCAGGTGTACCCGCCGGGCACGGACGCGTCGCAGATTCCCGGCGTGCGCCCCGACGACGGCACGCCGTTCACGGGCGAGCGCATCTACTACGTCAACGGCATCCAGAACTCGGCGTCGTTCCAGTCGCAGTCCATCCAGAACATCGCCAACACCACGGGCGCCGAGGTGGTGGGCATCCACAACTCCACCGAGGGCATTGGCGCGGACCTGATGCAGTGCATGCTGGACAAGCTGCCCTCGTTCGGGCTGACGAACGCCGCCACGCGCTCGCTCGCGGTGCAGATCGTCAAGGACCTGCAGGCTGGGCGCCCCGTCCACCTGATGGCGCACAGCCAGGGCGGCCTGGTGACGAGCGGCGCGCTCACGCTGGCCAAGGAGTACCTGGAGACGGTCGCCCCGGGGAACAAGGCCGCGGCGGACGCGCTGCTGAAGGGCATCAAGGTGGAGACGTTCGGCTCGGCGGCGGCCTCGTGGCCGTACGGCCCGCAGTACGTGCACTACATCAACGAGAACGACTCGGTGCCGATGATGACCGGCCTGGGCCGCCAGGACCCGTCGATCCGCCAGGAGAACATGGGCGGAGACCGCGCGCAGATTCACTTCATCCGTGATGATCCGCGCACGCCCAACCCGCTGCTCTGGTCGCCCGAGACGCAGTTGACGACGCTGGAGATTCCGGCGCACGACTTCAACGACGGCTACCTGCACCACCGCCAGCCGTGGGACGAGGGCCACGCCAACAGCAACGACCTGTCCGGTCCCAGCCCGGTGGAGCAGCGCAACGAGCAGACCAACCAGCTCGAGGGCTACAACTACTACCACCTGGACACCGACAACCGGCCGATGGAGATGGCGCGCGAGCTGCGCAACGGCGTGGAGCAGATCTACCAGAACATCAGCGTGGGCGTGGACGCCGTGGGTGACGTCATCAACGGCGCGGGCCAGCAGCTCGGTGACGCGATGGGCCAGGCCATCGATGGTGCCAACCAGGTCGTCAGCGCGCTGAACCCGTTCGACTGAGGCGGGCTGCTCGTCATGAGCCCGGAAACTGGCGCATGAGCAGCTCGACGCTGCTCAAGCAGCGTCGGCAGTGTTCCCGGAACTCATCGCTGAGTTCGCGCGCTTCGATGAGCCTTCCCCAGTACTCGGCAGCGCGGCGAGCTGCCGAGGACCAGACGTCGAGCGTGGCCGCGGTGGGAGGGCCTGGTGAGAAGGGGCGCTCGATGATCTCCGTCTCCACGGGAGCGAAGAGCATGGGGAGCATGTCGTAGACCGGTGCCAGCCGGAACTGTCCGTCCTCTTCCAGGAAGAAGGACAGATTCCCGAAGTGCTGATCGGTGTTGGCGATGAGCTGCCCGAAGACATCGAGCCAGCGAATGGTGCGTGCATCCTCCGCGCTGATGCGCCGCTCGGCGAGAAGGTGCTCGGCGGCCTTCGCCCAAGTACGGATGTCCTGGTGGCTGATGTACTCGTTATCGATGACGCGCAGGGATAGCAGCGCTCTCCTGCCCCGGGGACCGATGCGGTCAAAGCGCTCGACCTCCAGGAACTGACGTCCTGCGATGGACCACGGGCGTGAGACCGCGGCTGGGATCCCCTCCGCGCGAACCGCCTCGAGCGCGAAGTGCTCGCTCCAGAGCAGGTCTCGCCACCGTCTCGCGGCGGCACTGTCGTCATCGCCGGAGAACTTCACGAGCACATGCCGGCCCTCGGAGTACGTGGCGAACTTGGGCTGCTCGCCGCCCGCCGAGGAGCCAGGTTGCCCGGCTAGCGAGGCGCGAGCCAGCTCCGGATAGTCCTGGGGGCTGACGGCTTGCGGCGTCCACCGGAGAAACCGGTCCAGGGACTCTTCACCCATGATGAGGTTGCCCGTGCAGTCCTCGCCTCTCCGCGACAGGGCAATCAACCGATGGTCGTCCCTCCAGTCGGCGGTGCGACGGGGAACGTCGAGCTCAGGGTAGCGCTGGGTGAAGCCTCGACCCATGTAGCCCTGTGGGCTCATCTCCACTGCAAAGGGAGGGAGGCCCTCGAAGAACTGACCAGGCCCCTTCTCCGGTTCGAGCCACTGGTGCTCACCCTCGAGGAGATGGAGCGTCCCGTATGGATGAACAGCTCCTGATTCATCCACCCGATAGAGAGGAAGTCGCGTGCCAAGCGTGGCGATCGAGCGAGTGAGCCTGTAGCGGACTTTGGGGCCTGCGCCCGCTCTGCAGATCCGGTCTCCTGCCTGAGCAATGAGCCGGGAGATGGTGGGCTGCGAGACACCGAGAGCTGTTTTGAGCTCGCTCGCTCGAGCGCTCCCTCGACGACGGACCTCTTGAATCAGCCGTTCGACAGCGCCCGCGTCCAATGCCCCTGCTCCTGGAATAGGTGCCTGAATAGGTAGATGAATAGCCCTGTTTTTGTAAACCATCAAAATCAGGGGGCTATTTCTATTATTCGAATAGCACCTCGCGTCGCTCCCAGTGGGTGCCTCCGCGGCCGTCGCGCACGACGACCCAGATCGTCGAGCGCTCCATCTTCGCCGGAGGCTCCCGCCACACGCCCTTGGGCCCGATGTTGTCGGGCTCGGGGTCCCTCGGGTCCTTCTGCCGCGTCCGATCGTTGCGGAAGGAACCCGCGTCCGTGAACCACTGGAAGCGCAGCCGCTCGCGCTGTGTCTCGAGCTTCCCGCTCAGGCCCCGCTCCTGGAAGAACTGGGGCGTGGCCTCGTCGAACAGCGGCTCGATGTCGTGCTCGCACACGTCCACCCGGGTGCCGTCCTCCGCTTCGACGTCCTCCTTCCGATCGTCCGGGCAGTCGCCGTACTTCAGCCGCACCGGCGTGTCCGCGGGCCAGTCCACTCCGTCAAACGAGAGCCCCGTGAGCACCGGGTTGCGGTTGGGCTCCTGGCCCTCGTTGGGCTGCGCCGTCACCGTCACCACCTTGATGCCGTAGAGGTCCCCCGCCTCCGAGCTGACCTTGAGCTGCACCTGAAGCTGGGGCGCGGTGAAGGACTCGCCCGAGGCGAGCACACCCGCCACTTGCTCGGGCACGGGGATGCTCTGAGAGACAGTGGAGAGCTGCACCTCGCCGCTGGAGTGCAGCACGGTGGCCTCCGTGTCGGGACAGCGCCCCTCACCGTCGTCCGGGCCCGGGGCCTCGGCGCGCTCCCCGAAGGTGCAGGACCACCAGCTCACCTCGGAGACGGCGAGCGGATCCTTCGGGTCCACCACCAGCGCCCGGGCCTGGATGGAGGAGGGCATCGGCATTCCGGCGACCAGCTCGGGCGGCTCTACCTGGATGCCGAGGATGCGCCGGTCCACCACCTGACTGGCCCGGTCGAAGTCATAGGAGCAGGCCGTCAGGCCCAGCAGCGCGGTGAGCGGCAGCAGTGCGCGGGTACTCATCAGAACTCTCCCTTGACGCCAAAGGTGGGAAGGAAGGGAAGCCCCCGGAGCGGAGCGTTCTCGCGGTAGCGGTAGTCCCACAGGGTCCCCTCGGGGTTGGCGGCGTTGTAGATGTTCTGCACGTCCACGTAGAACGAGAGCCGCCAGCGCTCGAACGTCAGCAGCCGCTCGGCGCGCAGGTCCAACTGGTGGAACGTCACGCCTCGCGCCGAGCCCGGAATGCCTTCCAGCGGCACGTAGCGGCCGCTGTCTCCGTCGTAGGTGGAGCCCAGCGTGGGCGTCTCCGGCCGGCCCGTCGTGAGGCGGAAGCGCACCCCCATCTCCCACCCGTTGGCCAGCTTGTAGGAGCCCACCAGCGTGAGGATGTGGGACTGGTCGAACTGGACCGGGACGTAGTCCGCCACGTCCTGGTCGAGCTGCTCGGAGCGCGAGAGCGTGTACGCCACCCAGCCGTAGAAGCGCTCCGTCAGGTCGTGCTTGAGCAGCACCTCGAGGCCGTACGCCCGGCCCCGGCCCTCCTGGTTGTAGCGCTCGGGGGCACGCACGCCGTCGCGCTCCACCACGCGCAGGGAGGGGACGACGAGCCGCCGCCGCCAGTTGTAGAAGCCCTGCATGTCCAGCAACACCGCGTCGGTGAGCTTGTACTCGAAGCCCGCCACGGTCTGCCGGCTGAGCAGCAGCCCAAGGTTCGGGTTGCCGAACACCGTGTCGAGCTGGGCGGGCTGAGGTGCCTGCCGGAAGAGGCCCCACGCGGCCTTCACGGTGAGCTCGTCGCTCAGCTCGTACCGCGAGGCGATGCGCGGCTCGAGCGACGGGTGCCAGCCGCCGGGCAGCTTGTAGGCCTCGAAGCGCACGCCGGGAACCAGCTTCCACCGCTCCAGGGGAGACCAGACCGTTTCGGCATAGGCCGCATAGGTGCCAACCGGCACCGACTGCTCGCGGACGATGGGCGGTGTCACTTCTTCTCCGGGTACGGGGATGCCCGGTATCTCGAGCCTCAGCGTATAGAAGGAGGCGTTGAGGTCGATGCCCGCCTCGAAGGAGAGCGCCTTCGAGAACTCCCGCTCCGCGGAACCGCGCACGTTGAGGTCCGTCGAGTTCAGCCCGCCCTTGAACCGCTGGGCCACCTGGATGTTGTTGATGGTGCGCCCCACGGTGGGTGACAGCGAAAGCATCCAGCCATTGGCGGTGGGCCGGCTCCATCCCAGGCGCAGCCGGTGGAAGGCCTGGTGCGTGTCCAGCGAGAAGGGCTGCACCTCCTCCGAGCCGGCCTGGGACACGCTCAGCTTGTCGCTGGAGCCGAACGCGAGCAGCTCGAACCGGTCCTTGCCGAGCTTCAAGTCGTAGCGGCCCTGGTAGTCCCAGTAGTACGGCGCCACGGCGGTGGAGGCCTGGCCCGGCTCGCGGAAAGCCTCCAGCAGGGGCGGCAGGATGACGTCGATGTAGCTGCGCCGCGCGGCGAGCGCCAGCGTGCCCCGGTTCTTCGTCGAGCTTAAGGGAGACTCGACGTAGAAGCCCGCGTCGAGCAGGTCGATGTCCACCAGGCCGTGAAAGCGCTTGGGCTCGGGAGGCCGCGTGCTCACGTCCACGATGCCCGCGATGGCCCGCCCGTACTTCGCTCCGTAGGCGCCGGGGAAGAAGTTGATCTCGTCGATGATGGAGGGCGTGATGACCGAGGGCCCTCCCGCGAAGTGGTAGAGCAG
>DASVVJ010000086.1:0-3184 GCA_036389955.1 Myxococcaceae bacterium
CCAGGGCGAAGATGTCGCTGCGCCCATCGATCTGCTGGCCCCGCGCCTGCTCAGGCGACATGTAGGACGTCTTGCCCTTCACGTGACCGGCGATCGTCTTGCTTTCGCGGTTGGCCGCCTTGGCGATGCCGAAGTCCACCACCTTCAGCAGCCCGTCATACGTGAGCAGCAGGTTCTGCGGAGACACGTCCCGGTGGACGATGCCCAGCGAGGCCCCATTGGGCCCCGTCTTCGCGTGCGCGTAGTGCAGCCCTGCGGCGGCGTCGGCCACCAGCCGCACCGCATAGGCAATGGGCATCGGCTTCTGCTGGCGGTTGCCCGCCCGGACGATCGTCGTGAGATCCTCGCCCGGCAGGTACTCCATGGCGATGTAGTAGGCCCCCGCCTCCATGCCGAGATCGAAGATCTGGACGATGTGGGGGTGGTTGAGCTGCGCGGCGATGCGCGCCTCGTCCAGGAACATCTCGACGAACTCGGGGTCCGCCCCCAGCCCGTCGATGATGCGCTTGATGACGACGAACTTCTCGAAGCCCTGCAGGCCCACCTGCCGCGCAAGCCAGATCTCCGCCATGCCGCCAATGGCGATGCGGGAGACCAGGCTGTAGCGACCCACGGTCAGCCCCTGCCGCCAGACGACGGGATCTTCCGCGGGTGTGGTGGTGGAGGACATGCCGTTCACGGGGAACTTTCTTCCTCAGACAGCGGAGTGTCAATTCCATGTAGGTCCGGGCTAACATCGCTCGGCTGTGTTCCTTCTACCCCGGCTTGCCGCGCTGACGCTCCTCGTGTTGTTGCCCTCGGTGGCCCGGGGACAGACGCCCAACCCCGACCTCCCCCAGGCCCGGAGCTTCCTGGAGGAGCTGCGCTACGCCGAGGCCGCCACCGCGCTGGAGGCGGCCCGCGCCCGGCCGGGCAATGACCGGGCCACGCTGCTGCAGATCCTCGAATTACAGGGCGTGGTGGCGGGCATGCTCCGGCAGCCGGTCAAGGCGCGCACCGCGTTCCAGATGTTGCTGTCGCTGGCGCCGGACCACCAGCTGGTGGGCGACTACGCACCGCGAGTGATGACGCCCTACTTCGAGGCCCGGGGCTGGGTGGACGAGGTGGGCGCCCTGCGCCTGGAGTCCGTGCCCCCGGTGAAGACCGACGCGTTCGTCGAGCGCCTGGCCGTACGGCTGCCGTCCGACCCCCTGAAGCTGGGCCGGGGGGTGCGCTTCCACGTGCGCACGGACACCGAGCCCTGGCGCCAGCAGGAGGTCGCGCTCGAGAACGCCGAGGCCTCCCTGCCGGTAAAGGGAGGACAGGTGCAGTGGTGGGTGGAATTGCTCGACGAGCACCAGGCCGTGCTCGCCACGGTGGGCAGCGCGGAGGCTCCGCTCACCGAGATCACCGTCCAGGCGCAGGCCCTGCTGGATGCGTTGAAGAACCGCGCGCAGGTGCAGCCCCGCTCGCCCATGAGGACCACGGGGTACGTGCTGCTGGGGGTGGCGGCGGGAAGCGGCGTCGCCGGAGGCCTCTTCGGCCTGCGCTCGCGCAGCGCCCGGGCCGAGGTGGAGGATGCGCCCGTGGACGAGCAGGGCCGCACGATCGGGCTGACGCAGCGGCAGGCCCAACAGCTCGATGACCGGGCCCGCTCGAGCGCCCGCCTGGCCAATGTCCTGTTCGGCGTGGCGGGCGTGGCCGCGGTGGCCGGTGGGACATTCTGGGTGCTCGGAGCACCGGTGAAGGTCAGCGCCAGCCCCGCGGGCGTGGCATTGGAGGGAACGCTTCCATGAGTCCGCTCTCACGCTCCAACACCGTTGTCTCCCTTGCCGCGCTGGCGCTGGTGCTCGTGGCGCTGCTGCACGGGTGCGACACCGGCTCTACCCTCGACAACCGGCGCTTCCCCTGCTCCCAGGATGACGAGTGCGTGGCGGGCTACCTCTGCCGCCAGGGGGAGTGCCGCCCCGAGGGAGAGCCCATCGACGACCCGGATGGAGGCAGGCCGGATGGAGGGACCGACGGCGGACCCGACTCGGGAGTACCGGACTCGGGCATTCCGGACTCGGGCGTGCCGGACTCGGGCGTGCCGGATGCGGGACCGGTCGTCCGGCCCACGGCGCTCGCTTTCGTCTCCCCACCGCAAGGCGTGACCGCGGGGGCGTGCTCGCCAGTGGCCGTGGACATTGAGACGCAGAGCGCGGACGGCAGGGCCGCGCCCGTTGCCACCACGACGACGGTCAGCCTCCGGGCCCGGAACAATGACCTGGTCTTCTACACCAACAACCGCTGCCTGAACTCCCGGACCACGGTGCCCATCGCAGCCGGCACCAGCAGCGCGTCCTTCTACTTCCGGGGCAACACCGTGGGAGTCAGCCCCATCGACGTGTCCGCGCCGGGCCTGGCCCCCGCGAGCCAGAACGCGGTCATCCGCAACGGCGTCCCCACGGCAGTGGCCTTCGTCAGCCCGGCCCAGACCTTGCCCGCCGGGGTCTGCTCCTCCGAGGTGGTGCTGGAGATCCGCAATGCCACGGGCGGCACCACCGCGTTTGCCTCTGCGACCGCGGCGGGCCTCACCCTGTCACCGGCTGGCGGGCCCTCGCTCTACTCGGATGCCACCTGCACCACCGCCATCCCCGATGCGATGTTCGCGGCCGGGGCGACTCAGGCCCGCTTCTACTTCCGAGGCGCTACCGGCGGCACGTTCACGCTGGCGGCAAAGCCCTCGACCCTGCCCCAGGTGACCCAGCCAGTGACGATTCTCCCCGTGGTGCGCACCGGCACCTGCATGCTGGCCAACGGGGCCACCAGCGTGGACTGCGCCATCTCGCCTCCGCAACTCAGCGTGGCCAAGACGATGCTGCTCTTCCAGGCCACCTCGAACAGCGGCGAGCCGGCCTCGTCCAACGTCCGCTGTGTGCTCAAGGACACGAACGCGGTGACGTGCAGCCGCGTGGGCTCCCTGGGAGTGGTCAACGTGGGGTGGCAGACGGCGGAGTTGGCCTCGGGGCTGCGGGTGCAGCACCTGGACGCCGCGTGCAGCAGTGGGGAGCTCACCCTCGACGTGCCCATGCAGCAACCGGTCTCCAGCCTGGCGAACACCTTCCTGCTGGTGAGCGCGCAGAAAGATGGCACCACCGCGGGCCCGGATGACTTCTTCACCGCCCACCTGGGGGCCACCGATCACGTGGATCTGCAGTTCGGC
>DASVVJ010000087.1:0-11776 GCA_036389955.1 Myxococcaceae bacterium
GCGCGAGGCGCTGACGGAGCTGCTGGAGCGCGAGCGGTACACGGCGGCGGTGTGTCACGCGGCGTGGCCTCAGGCGCTCTTCGGGCCGGTGGTGCGCGCGTTGGGCGTGCCGCTCGTCTTCTACCAGCACGACACGCTGAACGGCCGGCACTGGCTGGAGCGGTGGGCTCGTGTCACCGAGCCGGACCTCGTGCTGGCCAACAGCCGGTTCTCCGCGGGGACGCTGGCCACCGTCTACCCAAAGGCCCGCTGGCAGGTGCGTTACCTGCCCGTGCCGGCTCCCGAGCGGGTGCCGGGGCCGGAGGAGCGTGCGCGGCTGCGCGCGCAGCTCGGCGCGGGTGAGCAGGACACGGTCATCATCCAGGCCTGCCGCATGGAGGAGTGGAAGGGGCACCGCCTGCTGCTGGAGGCGCTGGGCCGTCTGCGCACCCTGCCGGGATGGAAGCTCTGGGTGGCCGGTGGCGCGCAGCGCCCGCATGAGGTGCGCTACCTGGAGAGCCTCGAGGCGCTGGCCTTGGAGCGCGGCATCCGTGAGCGCGTGCGGTTCCTGGGACAGCGGGGCGATGTGGCCCAGCTGCTGCGGGCCGCGGACGTGCACTGTCAGCCCAACGTGAGCCCGGAGCCCTTCGGCCTGGCCTTCATCGAGGCGTTGCAGGCCGGGCTGCCGGTCATCACCACGGAGATGGGTGGGCCGCTGGAGATCATCGACGAGACGTGTGGCCGCCTCGTCCCGCCGCGTGCCGAGTCCCTCGCCGAGGCGCTGAGTTGGCTGGTGGAGGAGCCGGAGGAGCGGCGCCGGCTGGCCGCGGGTGGGCCCGCGCGTGCCGCGGCCCTGTGCGAGCCCAGCGTGTTTCTGCGTGGGCTGCGAGAGGACCTCGAGCGGCTCACCGTGGGAAGGAGGGCCGCATGAGCAGGGGGCCTTCTTCCAAGCCGCTGACTCCGCACGGGCGTCCCGGTCTGCGGGGCCCCGGCGTGCTGCACCAGCGCTACGGCCGCCGTGCTCCGCCTTCGGTGCTTCCTGCTCCCGCCGCGACGGAGGGGGCCTCGGCCGCGAGCGTGTCCACACCCGAGCAGGCCACGCCCCGTCAGCCCGCGTGGGCCACGGGCCGCCTGGTCACCGGCTTCATCTGCCTGCAGATCGGCTGCCAGCTCGCGCTGTTGGTGGAGGCCATCTCTCCGCTGCGGGTGCTCATCCGCGTGCTCGCGTTCGGCTGCAGCCTGGCGCTGCTCGCGCTCGTGCCGGGCAGGCGGATGAAGCACCCAGCCATCCCGTTCCTGCTGGTGTCCACGGGCATCACCGCGCTCAACCTGTTCCACCCGCAGGCCAACACCCTCATGGCGGGCCTGACGCAGCTGGGCATCCAGCTGGCGGTGCTCGGGCCGCTGTTCTGGGTGACGCGGCTGCGCATCGACGCGGCGACGTTCCGGCGCACGCTGGCGCTGCTGTTCCTCTTCAACGCGGCGAGCGCGGGCGTGGGCGTGCTCCAGGCCGCCTTCCCGGGCCGCTTCCAGCCGGCGATGTCCACCGCCATCGAGGGCCTGGGAGAGACGTATGTCCGCAGCCTTCAGTTCGAGACGGCCGGAGGCGAGCGCGTCTTCCGCCCGTTCGGCCTCACGGACGTGCCAGGCGGGGCCGCCACGGGTGCCTTCTACTCGGTGCTGCTCGGCGCGGGCTTTCTGATCAGCTCGCGGCGGGGGCTGGTCCAGTGGCTGAGCGTGGGCGGCATCTTCGTGGGCATCGTCAGCCTCTACTTCTGCCAGGTGCGCTCGCTGGCGCTCATGCTGGCGGTGTGTCTGCTGGCGGTGGTGCTCGTGCTCGCGCTCAAGGGGCGGCTGCTGCGGCTGACGAAGCTCCTGGCGGTGGTGGGCGGGATGGCGGTGCTGGGAGTGGGGTGGGCCGTCACCCTGGGAGGAGACGCCGTCACGGCCCGCTGGAACACCCTGTTCGAGAAGAAGGCGGGCGAGGTGTACTACAGCAACCGCGGCTACTTCCTGGAGGGCACGCTGGAGCACTACGTCCCAGAGTACCCGCTGGGCGCGGGGCTGGGGCGCTATGGCATGGCGAACGCCTACTTCGGGAACAACGGCGATCCGTCCCGGCCTCCGCTCTGGGTGGAGATTCAGTGGACAGCCTGGGTGCTCGACGGCGGCGTGCTGGTGATGGTGCTCTATCCGCTGGCGTTGCTGCTCACCGCGCTGTGGGCGTTCCGGCTGGCGCTGCAGCGCGAGGACCCGGGCGAGTTCTGGCTGTGGGGCAGCATCATCTTCGCGTATGACCTGGGCGCCATCGCGCTCACCTTCAGCTATCCCTTCTTCATGAGCCAGGCGGGCATGGAGTTCTGGCTGCTCAACGCCGCGCTCTTCGGAGCTTTCGCGCATGCGTCCGTACACCCTCATCGCCGGTGACTTCGTCTCCACGGGGGGAATGGACCGCGCCAACCTGGCGCTGGCCAGCTACCTGGCACGTCAGGGCTACCCGCTGCGGCTGGTGGCGCACCGGGTAGCCGAGGAGCTGCTGGGCTTTCCCAACGTGCATTTCGTCCGCGTGCCCAAGCCGGCGAACGCATACATGCTGGGCGAGCCGCTGTTGGACGTGGTGGGCCGGCTCTGGGCCCGGCGCACGCGGGCCGAGGGCGGACGGGTGCTGGCCAATGGCGGCAACTGCGCGGTGCCCGGGGCGAACTGGGTGCACTACGTGCACGGGGCGTATGTCTCCGAGGGGACGGGCTCGGTGCTCCGGCGCCTCAAGGGCCGGGTGAGCCACCGCATGTATCTGCGCGGCGAGCGCAAGGCGCTGCGGCGCGCGCGCGTCATCATCGCCAACTCCGAGCGCACCAAGGCGGACCTGGTGAGCGCCTCGGGCGTGCCTCCCGAGCGGGTCCACGTCGTGTACTACGGCATTGATCCGGAACGGTTCCGCCCGCGAGGGGCGGAGGAGCGCCGGGAGGCGCGGGCGGCACTGGGCTGGCCTCAGGAGCGGCGGGTGGCGCTCTTCGTCGGAGCGCTGGGAGACAGGCGCAAGGGCTTCGACACGGTGTTCCCGGCGTGGGCGAGGCTGTGTGAGCGCGCGGACTGGAACGTGGACCTGAAGGTGGTGGGCGTGGGCGTCCAACGCGAGGCGTGGGAGCGGGAGGCGCAGGCGCGGGGCTTGGGCGAGCGCATCCAGTTCCTGGGGTTCCGCAAGGACGTGCCCGTGCTGATGGGAGCCGCGGACCTGCTCATCGCTCCCACGCGCTACGAGGCGTACGGGCTGGGCGTGCACGAGGCGCTGAGTACGGGGCTCCCCGCGCTGGTGAGCCGCACGGCCGGCGTGGCCGAGCGCTACCCAGGAGAGCTGAAGGATCTGCTGATCGACGATCCGAACGACGTGAGCGAGCTGGTGCGGCGCCTGGAGCGGTGGCGAGCCCAGGAGGCCGGGCTGGCCCCCCATGTCACCCGGCTGGCCGGGACGCTGCGCTCGCAAACCTGGGACGGCATGTCCGCCGCCATCGTGGCGCTGCTGGAGCGCCTGGGGTAACGCCCCTCGAGCCGGACTTCGAGTGCGGAGGGGGACTACTCGTGGCACCAAAGAGGTTCCAGGGTTGGCACCTGAGGCCGTGCTTTAGCTGACATGGCTCGTGGCCCAGCAGACGAGGTGTTGAGCCCACAGCAGCCACTGCCACGACGCTCAGGCACTCGGTCTTGCCGCATGGGCCAGTCGCTTATTAGGGATCCAGGGAATCACTCCAGGAGCAATGAAGGTGGGCATGTCGGTAGACAAGCAATGCCGCCCATTTCGGAGCGGAGATGACTGAAAAAGAGCTGGCCCTTGCCCCTTACCCGGTCGAGACAGGCGAGCAGTCCCTGGACAAAGTCTGGACAGCAGAGCGAGCACGGCTCCTCATCGAGACTGTCGGCGACTACGGGATCTTCATGCTTGACCCGCAGGGGAGGATTATCAGTTGGAACCTGGGCGCTGAGCGCATCAGCGGCTATCGGGCGGAGGAGGTGGTGGGCCAGCACTTCTCCCTGTTCTACCCACCCGAGCGGGTGCTGTCGGGCGTGTGCGAGCGGGAGCTTGAGATCGCGAGCATCGAGGGCCGTTTCGAGGAAGAGAACTGGCGCATCCGCAAGGATGGCCTCACTTACTGGGCCAACGTCGTCATCACGGTGGTGCGCGATGCCACGGGCCGGTTGATCGGTTTCTCAAAGGTGGTGCGTGACTTGACTGAGCGGCGCAAGGCCGAGGAGCAATTGCGCGAGAGTGAGGAGCGCTACCGGATGTTGCTGGGGAGCATCCGGGACTACGCCATCTTCATGCTCGACACCGAGGGCCGGGTTGCCACCTGGCACGTCAACGCCGAGCACATCAAGGGCTATAGCGCCGAGGAGATCATCGGCCAGCACATCTCCCGCTTCTATATGCCCGAGGACGTGCGCAACGGCAGGCCGCAGCGGCTGCTGCGCCAGGCCGAGGCGGAGGGGCGGGCCGAGGACGAGGGCTGGCGCGTGCGAAAGGGCGGGACGCTGTTCTGGGCCAGCGTCATCATCTCCGCGGTGAGGGATGAGACCGGCGCGCTGCGGGGCTTCTCGAAGGTGACGCGAGACCTGACCGAGCGCCGGCAGACCCAGGAGCAGCTGCGCCTGAGCGAGCAGCGCTTCCGCCTCCTGGTGGAGAGCGTGAAGGACTACGCCATCTTCATGCTGGACACTCGCGGGTATGTGATGACGTGGAACCCGGGCGCCGAGCGCATCAAGGGTTACCGGGCCGACGAGATCATCGGCCAGCGCTTCACCCGCTTCTACCCGGAGGAAGAGGTGTTGGCGGGCAAGTGCGACCGCGAGCTGGAGGTGGCCCTGCGCGAAGGCCGCTTCGAGGAAGAGGGCTGGCGCATCCGCAAGGACGGCTCGCGCTTCTGGGCGAACGTCATCATCACCGCGGTTCATGACTCGGCGGGAGGGCACCTGGGCTTCGCCAAGGTGACGCGAGACCTGACCGAGCGCCGCCGGCTGGAGGAGGAGCGCGTGCGGGTGGCCCAGGCCCAGGAGGCGCTGCGGCTGCGCGACGAGTTCCTATCCATCGCCTCGCACGAGCTGAAGACGCCGCTCACCGCGCTCCAACTGCAGCTCCACAGCCTGCGCGAGCGCGTCGAGTCGATGGATGGACGGGTAGCGACGAGGATCGACCGTGCGGCCCGGAGCAGCGAACGCCTGGCGGATCTCGTCGAGGCGCTGCTGGACGTGTCGAGGCTGGCCACCGGGCGGTTCGAGCTGCATCCGCAGAGCTTCGAGTTGGCGGAGGCGGTGCGCGAGGTCGTCGAGCGGCTGCGTGAGGGCGCTACCCGGGCTGGCTGCGAGCTCTCCTTGAAGTTCAGCGGCGCGCTGTCTGGGACATGGGACCGCCTGCGCATCGAGCAGGTGGTGACCAACCTGCTGTCGAATGCCATCAAGTACGCGGCCGGGGCTCCCATCGAGGTGTCGCTCTCTCAGGACGGGGAGACCGCGGTGCTCGAGGTGAACGACCGGGGGCCTGGGATTCCCGAGGAGGCCCTGCCGCGCATCTTCGACCGGTTCGAGCGGGCCTCCGAGATGCGCCACTATGGCGGCCTGGGGCTGGGCCTGTACGTCGTCCGGGAGATCGTCAAGGCGCACCATGGAATGGTGACGGTGCACAACCGCCCGGGAGGCGGTGCCTGTTTCGCCGTCCGGCTGCCGCTCACTCTCGGCATGAGCCCACAGCAGGAGTCCCCACAGACAGGAGAGAGGCACTGATATGTCCGTTCACCGGGTGCTGGTCGTCGAAGACGATCTGGATATCCGTGAGAGCTTGATGGAGATCCTCGAGGACCACGGCTACGAGCCGATCGGTGCCGAGAACGGATTCGAAGCGCTGGACAAGCTGCGCGCGCCGGGGCCTCAGCCGTGCCTCATTCTCCTGGACCTCATGTTGCCCAAGATGGATGGGAGGGTCTTCCGGCAGCATCAGCTCCAGAGCCCGGAGCTGGCGGCCATTCCCGTCGTCGTCATCTCCGCGTTCCGGGACGTGACGCAGATTGCCCAGGAGATGAAGGTGGAGCTGCTCAAGAAGCCCTTCAAGCTCACGGAGATCCTCAGCGTCGCGCAGCGCTACTGTCTGCCCACCGCCCAGGCGTAGGTCAGCCGAGCACGGAATCGAAGAAGTCCAGGTGCTCGCGCGCCACCACGGGCCAGGCGAACCGGCTCACCGCGCGCTCACGTCCCCGCTCGGACAGCTCGTGGCGGCGCTCGGGGCTCTCCAGCAGCTCCGCCAGGGCCGTTGTCCACGCCGCGCTGTCCGCCTCGGGCAGCACCCGGCCCGCGTCGCCCGCCGTGTGGGGGATTTCTCCCGAGTCGCTCGTCAGCACCGGCACTCCGCAGGCGAACCCCTCCGCCAGCATCCGGCCGAACTGCTCCTTCCACCGGGGCGTGGTCTGGCTTGGCGCGCACAGCACGTCCATCGCGTTGAGCACCTGGGGAACGCGGGCATGCGGTATGCCGGTGACGACCCGGGCCTTGCCGTGGCCCTGGCGCTCGGCCCATGCGCGCAGGCTCTGCTCCATGGGGCCCCCTCCGACGAAGAGCACTCGCCAGGGCGTGGTGAGCCGCTCCAGCACGCCACGCAGCAGCTCCACGCCCTTCTCCGGCACGAAGCGCCCCAGGTAGCCCACCACCGGAGGCCCTTCCCGCTCCCAGCCCAGCTCGTCCAGGAAGGCCGCGCCCAGCGCCCGGTCCGGCCGGAACAGCTCCACGTCCACGCCCATGGGGATGTAGCGTGCCGGGCGCTGCGCATAGCCGGGACGGCTCAGCAGGTTCTGCTTCACCGTCTCGCCGTAGGCGATCCAGCCCCCCGAGCGCTCCACCACCCAGCGCTCGAGCTGAGCAAAGGGCGGCGGGTAGCGCTTGAAGAGGTTCTGCGCCGTGGCGAACACCAACGGCACCCGCCTGGGCGTGAGCAGCGCCACCTCCGCTCCCGCGAGTACGTAGGGCTCCTCCCACGAGTGCACCAGGTCCACTCCGCCCGACAGCCGCGCGTGCAGCTCCGGCCCGTAGACGAACAGGTGCGCCGAGCGGCTGAACAGCGCGCGCACCGGCTCCAGCCGGCTTGTCTCCCCTGGCTCCGGCCGGAGCTGAATGGGGCTCAGGTCCCCATGGAAGAAGCGCGGCGCCACCGCCGTCACCTCCCAGCGGCCCTCGCCCACCCGTGCCAGCTCGTTCGCCAGCCGCCGGTTGAGCGTGACGACGTACGAATGAGAGACGGTGACCAGCTTGCGCGTACGCTTCACGGTGAGCCCTCGCCGCGAATGAGCCCGCGGTACACGTCCAGCACCTCCCGGGCATAACGCTCGCGCGAGAAGCGCTCCACCGCGGTGCGCCGCGCCGCCTGGCCCAGCCGCTCCCGCAGCCCCGCGTCCTCCGTCAGCCTCCGCAGCGCCCCCGCCAACGCCTGCGCATCCCCCGAGGGCAGCGTCAGCGCGTCCACTCCGTCCGTGAGCTGCTCCGCCGCGCCGCTCGCCCGGGAGATGACGGCGGGCCGTCCACACGCCATCGCCTCCACGATGGTGAGGCCAAAGGGCTCGCGCCGCGTGCTCGCGTGCACGAAGACATCCAACGCCCGGTACACCGCCGCCGGCTCCTGCTGGAACGGCACCAGCCCCACGTGCCTGCTCAGTCCCAGGCGCTCCACCAGGCCGCGCAGCTCCTCCACCGAGAACTGCGAGTCCGGCGTGCGGTAGAGCGGCGCGCCCACCAGGTAGAAGCGCACGGGCCGTCCCGGACTCGAGCGCAGCAGCTCCGCCGCCGCCTGGAGGAACACCTCGTGCCCCTTCCACCGTGCGTACGTGGCCACCAGCCCGATGCGCACCGTTGCCTCGGGCGCCTCCTCCAGCCCCGCCAGCCGGTCCAGCCGCCCACCTTCCCCCGGCCCCGGTGCGAAGCGCTCCACGTTCACCCCGTTGTAGACGACATGCACGGACACCGGCCCCAGCACCTCGCGCGCATCTGCTCCCACCGCGCTCGAGTTGGCGATGGCCGCCGCCGCCAGCGGCCGCAGCGCCTGGAGCCCCCTTCGCACCAGCGGCCGCTCGCCGATGAAGTCATGAATGTGCCACACGCAGGGTATCCCCAGACCCAGGGTGGCGGGGCTGAGCAGGTGCGTCTTGATGCCGTTGGAGTGAAGGAGGTGGGGCCGCAGCGCGCGCACCTCACGGCGAAGCTGGCGCAGGTAGCCGGCCAGCAGGGCCGGAGCAGGTGCGAGACCGCGGGCAAAACCCCACATGGCCCCCGCTCCACCTCCCCGCAGGCCGCTGTCTCCCAGGGCGGACAGCCGCTCGGGCAGGGGCAACAGCCGGGCGTTCACGCCCAGCGTCCGGGCCTCTTCGAGCAGCGGCCCCTCGGTGCCCGCCACCAGGTGCAGCGAGAGCGCCGGCTCGAGCGTGCGCAGGCATGCGAGCAGATCCAGCAGCGCGCGCTCGGCGCCGCCCAGCACTCCCACGGGGTTGAGGAAGAGGATGCGCAACGCCCGGCGACCGAAGCAGACCCGTTGGGAGCGGTCAAGCCGGTAGGCACCCGGGGCTCGCGCGGGTGCTCGAAATGAGATCGCCCCCTTCCCGAAGGAAGAGGGCGATGGGAACGGCCAGCCTTTACAGGCAGTTCACGTCGTTGCTGGTGTTGAACGGCTCGCCAGCGGCCACCGACTCGGTCACGCCACCCGTGGTCGGGCAGGCCGGCATCAGGTCGCCGTCCGCCGAGGAGATGAGCCAGGTGTCCGCCGAGTCCAGCGGGTTGTTGTCCACGTCACCGCCGGCGTACACCAGGAAGTCCCACGACTCGTTGGTGCCCACCAGGCCCGAGGTGGTGCTCAGGCCGTTGGCCACGCCCTTGGAGTCCCACACCGCGCCGGCCGGCGGCACCACGGTGAACGTGTCCGGGAAGCCCGCGAAGCGGAAGGTGTCCGCGCCCACGCACATGTCCGGGTTGTTCAGCACCGCGTCGATGCCGCTGCGGCTCTCGAACGAAGAGCACCCGTCCTCCAGGTGGTAGCTGTAGCGGTTGCCGCGCTCCGGCGCGAAGCCCGTGGAGTGGATGTCCTCGGGGGGCATGCGCTGCTGGGTGCGCATGCTGGTGAAGAGGCTCTTGAGGTTGGTGGCCGCCTCGGACTGACGCGCCCGCGCCTGGAGACGCAGGAAGCTCGGAATTGCGATGCTCGCCAGGATTCCGATGATGGCCACGACGATCATGAGCTCGATGAGGGTGAAGCCGCTGGTCTGGCGCCGCGTCATCTGGGGGCTCCTTCAAAGGGGGCTAAAACTGCCGCGCCCTGACGAGAGAGCAAGCGCCGCGCCAGCCGTTGGCCGCGTCACGAGCGGGTGAACGGCCGAACATCGGTGTGCAGGGTGAGTTGAGAGATCCAACCTGTGTGGACGCGGCCAATGATTTGGGGTCATCGGATCCGCGTGGGTTGTGTTGATCACAGCCTGTCTGCACAGCGCGTCGGAGCCACTGTGGGTTCACCGTGGCTGTGCACCTGCGTGCAGCCCTCATCGGGTCCAGGTAGCGACGTGCCCAAATTTGTCAGTGAGTGACGTTTTTTGTCGCTCGCCCCGGAGCAGCGCTTCAACGGGGGGCAACCCTTCCATTGCGACCGCACAACAAGGGCAGCATGGACAAAAGCAGTATTACCCGACTCTGCCGGTATTCGCAAGCTGTTGGTAAGCCTTGAGCACCGTGCGTGCGTGCTCGGGCCACGTGAAGCGCTGGGCGCGCTCGAGGCGCAGTGCACGCGCGGGCGGAGGTGTCTGTCCGGACAGCAGCGCGTGGAGCGCGTGGGCCCAGGCCTCCACGCCGCCCACGGGGCAGTAGGTGCACGCATCGCCACCCACTTCGCGCAGCACGGGCAGGTTGCTGGCCACCACGGGCGCGCCGCACGCGAGCGCTTCGATGACGGGCAGCCCGAAGCCCTCGGCCTCGCTGGGCACGAGCACCGCGAGGGCCCGGCGGTAGAGGCCCGCCAGCGTGGCCCGGTCCAGCTTCGGAGGTTGGAGGAGCGCTTCGCCCAGGCCGAGCCGCGACACCTGCTCGCGTTGGGCCGGCGTCAGTGCGCCGCCTTGCTGCACGAGCCGCAGCTCTGGGTGCTGGGCTCGCAGCGCCGCGAACACGTCGAAGAGCACGTCCAGACGCTTGCGCGGAATGGAGCTGCCCACGTGGAGCAGGAAGGGACGCCCGCCCAGCGGCGCGAGGATGGACTCGCTCCGGTCGCCGGGGGAAGGCTCGGGGCGGAACTCCGCGGAGACGCCTGGCGGTGCCCAGACGAGCCGCTCTGGCGCCACCACTCCGTGCGCGAGCAGCTCGGCGCGCACGGCCTGCGTGCCATGGAAGACGACGGCGGCGCGCTGCAGGCCCCGCAGTGTCGTGCGAGCCATCAGCCGGAACCAGGCGGGGCGCGGCTCGCGGTGGGGTTCCAGCACGGAGCGGAAGGTGTCCAGGTCGTGGCAGTAGACGCCGGTGCGCCCGGCGGGCAGCGTGTGGACGAGCTGCGCGTACGAGTGGTCCACCACATGGAACGCATCGAAGCGGCCGCGAGCCAGCAGCGTGCGCGCCGGGTAGGCGCCGAAGCGGGTGAGGAGCCGGTCCGCGTTGAAGGCCGTGTGTTCGCTCAGCCGGGGCAGCCGCCGCAGCATGCGGGGAATCGCGGGCCGGATGCCCGTGACCGTGACCTCGGAGGGAAGCTGGGACAGACCGTCGTGCAGGGCTTCGCCCACCAGGTCCATGCTGGGCCAACCCTCCTCGCGCGGATCCATCAGCAGCGCGAGCTTCAGCGGCGGGCTCATGAGGGCCGCTCCTGTCGAGGCGGGGTGCCGAGCAGTGCTTCCACGGTGCGCTCCAGGGAGAAGCGCTGCCGGTACACCTCGGCGGCCCGGGCTCCCAGGGCGGCGCGCTCCTCGGGATGGGACAGGAGCCGTTCCGCCTCCGCCACCAGGACCGCCGGATCCGTGCCCTCCACCAGCGCCACCGCGCCGAGCGTGCGCCACAGAGGCTCGGTGAGATGCCCGGTGTTGGTGACCAGCGGACGGCCCAGCGCGAGGCTGGCCATGGTGGTGCCTCGCCGGGCGCTCACCCCGTCTCCGTAGGGTTGAACGAGCAGCTCACACGCGGCGAGGTGGACCGCCAGTTCCTCGGGCGCCAGCGAGTCGCGGGAGAGGAGCTGAGGTGCCAGCTCCGGGGAGCGCCTCGCGAGGCCCTCGCGCCAGGCGTGGCTTCCCCGGCCCAGCAACAGCACCCGGCGCGAGGTGTCCGCGCGCAGCAGGGGCACGAGTGCGCGCTCCAGCATGCCGGCGGTGGCTTCGCCGAAGGTGCCGAAGTGCCCGAGCAGCGGGCCCTCTCCCAGCTCCGCGCGCACGCGGGCCAGGGTGTCGGAAGGCACGTGCGTGGGCAGGTTGCTGGGCACGGGGCGCCACTCGGCGTGGGGGCGCAGGCGTGAGGGCAGGTGCTCGGCCCAGGTGGGAATGGACACGAAGGCCCGGTCCGCCACGCCCGCCACCAGCCGCAGCATCACCCGCGTGGTGCCCGCCAGCACGTGGTGGCGTAGCGGAGCGCGCGGGCGCCACGGGTACACCACCTCGTGGAAGAAGACCCAGCGCTCATCCTTCCGGCGCGCGGCGAACCACGCGCAGAAGGGCACGTTCATCGCCTTCAGCCCGAAGGCGTGCGGCACGTATTGGAGCAGCAGCCTCCGCGGCCCCGGGCAGGCATTCAGCCCCCGCGTCAGCTTCACCAGCCCCGC
>DASVVJ010000088.1:0-4834 GCA_036389955.1 Myxococcaceae bacterium
GGCGATGTGGGGGTGGCGCAGCACCAGCAGGCACGCCAGCTCGCGCTGCGTGCGCGCGTCGGTGTGCCGCTCGTCCCGGCTCTGCTCGCGGTGCCGCGCCAGCTTCATCGCGAAGAAGCGGCCGTCCTTCTCCACCTGGTAGACGACGCCATAGCTGCCGCCGCCCAACCGCTTCACCACCCGAAAGCCGTCCACCCACTCTCCGGGCTTGAGATTGTCCGGGTCGTTCTCCCTCATCGTCCCCTGCCCTTCTTCTGCTGGAAGTCGTCAACAATCACCTCGTACGTCAGCTGGCGGCCCCCCCGGTCTCTCACGGTGAGCGTGAACACGTTGGGTGCTCCGGCGGGTGGAAGGTCCGTCTCCACCGCCAGGCGCCCTCGCGTGCCCGGGGCCAGCGGCCCCGCCTCGAGCGACACCGTGCGCACCGGCACTGCGGGCCACAGCCCCTCCTTGCCCTTGGGTACCTTGGGTACCCACGTGGCCTCGGTGGGCACCCAGGTTTCCCCGGCCGGTGCGTTCTCCAGCGTCAACACCAGCAGCCAGAAGGTGCCCGCCTGGTAGAGCCAGGCCTGGTAGGCGATCAAGCCGCTCGCGCGGTCCTGGTGCCGGTCGGGCTCGAGCGCTTCGAACGTGACGGGGGCCTCGCCCAGGCGGCGGGCGAACTCCCACACCCCGGCGTCCGTACTGTCACAGCGCGCGCGGGCCTGGGCCAGCTCGCTCTGGCAGGCCTCGAGCGGCTGAGGGCGGCGCCGCACGTGGACCTGCAGGTCCACCTCGGTGGCAGGCGCCTGGAGCGCGAAGGTGGCCCACTCGGGGCTGGCGCCGTCCGCGTAGCGCACGCGCACGGTGGGCTGTTCGTGCGCGGCGGGCCGCCGAAGCAAGGTCAGGAGGAGGGAGCGTTCGCCTCCGTCCACCACCTTCACGAGCGTGGCATCCGCCTGCACGGAGGCGAGGACCATGGGCGCGTCGAACAGCAGCACCGTCATGACTCCCAACCCCATGCGCACCGTGGGGAGCGGCTCTTCGGGGCCGCCGAGGGTGAGTTGGCGCAAGGGCACCGTGGGCGGTGGCGCCGCGTGCGCCAGGCTCGCGGCCAGCAACAGGAGCAGCACCATCCGGCGCGCAGGTTGGAACACAGGCACATGACCTCCTGGGTCACAGCCTATCTGAACTTCCACCGGGGGTGGCAGCGCGCTCGGCCAAACCTGTCAAACAACCCCACGGCCTGGCGCCAACTGTCAGCCCTCTACGCAGGCCGCTCCTGGCGCCAGCGAGAAGCCCGGGTCCGCTCGCGCTCCTGACGGGCCACTTGCAGCGTCATGGCCGCGTGGATGTCATTGCCATCCAGGGTGCCGACCATCCGTCCCTGCTCCAGCACCAGGAGCACGGGAGGCTGAGCCTCGATGATGCGCCGCAGCGCCTTCCACCCATCCTCCTCGGGCGACACCACCGCGGCGGGCTTGAGCACCTCACGCACCGAGCGGCCCGCGCGCTCCGCCTCGGCAACGGCGAGCACATCCGCGAGCGCCACCCACCCCACCGGCTGCTCCAGCTCGGTAATGGGCAGGGCCAGCTTGCGCTCGTGGCGCAGCTCCGCCAGCGCCTCCGCCAGTGAAGTATTCACATCCAGCCCGTGAAAGCGCGGGCTCATCATCTGCTCCACGCGGAGCTTCTCCAGCTCGGCGCGCATCAGCACCTGGCGCGACTCATTGCCCGCGCCCGTGAAGATGAAGAACCCGATGATGGCGAGCATGGGGTTGACGGTGAGCACCCCGACGATGACGAAGAGCACCGCGAACGCCCTGCCCACCCACGCGGAGATGGAGGTCGCGCGCACCATGCCCAGCTTCCCGGCGAGCAGCCCGCGCAGAATGCGTCCCCCATCCATGGGGAAAGCGGGCACCAGGTTGAACAGGCCCAGCATCACGTTGACCATGCCCAGGTAGAAGATGCAGAAGGGCAGCGCGAACGAGCGCATCTGCGGCAGCACCAGCAGCACACCGAAGAACAGGCCCGCCAGGCCCAGGCTCGTCAGCGGGCCCGCCAGGGCCATGAGCACCTCGTCCCGGTGGCGCTTGGGCATCTCGGTCACCTCCGACACCCCGCCCACAATCATCAGGGTGATGGAGCGCACCTCTCCCCCCTTACGCAGTGCGTAGATGACATGGGCCAGCTCGTGCACGAGCACCGAGGCGAACAGCCCCAGCGCCACCCCCAACCCCCACAGGTAGCGCACCCCTCCGAGCTGCTCCTGCCCCATGCCCGCCGACGCTCCGGCCTGCTGGAACACCTTGCCGAACAGCAGGGTGAGCAGCGGCAGCGCGAGCAGGAGCGAGAAGTGGATGAGAATGGGGATTCCCCGGAACGACGCCACCCTGAACGACCCGCGCCAACCTTGCATTACCCGTCTCCTGTCAGGTGCTGAACCTGCAAAAGCTCCGTCCGGGAGGGGAAAGCCGCACGAGGCCGGGGAGCGCTTGCCTGTGCGCCCGCTGCCCAATCGTGCTAGAGGGGCGCCCCATGCCCATGGACGGAACTCCCGACAAGGACCCCCTTCGCGCGCGGCTCGATGAGATGGAGAAGCAGGCCGAGCTGGGTGGCGGTGCCGACCGCATCGCCAAGCAGCACGAGGCCGGCAAGCTCACCGCCCGCGAGCGCATTGATCTGCTGCTCGACCCTGGCTCGTTCTGCGAGCTGGACAAGTTCGTCACCCATCGCTCGAACGACTTCGGCATGGCGGACAAGAAGATCCTCGGCGACGGCGTCGTCACCGGCTACGGCACGGTGGAAGGCCGCCAGGTGTTCGTGTTCGCCCAGGACTTCACCGTGTTCGGCGGCTCGCTGTCGGGCGCGTACGCGCAGAAGATCTGCAAGATCATGGACCTGGCGACCCGGGTGGGTGCGCCGGTCATCGGCCTGAATGACTCGGGCGGCGCGCGCATCCAGGAGGGCGTGGAGAGCCTGGCCGGGTACGCGGACATCTTCCTGCGCAACACGCTGGCCTCGGGCGTGGTGCCGCAGATTTCGCTCATCATGGGCCCGTGCGCGGGCGGCGCGGTGTACTCGCCGGCGATTACGGACTTCATCATGATGGTGAAGGACACCTCGTACATGTTCATCACCGGCCCGGACGTCATCAAAACGGTGACGCACGAGGAGGTGACCAAGGAAGGGCTGGGCGGAGCGCTCACGCACAACCAGAAGTCGGGCGTGGCGCACTTCGCGGCGGAGAACGAGCAGAGCGTGATTCTGATGACGCGCGAGCTGCTCTCGTTCCTGCCCTCCAACAACCAGGAGGATCCGCCGGTCCAGCCGTGCGACGACGACGTGTACCGGGTGGAAGACAGCCTGAAGACGATCGTCCCGAGCAACCCGAACAGGCCCTACGACATCAAGGACATCATCCGGGCGGTGGTGGACCACAAGCACTTCTTCGAGGTGCAGGAGCACTTCGCCAAGAACATCGTGGTGGGCTTCGCGCGGATGAACGGCCGCCCGGTGGGCATCGTCGCCAACCAGCCGGCGGTGCTGGCCGGCTGCCTGGACATCGACGCGAGCGTGAAGGCGGCGCGCTTCGTGCGCTTCTGCGACTGCTTCAACATCCCGCTCATCACCTTCGTGGACGTGCCGGGCTTCCTGCCAGGCACCGACCAGGAGTGGGGCGGCATCATCACCCACGGGGCGAAGCTGCTCTATGCCTACGCGGAGGCGACGGTGCCCAAGGTGACGGTGATTACGCGCAAGGCCTACGGCGGGGCGTATGACGTGATGGCGTCCAAGCACATCCGGGCGGACATCAACTACGCGTACCCCACGGCGGAGATCGCCGTCATGGGGCCCGAGGGCGCGGTGAACATCATCTTCCGCAACGAGCTGACGAAGGCTCAGGACGCCAACGCCGAGCGCACCCGGCTGGTGAACGAGTACCGGGACAAGTTCGCCAACCCCTTCAAGGCGGCGGAGCTGGGCTACATCGACGAAGTGATTCGCCCGGAGGAGACGCGGGCCAAGGTGATCCGCGCGCTGGAGATGCTCAAGGACAAGCGCCAGGAGAACCTGCCACGCAAGCACGGCAACATCCCGCTGTAGCGGGCAAGCAGGCTCCTCGGAGAGCGGACGAGCGCGCGGTGCGGGGGAAATTCTCAGGCGCCGCGCGAGCTTAGAAAGTTCGCTCACTTAAGGAGACCTTTCTTGCCCAGTCCTCGCCTTGTCCTGTTCCTCTCTGACGTCGAAGGAAACCTCACCGCCCTGCGTCAGAGCCTGCGCCGTGTGTGTGAGGAACTGGGCTTGCCCACCCCCGAAGTGAAATGGGCCCAGGCCCCCGCGGGCCTGACGGATGCAGGCTGGCACGTGGCCGAGGTGCCGCTGGCGCCGGACCGCAAGGGCAAGGACGGGCAGCTGGAAGAGCACCTGGACAAGGTGACGGCGGCGCTGGCGCAGGACTTCCGGGACCGGGCCATCAGCCTGTACGCGGACCGGGACAACAGCTACGCGCGGGTGTGCGTGAGCGGCCCGGGCAAGCCTGCCAAGGCGCTGGAGGGCGAGTTCATCGACGTGCTGCGCCAGACGGCGAAGTGGCTGGACGTGGAGACGACGGTGCTTGCCCGGCTGCTGGGGAACACCAACCCGGTGCGCAACCTGCTGGCGGCGGCGGTGGACTTCGGAGACGCGGTGAAGACGGGAGCGGAGACGCCGCCCCCGCCGCCGGAGCCGGACGACGAGGACCGTTTCGTCGAGGCGAAGCTGAGCGAGGCGCGCCAGCTGATGGAGCGCTACCTGAGCCAGCAGCGCAAGTAACCAGGCAAGCCCCCTCTCCCTGCGGGAGAGGGCTGGG
>DASVVJ010000089.1:0-2633 GCA_036389955.1 Myxococcaceae bacterium
CCACCCCATGTGCAGCAACCGCAGCCCCTGATCGAAGTACGCCTGGGCCAACGGAACGCTCGTGCTCACCGGAAGGTGCGTCATCCACTGCCCCTCGTACAGCGGGGGCGTGGGCAGCTCGGCGTCCGGGACATCGTCCCAGGGGCCGCTGGAAAAGAAGGAGGGTTCCTCGGCTCGAAGCAGTCGCGCCAGCATGGTGTCCTCTCAGGCCCCGGCAACCGGGGCGGTGTCGTCGTTCACGGCAAATTCCAGGGCACGGGTACGCACGGCCAGCCGCCACCACGCGTCCGCCAGCTCCTCCGCGCGGACAGGCGGGGCCTTGCGTCGTTCAGCCAGGCAGGCCTGACGCCACTTCCCGCCCAGCTCGGAGGCCACCCACTCCTCGTGCCGGGCGAACCACTCGGCCACCGTCACCACCGCGAGCCGGGTGGCACGCCGCTCCTCGAACGTGCGCGGCTCGCGCGTGGCGGCGATCCCCTCCGATTGGAAGACCGGCCACTTCACCTTGGCCACGTCCACCAGGCGGGGAGTGAAGCCGTCGCGCGCGAAGTAGACGGCCTCGTCACAGTCATCACACAGCAGGCCAAAGCCCCACAGCTTGAGGACCCCGCCTCGCGGCAACGAGGCCGTATACGCGGTGTTGCCCTGCTGGCCTTCGGGTGGACGCTCGCGGGTCAGCCCGCGCCGCAGCAGCAGGTTGCCCTCCTGGCACAGGACGTCGCGCCCGAGGCACCACAGAGAGAGATCGAACAGTCGCTCCGCATCACGCCGGAGATCCATGGGGAGCGCGGGAGGCAGGGCCGTGGCCATGGGCGGTTCCTCAGCTCGCCTTCGCCTTCGCACCAGCGCGAGGCTTGATCTCGCCGAAGAGCGCTCCGGAAGCCACCGGCTCCGCGCCCTTCTTGGTGAGCACGGCATTGACCGCGCGGGCGATCTTCGCGCGCACCCGGGGCGGCAGCGGCTGATCCTTGAGAGCCGCCTGGAGTTGCTGCGCGCTGATGCCCCGCCCGCTCCGGGGCTTGCCGATGTCGAGCTCGGCGTAGGACTTGGCCTGGCTGTCCTTGTCTCGCCGCTTGGCCCAGCGCTTCTGGCGCAGGAGCTGGTCCGCGTCGGTGTGGGCCTCGAGCTGAGCCGAGAGCCGCACGAGCACGGTGGTGTCGATCTGCTTGTCCGTCAGGAACTGCTGGAAGGTACCCATCTTCGATCTCCCTGTGACTGTGAGAAAGAGGGGCCAGCCAGAGCCGGCCCCGGAAAACGGGCGGAAGGTGCGTGAGCCCCCTCCCGCCCGGAACAGCAGGGCGGGCCTAGTGGCCGCCCATCATCCGCTGGTGGTCCTCGCGCATCCGCTCGTGCTCAGCGACCATGGCCTCGTGCTCGGAGCGCATGCGCTCGTGCTCGGACTGCATGCGCTCGTGCTCGGAGCTCGCCGCCGAGGCATCACCGCCGTGCGTGGACTCGAGCTGCCCGTGCTGATCCACGAGCGACTTGTGCCCCTCCACCACCGACGAGTGGCGGGAGAGCAACTCCTGGTGCTTGGCCTCCAGCGCGTCGTGCTGCGCGTCCGCCGCGGAGCCCTTGGCCTTGTCATGGGCCTCGGCCCACTCGCGGTGCTCGGCCTCCATCTTCTCGTGGGCCGCCTCCATCTCGCGGTGGTCGGCCTCCATCTTCTCGTGAGCGGAGGCCAGCTCCGGGTGAGTCGCCGACGGAGCCTTCGCGCAAGCGGCGAGCCCCAGCACTGCCACCATCATGATGAACTTGTTCATGGGCTCAATCCTCGTGGTCGTGCGCGGCCGGCTCGATGACGAGCGAGACGGACGTCTGCGTGGTGGGACCGAAGGTGAGCGTGTGCGTGCCCACCTTCATCGGAATCGTGTGGCGGCCCTTGATCTCGGTGCACTGGGTCGAGCTCTTCGCGCTCGCCTCGATGGCCACGGCCTGGCCGTTGGCGTCCGTGACGGAGACGGGAACGTCCGCGCTGGTAAAGACGACGTAGTCGACCTCCTCGGCGGCGGCGAAGGTGACGGAGCCTCCCTTGCCTCCCGTCACGTCCACGAGCGTCACGTCGTAGCGACGGTGGTCATCCTTCACGGCGGGCGCGCTGGCCTGGGTGGCCGTGGCGGTGACCGCGGTGGCCGGGCCCTCCTGGAGGTGCTCACACCCCTCGACGTCGACGTTCTCCTCCTCCTCGTCTCCACCGCAACCGAAGACCAGGCTGGCGGATACCAAGACAGCGGCAAACAGCTTCATTTTCATTGTGTGACTCCACGGGTGAGTACTGCGGTACGGCAGCGGAACGCCCCCGGCTCCGCGCCTCCAGCAACGGGGAGGCACGGCGCGCGATGCGCGGCAGGGGCTTGAAGGCAGAGCGCTCGCGCGAGGCCCACGAGGACCACGCGCGGGGCGGAGCTCACGTCAGCGGGGCACCGGCACACGCCTCCAGCGGCTCACGTGAAGAGGCCACAGGGGGACGGGTGACGGAGCACGGCAACCCATCCGCACGGCGGCACGAAGCCCCCGCACGGCGGACGCACGCTCCGGAAACGCTCAGGACAGCGGAGGAGAAGACTTGGGTGCCAGCCGGAGCCGGGACACGGGCTCCGGAAGGACCTGATCCACCAGGGGCACAGGACCGG
>DASVVJ010000090.1:0-2057 GCA_036389955.1 Myxococcaceae bacterium
GTCCCCGCGCTCCTCGCGGTAGATGTCCGCCAGGGCATGGGCCCGCTCGATCTCATCGCGGGCGGCATCCAGGGCGAGCACCTTCTCGATGCGGTCAGCGCGCTCGCGCATGACGCCGGTGACAAGCCCGCCGGCCACCAGGCGGGCCGAGGCGCTCTGGCGCTCGGTGCGAAGCTCGATCACCCGGGCCCCCACGTCGTTGGCGGCCTCCATGAGCAGCCGGGCGTCCGTCTCGGAGCGCTCCAGTGCCTCGCGGGTGGACTTGAGCAGCGTCTCGGTCTGCCCCCGGTCCCGCATGAGCACCGAGCTGCTCTTCGCATCGCCCCGCGAGTCCGCCACCGCGCGGCGCTCGTCGATCTCCAGCAGCCGGCGCGAGTAGCGCTCCACGGAGCGGGTCAGCTCTCCCTTGAGGGCCAGCAGCGTGGCGGCGGACTTGCGCACCTCGGCCGCCTGGCGCTCCAGGTCCTCGATGAGCTGATCGAAGGCCGCGAGGGGATCCTCGGGCTTCTTCTTTTTGTCCTTCTTGCGGAACAGGCCGAACAGCATGTCCCCGGAAGCCTACCCGAACGGACGGCACAACAGGCGCACCCGAGCGAGGCTTTCCTGCACGGGCTGTCCACCCACCGCCAGCGCCGCCAGGTAGCGCGCGGGCGTCAGCTGGTAGACACCCAGCAGGTGCTGCAACAGCAGCACGCTCTCGGTAGGGCGGCGCTCCGCGGGCGCCAGCGAGGCCGCCTCGGCCAGCGCGTCCAGAATGTCCTTCACCCGCGCCGTCACATCCGTCCCTGGCGCTTCACGGGGTGGCGCCGCCGCGGGCTGCTCCGGAAAGAAGGCATCGAACGAGGCCTCCACCGCCACCTGCGCGGCCGGAGCGCTGCGCTTGACGGCCATGGCCTCCAGCGCCTCCAGGTGCGGGAAGAGCGCCTCCAGCGAGTCCGGCGTCTCCACCACGTCCGCGGGCAACAGCGTGCGCCAGGGCGCGTCAAACTCGGTGCGGGCCCACTGGATCTCCTCGTCGGAGAGGTGGTGGTAGAAGGCGCGGCCGCCCTGCGAGCGCTGCTCCTGCACCAGGGCCTTGAGGTCCAGGTTCTCCTCGCCCAGCGAGATGAAGCTCAGCGCGATGGTGAGCGAGTCCACCGGAGCGCGGGTGCGCCGGATGAGCTCCAGGTCCACCCGGTCCTCGCCGTCGGTGATGAGCACCACGGTGGCGCGGGCCAGGTACGGGTCCCTGCCCTGCGCGGCGCGGATGGAGTCGAACGCGGCCATCAGCGCCAGGGTGATGTCCGTCTGCCCCTCGGCGGGCGAGTGGCGGAACAGCTTCTCGATCTGCCGGGTGGCCTCGGTGGCGGTGTCCACCCGGGCCAGCTCCGTGGGCGAGTCGTTGAAGAACGAGAAGTACAGCGGATCAAAGGGCTGCTTCTTGCGGGCCTTGGCGCGCAGGTTGTTCAGCTCGGCGATGACGATGGCATCGCGGAACCGGGCGCGCGCTCCGTGCATGGAGCCCGAGGCGTCACAGACGTACACGCGCACCGCGGTGCGCTTCATCTTCTTGGGCTTGGGAGGCGGCTCCTCCTCCATGTACGCGCGCACCAACTGCCGGTTGGCCGCCATGTCGTAGACGATCATCCGCGGATCGGTGACGACGAAGTCATGCACCTCGTGCAGGCTGCCCGTCGTCTCGAAGAGCATCTTCTGCGTCGGGTACGGCACGCGCTTGGGCACCGGCCGCAGCGCGCGGGTGTTCGCCTCGATGATCTCCTCGGTGAGCGAGTCCTCCACGTCGAAGTAGCGGGCGCACCCCGCCGCCAGCTCGAAGGCGGCCATCTGCTCGGGATCCAGCGAGAAGGCCAGATCCGCCAGCAGCTCATCCGCCCGCGCCTTCTTGCCCTCCTCCTCGTCCTGAGAGAGCCCCTCCTCCACCTGCCCTCCCTGAGCGCGCGGCGACTCGCCGAACCAGCGCGACATCGCGTCGTTCTCGGCCCGCTCCACCATCGAGCGCATCGGATTGCCCGTGGGCAGCATGGGCTCCAGGGCGGCGCGGGCCGTGGCGGCCAGCT
>DASVVJ010000091.1:0-21413 GCA_036389955.1 Myxococcaceae bacterium
TTCATGGTCGACACCGCGGGGCCACCGGCTCCGGTCGTTGTCGCCCCTGCCAATGGATCGCTCACCCGTGACAACACGCCGACGTACCGCGGCACGGCGGAGGCGGGCAGCACCGTCACCGTCATCGTGGACGGTACGCCGGTGGGCACCACCACGGCGGATGCGGCGGGCAACTGGAGCTTCACGTCCACCACGCCGCTGGCCGAGGGGCCGCACATGGTGCGCGCCACGGCCACGGATGCGGCGGGCAACACCAGCGCCAATTCCAACACCAACACCTTCACGGTGGACACCACGGCGCCCACGGTGGTGGTGCTGACGCCGGCCGAGGGTTCGACGACGGGTGACAGCACGCCGACCTACAGCGGCACGGTGGACGCGGGCAATACGGTGACCATCACGGTGGATGGCACGCCGCTGGGCACCGCCACGGTGAACGGCACCACCTGGACGTTCACGCCCACGGTGCCCCTGGCGGACGGTCCGCACACGGTGACGGCCACGGCCACGGACGCGGCGGGCAACTCCTCCAGCGACAGCAACACCTTCACGGTGGACACGGTGGGGCCCGCGGCGCCCACGGTGACGACGCCGGCCAACGGCTCGGTCACCAATGACAGCACGCCGGTCTACAGCGGCACGTCCGAGCCGGGCAGCACGGTGACGGTCTTCGTCGACGGCGTGGCGGTGGGCACCACCACGGCGGATGCGGCCGGCAACTGGACGCTGACGCAGCCGGCGGCCCTGCCGGATGGCTCGCACACGGTGAGCGCTGAGGCGGAGGATGCCCTGGGCAACACCAGCCCTGCCTCCAACATCAACACCTTCACGGTGGACACCACGCCCCCGGCCGCTCCGGTGGTGGTGACGCCGGCCAACGGCTCGACGACCCCGGACACCACGCCGACCTACAGCGGCACGGCTGAGCCGGGCAGCACGGTGGCCATCATCGTGGACGGCACGCAGGTGACCACCGTCACGGCGGACGCCAACGGTGACTGGACCTACACGCCCACGGTTCCGCTGCCCAGCGGCCCGCACACGGTGAGCGCCACGGCGACGGACGCGGCGGGCAACACCAGCCCCAGCTCCGCTCCCAACACCTTCACCGTCACCCCCGTGACGCCCGCGCCCCCGGTGGTCACCGGCCCGGCCGACAACACGGTGACCGACGACACCACGCCGAGCTTCACCGGGACGGCGCCGCCGAACAGCACGGTGACGATCCTCCTCAATGGCACCCCGGTGGGCACCACCACCGCGGACGCCAACGGCAACTGGAGCTTCACGCCCAGCACGCCGCTGGAGCCGGGGGACTACGTGCTCACCGTCACCGTGAGCGATGGGCAGGGCAACGTCATCTCGTCCAACGAGGTGAGCTTCACCATCGAGACGGCGGCGGTTCCGGACGACAAGGACTTCCTGGGCGACGGCGTCGGCTGCGCCTCCACGGCGGGTGATCCGTCGTCGGCCCTGACGATGATGGGCCTGGCGCTGCTCGCGGTGCTCGGCGCCCGCCGCCGCCAGCGGTAGGCCGGAGCGGCTCCGGGGAGTACGACTGGAGCCGCTCATGTAGGACATCAGCTCCCTGAGAAGGGTCTCCCCGGCCCAGCGGGGAGCCCTCCAGGCGAGGGGGCGCGCAGGGTGTTAGACCAGAGGGGAGGTCCAGGCACTGGACCCTGTGCCATGCTTCTATGGCTCCCAGTGTGGGGCCGGGTGGGGTAGGCTCGAAGCCCTTCGAAGGGAAACTCCTGTGGCCACCCTGTCGGGTGGAAGAGTCCCCGTCTTGATGACCGCGTCCAGCCCTCTTTTTGGTGACCTTTTGCTCAAGCTGGGCCTCGTCACGCCCAGCCAGGTGCAGGAGGCGCTTGCGCTCCAGGCCCTCACGGGGCAGCGGGTGGGCGAGGCGCTCATCTCCCTGGGCTACGTCACCCGCGAGCAGATTCAGGACGCGCTGGGCGAGGCGCTGGGGCTCAACAGCGACAAGGCCCCCTCGCACCCGCCGCTGGGCGAGCTGCTGGTGGGGCTGAAGTACATCAGCCTGGGCCAGCTCGAGGAGGCGCTCGCGCTGCAGCGCAAGGACGGGCGCAAGCTGGGTGAGTTGCTGGTGGAGATGGGCCACTGCACCTACAAGCAGATTTACGAGGCGCTGAGCCTGCAGGGGCGAATCTCCGGGCGGCAGGAGGTGCCGAGGCCGGCCACCGCGGGCAAGCACCGGGTGATGGTGGTGGATGACAGCCCGCTGGCGTGCGCCTTCGTGCAGGAGGGCCTGGAGGCGCTGGGCTACGAGGTAGTGTGCTTCCAGGATCCGTATGCCTCGTTGGAGCAGGTGGCCAAGGTGCAGCCGGCCATCGTGCTGTCGGACCTGGACATGCCGGGGCTGGACGGGGTGGAGCTGTGCCGGCGGCTGAAGGAGGGCCCGGCGCGGCAGGTGCCGGTCATCATCCTCACGGCCAACGACAGCGAGACGGAGCGGGTGCAGGGCCTGCGGGCGGGCGCGGACGACTACGTGAACAAGTCGGCGTCCATGGACGAGCTGTCGGCGCGCATCGAGTCGGTCATGCGGCGCACGGGCGAGACGGAGCGCATGCGCAAGCTGTTCGCGCGCTACACGTCCGACGCGGTGGTGGAGGAGATTCTCAAGAGCCCGGACACGGTGGTGCTCACGGGTGAGAAGCGCGAGGTGACGGTGCTGTTCGCCGACATCCGCAACTTCACGGGGCTGGCGGAGAGCCTGCCTCCCGAGCAGGTGGTGGGCGTGCTCAACCAGGTGCTGGGGCGGCTGTCGGACGCGGTGCTCACCTGCGGCGGCACGCTGGACAAGTTCCTGGGGGACGGGTTGATGGCGGTGTGGGGCGCGCCGGTGCACCGGCCGGACGATGCGCTGAGGGCGCTGCAGGCGGCGAAGATGATGATGCTGGCCATGACGGAGCTGCGCGCGGAGGCGGAGGCGGAGCTGGCGGCGAGTGGGCACCAGGGGCGGCCGCTCATTCTGGAGCTGGGCATTGGCATCAACTCGGGCGTGGTGGTGGCGGGCAATATTGGCGGCTCGATGCGCACCGAGTACACGTGCATTGGAGACGCGGTGAACGTGGCGGCGCGGCTGTGCGCCCTGGCGGGCCCGGGAGAGGTGCTGGCGGGCGAGCGCACGTACACGCTCGTCGAGGGCAAGGAGATCGCCTTCGAGGAGCTGCCGCCGGTGCAGCTGCGCGGTAAGCAGCACAAGGTTCCGCTGTTCAAGCTGGTGACATGAGCGAAACCCCGACTCCTGCTTCCGCCGCGCCGATCCGGCCCGCGAAGCTGCTGCTGACCGCGGCGGTGTTGATCTGCGGCGCGGTGTTCACCGCCACCATGGCCCTGCGCGGCAAGAGCGACCCGAACTGGGTGCGGGTGCACGAGGACTTCGGGGTGCTGGAGTCCGCGCTGGCCAAGTACCGGGAGGCCAAGGGCACCCTGCCGGATGAGGGCACGCTGGACTTCCTGGTGCCCGAGTACCTGCCGGCGGTGCCGATGGATCCATGGGGCCGGCCGTACATGTACACCAGCGGTGAGGCGCGGGTGCTGCTGACCTCGTATGGGCAGGACGGGGTGCGCGGGGGCTTCGGCCCGGAGCAGGACCACACCAACTACGACGGCCACGGGCGCTGAGGCGCGAGGGCTGACGGCTCAGGTCGTCGTCGGGACCGAGCGGGCGCCAGCCAGGGGGAGGAGGATGGGCGCGAAGCGCTGACCTGGCCCGCTTGACTCGCTCTTCATTCGGTCTCCAGGGCATGAGCGCGCATGGGCACGAAGCATGGCACGGCCGGGAGAGCAGACGGGCTGTGCACACCTGGAGCCTTCGTCAAGGGCGGCACCCGGCCAGCGGCTCATGGCTGGCTGGCCGGCACGGATCCGTGCGTGGCTCCCGCGGGACACTCCAGCCCTAGATTGTTCTTCGAAGGGGAAGCTCCGAAGGCACGGGGGAGGCTGTCCATGTCCATCATCTGCGCCACCAATCTGTCGCGGGAATCACTCAATGCGGCCAGTGTCGCCGCCGCCCTGGCGGCGAGGCTGAACCTGCCCCTGGTGCTGTACGGCGTAGCGGACTCCGCCGAGGCGGCCCCGGCCGTGTCCGGAAGCCTGCCCGCAAGCCTGGAGGCCGAGGCTGAGCGGCTTCGGGCCATGGGCGCGCGGGTCCGCGTGGTGCCGCCCTCGCGGGACTCGGAGGAGACGCTGATCACCAGCGAGGAATGCATTCGCGCCCGGTGGCTGGTGGTGGCCTCGGACGGGTGGCCCACGCACACGCTCTTCCGCCGCGCCCCGCTGCCCGAGCGGCTGGTGCGCCGGGCCTGCGCCCCCGTGCTGGTGGTGCGCCGCTACGAGGCTCTGGAGGACTGGGCCAAGGGCCGGCGCCGCCTGCTGGTGCTGGCCGGAGTGGACGCCGGAGGCGAGGACCTGGACGGGCCTACCGCCTTCCTGCGCGCCCTGCGCGAGGTGGGGCCGTGCGACGTGGTGGCCGCCTACGTCTGCGCGCCCACGGAGGAGCGTGAGCGGTTGGGCATTCACTCCCCGGTGCGCGTGGAGCTGTTGGACCCGGTGGTCCGCAACATCGAAGCGCTGGACCCGGAGGTGCGGCGCGTGCTGCTGCGCGACATGCGCGAGCGCGTGGGCGAGCTGCCCGGGGAAGGCTCGGTGGAGCTCCACCTGGAGCCCGGCTACGGCAAGCGCTCGGATCACCTGCTGCACGTGGCGCTCGAGCGCCGGGTGGACCTGGTGGTGGTGGGCACGCACCAGCGCGCGGGCCTGCAACGGCTGTGGCACGGCTCGGTCTCCGCCGAGGTGCTCCGGCAAGCGGCCCAGTCCGTGGTGTGCGTGCCGCCCACGTGGGGCGTGCCGCGCAGGGCCTCGCCGCCGCGCACCGTGCTGGTGCCGGTGGACTTCTCCGACGAGAGCCTGCACGCCATTGCCCAGGCGCGCACCCTGGTGGGCATGAAGGGCCGCGTGCACCTGCTGCACGTGCACCCCAAGCGCCTGAGTGACCCGGACTGGAACGACCACTACGGCGTGCTCCCCGAGCCTCCCGGTGAGCATGAGGAGGTGCAGCGTCGGCTGTGGGCGCTTGTCCCACCCGAGGATGAACGGGTTCGCTGGAGCGTGGAAGGGGTGACGTGCAGTGACCGGACGAAGGCCATCTGCCAGGCGGCCGAGCGCGAGGGCGTGGACCTGGTGTGCGTGGGCACCGCCGAGGGCCACCACAGCGGCGGCGCTCTGGCGCGCGAGTTGATGGCGCGCTGCCGGCGCCCGGTGATGGTGGTGCCCAGCCCCGCGGCGAGCAGAGAACCCCGGGGGTGGGGCGCAGAGGGGATTCACGGAGGGTGAAAGCCTGTTCAGGCCTGTTTCTCAGGGCCCGAAAAACGGCCTGATAGGGTTCACACCCATTCGACGTCCAACCCGTGAGGGCGTTAGACTGTACCTGACCTGTTTTTCAGGGAAGGACGGTCTGACGTGTTGATACCCCGCGGATATAGCGAAGAGGAGCTCGTCTCCAACCGCGCGTCGCTGCTGCTCTACGGGGGCACGGAGGAGGAGCGGCGCAGCTGGGCGCAGGAGGCCGCGTATGCCTTCGAGCACGAGGGCGCGCTCATCGAAGTGCGCCAGGCGGCGGAGCTGGCCGAGGCGCTCAAGCGTCCCAAAGGCGTGGTGTTCGTCTCGGACGTGACGAAGCTGCCCTGGGAAGTGCAGGGACAGATTCTGCGCTGCCTGCAGATGCAGGAGGAGCGGCCCAAGCTGGTGCTGGGGCTGATGGGCTCGGCGGAGACGGCGCTGGAGCGCGGCTCCCTGCGCGAGGACCTGCACTACCGGCTGCATCAGGCGCGAGTGGACCTGAGCACGCCGGGGCTGCGCGAGGCGCTGAAGAAGCGCTGGGCGGCGCTGGCGGAGCGGCGCGCGGCGAAGGCGGCGGAAGCGCGCGAGGCGGCCGAGCGCGAGCGGCAGGCGGCGCTGGTGCGCAAGCCGGGCACGGTGACCCGGCTGACGCCCGAGCTTCGCAAGGCGCAGCCATCCAAATCCGCGGCGCGCAAGGTCAGCCGCCGCTGAGCCGCGCAACCCTCACCCCAACCCTCTCCCGAGGGGAGAGGGAGGGTGCTGCGGCCTCTGCCCTCGGGAGAGGGCCGGGGCAAGGGTTGCTGTCCCCGAAGAAGCGCCGCGCTCAGCGGCCGGTGTGCAGGTGCTTCTGCCCGCGCTTGGCCTTGAACTCCTTCTTGGGAGCGGGGGCCTTGGAGCGCTTGGCGGCGACGGCGGGAGTCGGCATCGCCTTGCGGCCGGACTCACGCACCGCCACGGGAGCCGCCTCGGAGGCGCGGGCCGAGGAGGCGCGCTTCACCTTCGTCTCGACCTTCTCGGCCACCTTCTGAACCGGCTTCGGAATGGCGTTCACCGGCTCGGCGGTGGTGCTGGCCTTGCGCGGGGTGCGGCCCAGCTTCGACTGGATCTTGTCCACCGTCTTCACCGCGGCGGCCGTGGTCTCCACGATGGCCCGGGCGCCACGGGTGCCGGCCTTGGTGGCCACCTGGACGCCCTTCTTGCCCACGCTCTCCGCGGCCTTCTTCACCTTGTCCACCAACCCACGCCTGAGTGACGCCATGAATATTCTCCCCTTCGAAAAAACCCGGATGATCATCCGTGGTGGCGCCAAAGGTATGCATGCTGCCGCGTGCGGGAAGCGGGGGGGCAGGCTGCCTGGCTGCTGTCGGACTCGAGGGCAGGTGCGTCGTCCAGCGCACGGACTCTGCAATCCCCTCCAAGGGAAGGAGCGCACGCGGTGAGCAACTCACGGCTGGAGCTGGTGCAGGGAGACCTCACGAAGGTGGTGGCGGACGCCATCGTCAACGCGGCCAACTCCTCGCTGCTGGGAGGCGGAGGCGTGGACGGCGCCATCCACCGGGCCGCGGGGCCCGAGCTGGTGCACGAGTGCCGCCTGCTGAACGGATGTCCCACGGGAGAGGCGCGCATCACCGGGGGCTACAAGCTGCCCGCGCGCCACATCATCCACACGGTGGGCCCGCGCTGGCAGGGCGGTGGGCGCAGCGAGGCGGCCTACCTGGCGCGCTGCTACCAGAGCGTCTTCGCGCTGGTGGAGAAGCACGGCCTGCGCACGGTGGCCTTCCCCTCCATCTCCACGGGCATTTACGGCTACCCCATCGAGAAGGCCTCGCGCATCGCGCTGCGGGAGATGCGCGCGGCGCTGGAGCGGCTGCCGCAGGTGGAGAAGGTCACGGTGGTGCTCTTCACCCCGTGGGACCTGGAGGTGTACCAGCGGGCGCTGGCCGGTGAGCCCGAGCCGGAGGGCAACCTGGGGCGATGAGCGCTCCGACACAGCCACCGCCGGAGCGGCGTACCCGGGGAAGAACCTCGCGCTCGCGGCTCCAGGCGCTGGACGGGTACCTGCTCCACTGGGAGCGAGCGCTGCTCGAGCGCCGCGACGGTCCCTGGCGCGAGGCGGCGTTTCTGGACGTGGGCTTCGGCGAGCACCCGTGGACCACGTTGGAGAGCGCCCGGGCCTTCCGGGAGCTGTACCCGGAGCTGCTCGTCATCGGCGTGGAGGCGGAGGCGGCACGGGCCACGGCCGCGGCGGAGCACGCGGAGCCCCGCACCCGCTTTCACCCCGGAGGCTTCGACTGGGCCACGAAAGCAGGGCAGCCCCTGCGGCTGGTGCGCGCCATGAACATCCTGCGCCAGTACCGCCCGGAGGACGTGGAGGCGGCGCACGCCCAGCTCGGCCAGGCGCTGCTGCCCACGGGCCTGCTGGTGGAGGGCAGCACGGACACCGCGGGTGGCATCACCGTGGCGTACCTGCTGCGGCGTGGGCCCGAGGGGCTCACGCGCGAGGCACTGCTCTTCCACACCGACTTTCAGCACGGCTTCTCACCGTGGCTCTTCCGGGACTGGCTGCCGCGGGACTGGCGCCGCCAGGTGAACCCGGGCACGGCGATGCACACCTTCTTCACCGCCTGGACCCAGGCCTGGACTCAGGCGCGCGAGCACGGCGCGCGCGAGCCGCGAGACTCTTTCCAGAAGGGCGCGCTCGCTCTGGCCCTCACCCAGCCAGGAGTGAGTACGGATTCGGAGTTACTGCGGCACGGTTACCTGCGCTGGCAGCCGCCCGGAGGCGTGCCCCGTCCTCCGGGGTGAGCCATAGGTAAAAGCGAACGGTTCCGGCTTAATTATCAAATCACCTCAGAATGGCCGCGCCGGATAATCCCGAGGCACCCGATTCTCTGGAGGTGAGCATGACGGCCCTCTCATCCGTGAGCAGCACGAGCACCCCGTCCGTCAGGCCGGGCCTTCAGGGGCCATCCCTCCCCGCCGCGAGTTCCTTCCAGGCACGCCTGGGGCAGGCTGGCGGAGGCACCGCGCCGGTGCCGCGCGAAGCCCTGCCCACCGGTGGGGACATCCTCCAGCAGACCTTCCAGGACATGCGCCAGATGCTGCGCCTGCAGTACGAGCTCACCCAGGGCACCACCTCGCTGATCTCCAATGTGCTGAAGACGCGGCACGACACAGCGAAGAACTCGATTCAGAACATCCGCTGAGCCACACCCCGGCTCACAGCGGGCGAAGCTGCGCCACGGGAGCGGCCGCCGGGGCCGCCATCGGCTCGGGCTCACTGGCGCCCAGCCGCACCCGCCGCACCAGGGTGAACAGAGGCTCGACCCCCCACGCGCACAGCAGCCAGAACGGGGCGTAGTCCAGCCGCACCAACCCATGCAGGTTCAGCGGCGAGGCCGAGTAGTCCCACGGGCACCGGCCGATCAGCGCCACCAGCGCCGCGCCCATGGAGTACTCCACCGCGAAGCACACCCCCATGCCGATGAACGCGCGCGTCACCCGGTTGAACCCCGTGCGCTGCAGCACCCCCATCAGCCGCTCTCCCAGCAGCAGGCCCAGGCCCCAGATGGGGTGCATCCACAGGTACGAGTACCCCATCAACCTCAGGTCCCCCGCCCCGCTGGCCAGGTCCATCACCGAGGTGAAGATGCACTCGATGCACCACCCCACCAGCCCGTAGACGACGAAGCGCGCGAACAGGCTCAGTTGCTGCCCTCCTGCCACCACCTGCCCCGGCCCGCCGTTCATCCCTACCTCCCGCGCCACACTCGCTGGTGAGAAACGGATTCTCATGCTCTGCGGGGACCGCAAGCCCCTCCAGGTAACGGAACTTGCGTAAATCGGGAAAGGGCGGGCAGACTGTTCGCCTCTCAATCCTCCGGAGCCCAAGTCCATGTCCCAGAACACTCCCAAGAAGGGTCTGTCGCGCCCCGTCGAAGTGGTCCGTGCCGAGCTGCTCAAGGACCCGGACACCCAGCGCATCGCCAAGACGGTGGGCCTGGAGCTCGAGGAGTACGTGGAGCTGGTGCTCGACTACGCGCAGAACCCGGACAAGGAGCCGGTGCTCAAGGTCGTCGCCGACGAGGAGCTGCACGCCGCCGGCTTCAAGACCATGACGAACGACGACGCGGCCAAGCTGCTGATCAAAGTGGCCAAGGGTGAGCTGGGCGTCAACGAGGAGTTCGAGAAGTCCCAGTTCGAGGACGGCAAGGGCAAGAAGCCTTCCAGCCGGGGCGGATCGGGCTTCGACAGCTAGGGCCAGCGGATCAAAAAAAAGAAATTCAGGGAGGAAACTCTCCGACCCTGGCCCCGACAATCTGCTTGTACCCTCACTCTTCCAAAACACTTCTGAAAGCGAGTCAAATCATGGGTCTCTTCGACAAGATCAGCGGCTTCGTCTCCAAGGCGATCAACACCGTCAAGAAGGGCGCCGAGGTCGTTGGCAATGTGGCCGGCAAGGTGTCGGACATCGCCAAGGGCGCCACCAGCATCGGTGAGAAGATCCTGAACTTCGTCAGCAAGCCCATGAGCGAGCTGGCTGCCCCCATCAAGGAGAAGGTCGGCGGTTTCCTCGACAAGCTCCCGTTCGGCCTGGGCAACAAGCTCAAGCCCATCGCTGACAAGGTCATCGACGGCGCCGCCTCGTGGCTGTCGGGCCCTGCCAACGCCGTGGCCGGCTTCATCGGCAAGGCGCTGCCCACGGTGAAGAAGGTGGCCGAGTGGGCCGACATGCTCAAGGGCGCCTCGGACAAGGTCGGCGCGCTGGAGAACCCCCTGGCCCGCTTCAACTTCCAGAACCAGATCGCTCACGCTCACGCCGCCCTGGTTCGCTAATCCCAGCGGTAGCGCGGTAGCGCGGTAAGACAAGGGCCGGTCCCCGATGAGGGGGCTGGCCCTTCGTCATTTCAAGGGTTTACCAGCTGGGGCAGGTCCTTCAGCAGCCGGGCGAAGGCCTCGTCATCGGCGCTGTCGTAGTAGCCGCGAATCTCTCCGGTGGCGTCCACCAGGACGAAGTGGTTGCCGTGGAAGATGCCCATGACATCCGCCTCGTCCAGGTTCTCGCGGCCCATGGCGATCTTGAAGCTGTCCACCACGGTCTTCTTCAGCTGCGCGTAGTCGCCGGTGAGGAAGCTCCAGCGCTCGGCGTTGGCCCCGTGGACCTGGGCGTACGTGGCCAGGCGCTCGGGCGTGTCATAGGTGGGGTCCACCGAGAACGAGACGAGCTGAAGCCTGGGGCCAAACCCCTGTGTTTCCGCCTGGATACGCGCCATGCGGCGGGTGAAGGCGGGGCAGATGGTGGGGCAGCGGGTGAAGATGAAGTTGGCGACGAAGGGGCGGCCACGCAGCTGGCCCATGCCCCAGGGCGAGCCATTCTCCCGGGTGAAGGTGAAGTCCGGCAGGGCGCCCAGCTTCGGCAGCGGGGTGGGGCGGGCCAGCAGTGCGCCCAGGGAGAGGGTGCCCACGCTCAGGGCGAGCACCGCCAGCGCGGCCCAGAAGGCGGGGCGGCGGGTGAGGGGAACCGGAGCGGGGCGAGCGGACGCGGTGTCGGCGGACATGGACATATAAGGATGCAGGGACAGCTAACGGAAGTGACGCGGGAGTACAAGTTCCGGAGTGACGCGGTGCGTCGAGCCGTGCGCGAGATCCACGTTTGGGCTCACAGGTCGCGGGTCCCTCGGCTCGGTGCGGGTCCCCCCGTCGGCGGACGGGTCCGCCCGCACCGGCCGTCCCGCTCTCCCAGGACCCATGGAGGGTTCTGACTGCGACGCAGGTTCTACCGGAAAGCATCGACGATGTAGGCCGTCGCGCTAGAGCCCTCTAGGATGGCGGTCCCCTGCTTTGACTCGGGCAACTTCCGCATCTGATCAAGGCCGAGCCGCGCCACCGCGCAGATGGGGATCTTGTCGCCGTCCGGTGGGTGAGCTTCGTAGTAACGGATGACGACTTGTGGGCCGCTTGTCCAGACGTGCCCATACAAGCGGGTCGCCGCATCAAGCTTGCCGAAGCCCTCCTGCATGACGCTCTCGATCGGTCCCTCATAGAGCGTGACGCGCCGGCTCCAGATCTGGTTCGCGTCCAAGTCCACCATGGCGCTGTCTCCCACATGAAGCCTCAGGATTCGCATCGTCTTCTTGGCTTCCTCTGAGCACTCCTCTGGGCCTGGAGTGCCATCCGCGCGCAGCGCCACACCGCCAGGTGTGGTGCAACCGCAAGCCAGGATGAGCACGGCGATGGACCTGAACAGAAGCGCTTGAGTGGCAGACATAAGCGGCACCTCTACTTCTGAACGAGCGTGTGTTCCATCCTCACCATCACCTGTAAGAGCCCGTCCTCACGGAAGATTTGGAGCGCGAGATCCGTAACCTGACCTTCCGTTGTCTCGAAGGCGCTCTTGTCCACCACGACCGCGATTCTTCCTGTCTGGCCAGGGACGATGGAGGCGCGCTCTAAGCGCAGCGCAAAGGGGCGGGTCGTGAAGCTGGTAAAGTCGCGGGTCAGGTAGGCACCGTCGAATTTCCACGGACCACCGTAATCGGTGTTCTTCAGCGTGATCCTTGCAGCACCACCACTTTGACGCCCACCAGCAGGGGCTCCAGGCGCCCTTCCCACGCCAGTAGCCTCGTCTTCGCCGGATCCACATCGCTCTCGAAGCGAAGGGCCGTCACGACCTGGCCCGCGACGTAGATGTCCTCCGCCTCTTGCGCCGGGTGGTCCGACACCTGGAGGGTCCGAATCCGGACCTTGTCGTCAGGCTCTCGGGCCAGTGCTGCGGTGGCCCCCAGCATGGCCAGGAGCAGACAAAACCCAGCGGGTGGGAAAAGGCGCATGGTTCGCACTACTTACCAGGATGGGTGAGAGGCCTCCAAGTGGCGCCTGGGGCGGTGCCTCCCCAGCGGGCGCACGTCGGGCAAACCTGTCCAACAGCCAGACCGTCGAAAAAGGCCCGGGAGTCTTCTGGTGCCTACGACCTATAGGGCGAGTCTCCAACGGAGTACCCATCCGGTAGTAGGTCCCTGGGAAGTCGAAGGACTTCTTCGACAGTCTGACAGCAGAGCAGGTTCGTCCGGAACGCGCCCCAGTCAGCCGCGAACGATGTCATGCCATGTGGGTGCGTGTCTTTCGCCTGGCCTCCCCCACAGCACTTAGCGATGGCGAACTGCACCGGGTTCCGTCGGAGGCTTCACGGCGACCTCACGGCTCCCAGGCTGTGGGTGAACGGGGTGCTCCACGCTTCAGAGGGTGGGGCTTGTCCGGCTGATGACTGCCGTACAGTCAGGTAATTCAGGACCAGCACGCGAGGCCTGAATCGCTTACGAGAAGGCCGACGCAGGCAGCCAACAGGGGGACGTCGGTGACGCTGCGCTTACAGGTGGTGCTCTTTGTGACCGTGGCGATCGGGCTGACGATGGGGCTGCGGGCCCTGGAGGTGGGGCCTGCGCTGATCGCCGTGGCGGTGCTAACGGCGTTGGTGCTGTTCATCCTGCTGCCCATGGCGAGACAGCTCCGCCACCTGAAGGCGGAGGCGGAGGCGGCCGAGCGGGATGCGCGCATCTACCACGCGCGGCTGGAGGAGACGGTGCACACGCGCACCGCGGAACTCGAGGCGGCCAACGCCCGGTTGGCCGACAGCCTCAGAGAGCTCAAGACGACGCAGGCGCGGCTGTTGTTCGCCGATCGGCTGGCGTCGGTGGGGCAGCTGGCGGCGGGGGTGGGGCATGAAATCAACAACCCGCTGGCGTACGTGCTGAGCAACCTCAGCTACATCCATAAGGAGATGACGCGCACGCAGGGTGCGCCCGGGCCCGAGGATCGCGAGGAGCTGCTCACGGCCATTGCCGACGCGCGCGAGGGTGCGGAGCGGGTGCGGCTGATCGTCCAGGACCTGAAGCTGCTGTCGCGGCCGGATGATGTGAGCAGCGGGCCGGTGGACCTGGGAGGGGTGCTGCGGCGGGTGATGAAGCTGGCCTCGCACGAGGTGGGGCGCCGGGCGCGGCTGGTGGAAGAGCTGGGCGAGCTGCCGCAGGTGCACGGCAGCGGTTCAGGGCTGGGGCAGGTGTTCCTGAACCTGCTGATCAACGCGGCGCAGGCGATTCCCGAGGGGAACGCGGCGGGCAACGAGGTGCGGGTGAAGGCGCGGTGGGACGTGCCGGAGCGGGTGGTGGTGGAGGTGAGTGACACGGGGCGAGGCATCGCGCCGGAGCACCTGGAGCGCATCTTCGAACCGTTCTTCACCACCAAGCCGGTGGGAGAGGGCACGGGACTGGGACTGGCGGTGTGTCACGGCATTCTCCAGGCACACGGAGGGGAGATTCAGGTGGAGAGCCAGCCAGGAAAGGGCGCCACCTTCCGGGTGAGCCTGAAGGTGGTGCCGCCGCGCGCGGGGCTGAAAACGAGCGAGCAGGCGGTCAGGGCTTAAGGGGAGCCAGCGAGACTTTGCTCCGCTTGAGGGCGCGCGAAGTGCGTGTTACCCCAGGTGCTTGCGGATGCCCTGGCCCAGACTCACAGAAGGAGCCCCAAGTTCCCCCCTCTCCCTTCGGGAGAGGGCTGGGGTGAGGGTTCCAAGAACCCCGAGTTGCTTCACCCGAGCCGTGCGCCGAGCCAACCGGAGGCTGGCGATCTGGGCGGGCCTTGTGCTGTGCCTGCTGCCGGCGTGGGTGCTAGCGTGCCCCACCTGTACCGTGCCGGCGGCCGAGTCCACGGGACGTGCCCGGCTGCTGGTGGGCGGTATGCTGCTGCTGCCATTTCTGCTGGTGGCGATGGGCGTGTGGGCGGCGTGGCGAGCGGCGAGAGGTGACGCGAAGAGGGGACCATGACGGACGTCTCGCCGGAGACGCCGGCAGCCAAGCCCACCGACGGAGCCATCACGCTGGCGCTGCCAGAGAACGTGAGCGCCTACGGTGGCCGGATTGACGGGCTGCTGGCGGCAAACCACTGGTTCGACCTGACGCTGGCGACGGTGATGCTGGTGTGGCTGGTGACGGCGGTGGTGCGCTTCCGCAACGCGAAGCAGGCCACGGCGACGGACGGCGGCACCCGCAAGAGCCGGGCGGTGGTGCTGGGCGTGGCGCTCGTGGCATTCACGGTGGTGGACGGCACGCTCTTCATCCGCTCGCTGGGCTACCTGGACGAGGTGCTGTGGAACTTCCAGGTGCCGGCGGGCAACCCCGCCACGGTGCGCCTGGAGGTGAACGCGCGCCAGTGGGCCTGGGAGGCGCGGTACGCAGGCGAGGACGGCAAGTTCGCCACGGCGGACGACGTGGTGACGTGGAGCGACGTGCGGGTGCCGGTGGGCGTGCCGGTATGGGTGCAACTGACGAGCGCGGACGTGGTGCACGGGCTGTCGCTGCCGCACTTCCGGGTGAAGCTGGACGCGATCCCGGGGCGGGTGAACCAGACGTGGTTCCAGGCGGCGAAGGAGGGCACGTGGGAGGTGGCGTGCTACCAGCACTGCGGCACCAGCCACTACAAGATGCGGGGCACGCTGACGGTGATGGCGCCCGAGGCGTACGCGGCGTGGCTGCGCGAGGCGAGCCGGCACGCGGCGCGGGCGCATGACAAGGACGACGCACCGGCGAACTGGGGCTGGGAGTGGAGGGCGGCGCCATGAGCATCCTGAGCGTCCTGAGCGGTGCGGCGGACCATAAGAAGGTGGCGCGCCAGTACCTCTGGGCGGGGTTCCTCTTCCTGGCGGTGGGCGGCCTCTTGGCAATGCTCATCCGCTGGCAGTGGGGCTGGCCGGGGCGGCCGGTGCCGCTGGTGGGCCTGGCCTTTCCGCAGACGGGCGGGGCGATTACGCCGCCGGGCTACACGGGCATCTTCACGATGCACGGGCTGCTGATGGTGTTCTTCGCCATCACCCCGCTGCTCATTGGAGCGCTGGGCCACTTCGTGATTCCGCTGGCGGTGGGGGCCCGGAGCATGGCGTTCCCGTGGCTGTCGGCGTGGAGCTTCCGGGTGTTCGCGCTGGGCGGAGCGCTGGTGCTGGCCTCGTTCGGGGTGCGGCTGGGCACGGCCACCGCGGGGTGGACAAGCTACCCGCCGCTGTCGGTGGGGCACGCGTTCACGCCGGGGCTGGGGCAGACGCTGGTGATGGTGGGCGTGGTGTGCGCGGCGCTGTCCTCGTTCCTGAGCGCGGTGAACTTCGCGGCCACGGTGGTGCGCTGCCGGGCTCCGGGGATGACGTGGGGGCGGCTGCCGCTGACGGTGTGGGGGCTGTTCTTCACCTCGATTCTGAACCTGCTGTTCATCCCGGTGGTGGCGGCGGCCACGGGCATGCTGCTCTTGGACCGGGTGGCGGGCACGCGCTTCTTCATGACGGGCGCGGCGGTGGTGGGCGGCGGGGGAGACCCGCTGCTGTACCAGCACATGTTCTGGCTGTTCGGACACCCCGAGGTCTACATCCTCATTCTGCCGGGCTGGGGGATGATTGGAGACTTCCTGGCGTACTTCAGCCGGCGGCCGGCGCACGGGTACCGGGGCACGGTGCTGTGCATGGGCGCGATTACCGCGCTGTCCGGGCTGGTGTACGCGCACCACCTGTTCACCAGCGGGATGGCGCCGCTGTTGGGCCGGGCGTTCATGACGCTGACGCTGGCCATCTCGCTGCCGGCGATGATCATGTTCCTCAACTGGCTGATGACGCTGTGGCGCGGCAGCGTGCGGCTGACGGCGCCGATGGTGGCCGTGCTGGGGACGATGGTGGTGTTCGGCCTGGGCGGCATTACGGGGCTGGCGCTGGGCGCGGTGGCAACGGACATTCCGCTGCACGCGACGATGTGGGTGGTGGGGCACTTCCACCTGACGATGGCGGCGGCGAGCTTCCTGGCGGTGTTCGCGGGGTTGTACTTCTGGTTCCCGAAGATGTTCGGCAAGCAGCTGAACCAGCGGCTGGCGATGGCGCACGTGCTGCTGAGCACGGTGCTGTTCATCATGGTGTTCGGCGGGCAGCTGGTGGCCGGCTACGCGGGGCAGTTGCGGCGGCTGTATGACCCGTACCAGTACGAGTACCTCCGGCACCTGCTGCCTCTGAACCAGTGGACGAGCGTGGCGGCGTTCGCGCTGGCGCTGGCGCAGCTGCTCTTCGTGGTGAACCTGGTGCGGACGCTGCGGCGGGGCGAGGTGGCGGAGGCCAACCCGTGGCAGGTGGGCACGCTGGAGTGGACCTGCGCGCCGAGCCCGCCGCCGGTGGACAACTACGCGCAGGTGCCGGTGGTGCGCCGGGGGCCGCACACGCTCTCGCAGCCGGACGTACGGGAGCGGCTGGGGCGTGACTGGATCGGCCAGGCGGAAGAGCTGCCAGGAGAGCCGAGCCCTGGAGCCGCGTCCCCGCAGCCGATGCCTACGGTGGGAGGAGTGGGATGACCCCGGCTCCTACCCCTCTCCCTTCGGGAGAGGGACGGGGTGAGGGTGCCATGTCCCCCGTGCTCACCCCCGGGTCCCCGTGGCAGGACACCCAGGACCAGACCGGAACGGAGTGGTTCGCCGCCGTCATCGCGCTAGGCGCCTGGACGATGTTCTTCGCGACGCTGGTATTCGCGGCGGGCTACCTGCGGCTGCGAGACCCCTGGCCCATCGCCGGAGCCCTGGTGCCGCCGCGAGTCACCCTCGGCCTCGGCATGCTTCTGCTGGCCGGCGGAAGCGCGGTGCTGCACACGGCCCACCGCCGCCTGGGCCGCGTGCCCACCGCCCGGGGCCCCACCCTCTGGAGCCTCGCCGGAACGCTGCTGGTGGGCGTGGCCTTTCTCACCCTGCAGGCGGTGGTGGCCACCTCCCTGTGGAAGGCGGGGCTGCGGCTTCCCTCGGGTGGAGCGCACGCCTCCTCCTTCTACGGGCTGCAGGCGGTGCACGCCCTGCACACGCTGGTGGGCATGCTGGGCCTGACGCGGCTCCTGGTACACGTGCTGCGCGGGGCGGAAGTCCGCCAGCGGCTGCGCCTGTGGAACCTCTACTGGCACTTCGTCACGGTGACGGGGTGGCTCCTCTTCTCGGTGGTGTACCTGCCATGAACGCAAGTCACACGCTGCGCGCAGCGCTCCTCACGGTGCTCACGGTGCTCACGGCGGGTTGCCGCTCCAACGAGCCCAAGCTCGAGCCGATGAAGCTGGGCGACGGGCGCACCATCGCGGCGGAGACGTTGGAGCGCGGCCGCGACGTGTACTCCTACTACTGCATGTCCTGCCACGGAGCGCAGGGCGATGGCCTGGGCCCCTCGGCGGTGGGCATGCGTCCGCCGCCGCGCAACTTCCGCCAGGCGCTCTTCAAGTTCGGCGGCGTGGCGGTGGGCGAGCTGCCTCCGGACGAGGCCCTGAAGCGCATTCTGCGCCGGGGCCTGCACGGCACACCCATGCTGGCGTGGGACGTGCCCGCCGCGGACATGGATGCCGTCACCCAGTACCTGAAGACCTTCAACCCGCGCTGGCGCGAGGAGGCTCCGGGTAAGCCCGTGGAGGTGTCGCCGGATCCGTGGAAGGGCCGTGAGGCCGAAGCGGTCGAGCGGGGCAAAGCGGTGTACCACGTGGCGGGCAAGGGGCACGCGGGGTGCTCGGGGTGCCACGTCGCCTACCTGCCCAGGCCGGAGCTCGAGGCGCTGACGCTGCAGGTGACGGGGCGCAAGGTGGACCTGAGCAAGGCGGACCCATACACGGCGCAGACGCGCGACTCGGACTACTCGGTGGAGGTGGACGACAAGGGCGAGCCCACGCGCACGGCGAAGGTGCTGCCTCCGGACTTCCTGCAGCACCGGCTGCGCACCGTGTGGCCGCTGGAGGACGAGGTGGAGGACGCGGACTACACGCCCGAGCGGCAGCGCGAGGACCTCTACCGCGTGATTGCCGCGGGCGTGGCCGGCGCGGCGATGCCCACGTGGAAGGGCGCCATTCCGGAGGAGAACCTCTGGGCGCTCACCTACTACGTACAGACGCTGGTGAACCTGCGCGACACGCGCGAAGGCCGCGCCCTGAAGCAGCAGCTGCTGGAGCCCCCGAAGTAGCGCGCGCGTACGTGTGCCCGGCAGACCGTACCACATTGGAGCAGTCGGGCACTGATCACAGCCGGGAAGACCCGTGGCCCCTGCGTGGTTTCGCACGCTCCACGGGGGACCTCCCTGCCGGACTTTGCTAAGGCTGATAAGCCTCCATGATGCTCCCGCATAAGCCCCCAGCTTCGTCACAGGCCAACGCGGGAACGCCCGCGGAGGGAGCCCCCCGGTTCGATCCGCTGCTGGACAGCGTGACCGACGGCATCGTCGCGGTGGATCGCGACTGGCGCATCACCTACTGCAACGCCGTGGCGGAGAAGGTGGCGGGCCGCTCCCGGGAGCAGCTGCTGGGCAGGCGGCTGTGGGACGAGATGCCCGGGCTGGCGGACACCCCGTTCGGCAAGGCCTTCGTCGACACGGCGGGCACGGGGGTGCGCACCACCGTCTCCGACTACTACGCGCCGGCGGACGCGTGGTTCGAGGCGCGCGCGTTTCCCTCTCCGACGGGCCTGGTCATCCTGGTGCGCGACATCACCGACCTGCGCCAGGCGGAAGTGGAACGGCTGCGGCTGCTGGCCGCCGAGCGCTCCGCCCGCGAGGAGGCCGAGCGCACCACCCAGCGGCTCACCCGGCTGCAGGAGCTCACCGCGCAGTTGGCCGCGGCGCACTCCGCGGACGAGGTGCTGTCCGTGGCGGTCGAGCGCATCATGGCCGCGGTGGGCGCCAACATATCCGTGGTGAGCCTGCCCACCGAGGAAGGCCCGGGGCTGCGCATCGTGGCCCACAACGGCATCGCACGGCAGCTCATGCACAACCTCCCCCTGGTGCCGGTGGACCTGCCCGGGCCCACCTCGGATGCCTATCGCACCGGCGAGCCCCAGTGGTTCGAGTCTGCCGAGGCGCTCGCTACCCGCTACCCGCGGCTGGCGTCCAGCGCGCTCGAGGCGGCGGCCAGCTCCCTGGCGAGCCTGCCCATGGTGGTAGAGGGCCGGGTGCTGGGAGTGCTGGTGCTGGGCTTCCCCGAGCCGCGCGCCTTCTCGGACGATGACCGTGAGTTCTTCCTGGCGCTGACGCGGCACTGCGCGCTGGCACTGGAGCGCTCGCGGCTGTTGGTGGAGGTGGACCTGCAGCGCGCGCGGATGGAGGACCTGGTGATGCGCGCTCCGGCGGTGGTGTCCGTCACCCGGGGCCCCGAGCACCGCTTCGTGCTGTGCAACCCGCGCCACCGCCAGCTCATGGGCGGGCGCGACTTCACGGGGCTCACCGTGCGGCAGGCCCTGCCCTTGGTGGAGTCCCAGGGCATCATCGCGCGGATGGACCGGGTGTACGCCACCGGCGAGCCGCTGATCGGCAAGGAGGCGCCGGTGCGGTTGAGCTCGGGGCCGACCGATGTGCCCACGGAGATCTACTTCGACTTCGTGTACCAGCCGCTGAAGGACACGGCGGGGCGGGTGGAGGGCATCGCCTCGTTCGCCTTCGACGTGACGGATCAGGTGCTGGCCCGGCGCACCGTGGAGGAGCTGCTGCGGGACATGGCGCGCAGCGAGGAGCGCTTCCGCGCCTTCCTCACCTCCACCTCGGAGATCATCTGGGACATGCCGCCCGGAGGGCAGTTCGACTCGGATCAGCCCAGCTGGAGGACCTTCACGGGGCAGCGGCGCGAGGCACTGCTCGGCTGGGGTTGGCTGGACGCGGTGCACCCGGAGGACCGGGAGGTGGTGGCGCGGGCTTGGCGCGAGGCGGTGAAGGCGGTGGCGTCCTTCCAGTGCGAGGTGCGGCTGCGACGGCATGACGGGGTGTACCGGCACATGCACATGCGCGCGGTGCCGGTGCTGGAGCTGGACGGGACGGTGCGCGAGTGGGTGGGCATCCACCGGGACATCACCCGCCAGCACGAGGACGCGGCGGAGCGCGAGCGGCTGCTGACGCGGGAGCGGCGCCACCTGGCCCAGCTGCAGGGGCTGGCGGAGGCCTCGCTGCGCATCGGCCAGGCATCCTCGCCGGAGGCGGTGCTGCAGGTGATTACCGAGCAGGCGCGGGAGCTGATCGGCACGCACCAGTCCGTCACCAGCATGACGATCGACGAGGACTGGTCCCAGGCGGTCAACAGCCGATCGCTGTCGGACAAGTACGCGCAGTGGCGCCAGTTCAGCGTGCGGCCGACCGGCTCGGGCATCTACGCGGAGGTGTGCCGGACCAACCGGCCCATGCGGATGACGCAGGAGGAGCTGCTCGCGCACCCGGCCTGGCGGGGGTTCGGGGCGCATGCGGCCGCGCACCCGCCCATGCGCGGGTGGCTGGCGGTGCCGCTGGTGGGACGCAACGGGAAGAACCTGGGCCTCATCCAGCTGTCGGACAAGTACGAGGGCGAGTTCACTCCGGAGGACGAGAGCATCCTGGTGCAGCTGTCGCGCCTGGCAGCGGTGGCCATCGAGAACGCGCGGCTGATGGCGGAGTCCCAGGCGGCCAACCGGGCCAAGGACGAGTTCCTGGCGGTGATGAGCCACGAGCTGCGCACACCGCTGACGGCGGTGCTGGGCTGGACGCAGATCCTCCGGGGCAGCCGCAAGGACGACGCGGTGGTGCGGGAGAAGGGGCTGGAGGTCATCGAGCGCAACGCGCGCTCGTTGGCGCAGCTCATCGAGGACGTGCTGGACGTGTCGCGCATCCTCACGGGGAAGCTGACGCTGCAGCGCAAGGCGGTGGAGCTGTCGGCGGTGGTGCAGGCGGCGGTGGAGGTGGTGCGGCCGCGGGCGGAGGACAAGCGGCTGACGCTGGCGGTGGTGCTGGAGGCGGGAGAGGGGAAGGTGACGGGAGATCCGAGCCGGCTGCAGCAGGTGTTCTGGAACCTGCTGGTGAACGCGGTGAAGTTCACCCCGGAGGGCGGGCGGGTAGAGGTGAAGGTGGAGCGCGGCGGGGGGCAGAGCGGCGACGAGTGGCGGGTGCGGGTGAAGGACACGGGGCAGGGCATCCGCGCGGAGGCGCTGCCGCACCTGTTCGAGCGCTTCTGGCAGGCGGACGGCAGCAGCACGCGGGAGCACGGCGGGCTGGGGCTGGGGCTGGCCATCGT
>DASVVJ010000092.1:0-3671 GCA_036389955.1 Myxococcaceae bacterium
ATGGCGGCCGCAGTGCTGAGGGATGTCGGCTAGTTCGACGAAGTCCGCCAGCGGCTCGAGCGCGTGCTGGCGCTGCGCGAGAAGATCCTGGGGCCTGACCATCCGCTCGTCAGCACCTCGATCGGCAACCTGAGCATCGCGATGCTCGACATGGGCCGATACGAGGAGGCCCTGCCACTGGCGGAGCGCGCCCTCCGCTTGAAGGAGCAGCAGTTGGGCCTCCAGCACCCGGAGCTGGCCAGCGCGCTCAACAACTTCGCCATCGCGCTCTGGTACCTGGAACGTCACGAGGAAGCCAGACAGAGCCACCTGCGGGCCCTGGCGCTCTCGGAAAAAGCGCTGGGCCCCGAGCACCCATTCGTGGCGATTCTGCTCACAGGATTGGCCCGGGATCTGGTGGATCTGCGGCGCTACGACGAGGCCCAGCAGCAGCTCAACCGCGCGCGGTCCATTGTCGAGTCGAAGCTGGGCAAGGATTACCCGGACCTGGCCTATGTGCTCCTGGTCCAGGGCAAGCTGCTGCTGGCGAGGAAAAAGCCGGCCGAAGCGGTTGCCCCGCTGGAGCGGGCCCTGCAGCTCTCACCGAAGGGAGAACCCCTCGGCGAGGTGCGGCTCTCCCTGGCGCACGCGCTCTGGGAAGCGAAGCCCGCTGAGCGCCCGCGCGCAGTGGGGCTGGCCACCGAGGCCCGGGACACCTGGCAGCGGCTCGGCCACACCGCCAGGGTGGCCAAGGCCTCGGAGTGGCTGGCCGGGCACACCGCGCCCTGAGTCAGACCTGGAGCGTGCGTGTCAGCGGCAGCTCGCGAACGCGCGCGCCGGTGAGGGCAAAGATGGCGTTGGCGATGGCGGGAGCCACCGGTGGCACTCCCGGCTCTCCCACGCCTCCCGGAGGCCCGTCGCTCTGAATAATGTCCACGTGGATCTTCCTCGGCGTCTCGCCGATGCGCACCAGGCGGATGTCGCGAAAGTTCGACTGCTGCACCGCGCCCCCCTTCATCGTCACCCCGTGGAACGCCAGGCTCATGCCGAAGATGACCGAGCCCTCCATCTGCGCCCGCACGCGGTCCTGATTGATGACGGTGCCCGCGTCGATGACGATCCAGGCCTCATCCACCGCGACCTTCCCGCCCGGAGTGCGCACCACGGAGGCGACCACCGCCGTGTAGCTGTTGAAGCTGCGGTGGGCCGCGAGCCCCAGCGCTTTGCCGTCTTTCTTGCGCTCGCTCCAGCGCGAGAGTGACGTCACCCGCTCGACGACACCCCGCAGCCGTCCGGCGTCCACCGGGTGCTTCTCGAGCGGCTGCCCGTAGTTCCGCAGCTGCTCCACACCCAGGTCCGCCAGCGACAGGGTGCGCGGCGGCCCGAACACCTCCAGCATCACCTCGCGGGTGTCCTCGCCCCGGGCCTGCGCCAGCTCGTCGATGAACGAGTTGACCGAGAACGCGTGGAAGATGTTGTACACGGAGCGCAGCCAGCCCACGCGGATGTGGGCAGCGGCCTCGCAGGCCTCGGCGGTGATGTTGGGAACCGCGAGCGCCAGGTCCAGCACGCCCTGCTGGAGATCATTCAGGCTCGGGCGGCCGGGCGCTCCAAAGGTCGTCCCGATGGGAGGAAACGCGGTGCGGTGCCTCCAGGCGATGACCTTGCCGCGCTCGTCGAGCCCCGCGCTAAGCCGCTGGGTGCTCACGGTGTTGTAGTAGTCGTGCTGGACGTCATCCTCGCGCGTCCACTGCACGCGCACGGGCACTTTGGCCTCCCGGGCCAGGAAGGCCGCCTCGGAGACGAAGTCCGCCTTGGACTTGCGCCCGAAGCCTCCTCCCAGGAACGTCACATGGACCTGGACCTTGTCCTCGGTGAGCCCCAGGACGCGAGCCACCTCGGTGCGCGCCGCCTGCGGGTGCTGAGTGGGCGCCCACACCTCGCAGGTGCCGTTCTCGAACTGGGCCACCGCGACGGGCGGCTCCATGGACACGTGGGGCAGGTGGGGAACGTGGTACTCGGCGTCGATGACCCGCGCGGCCTTGGTGAGGGCCGCCTCGGTGTCTCCCACCTTCCGGAGCACGGTGCCCGGCGCCCGCACGGAAGCCAGCAGCGCCTCGCGGTACTTCTCCGAGTCGTACGACGCGTTGGCACCATGCTCCCAGGTGATGTCCAGCGCCGCGCGTCCGCGCATGGCCGCCCAGGTGTTGTCCGCCAGCACAGCGATGCCGCCCCAGGGCTGAAAGCCGTACGGAGGCTTGGGCGCGGGCAGCTCGATGACGCGCTTCACCCCGGGAATGGCCAGGGCCTTGGTGGCGTCGTACCGGGTCACCCGGCCGCCCACCACGGGAGGCCGGGCAATCACCGCCGTCAGCATGCCCGGCAGCCGGACATCGGCACCGAAGATGGCGGCGCCGGTGACGTAGGCGGGCCCGTCGATAAGCGGCAGCTTCTCGCTGTTGACGCGGCGCAGCTCGGCCCTGGGCCGCAGCTTGACGGCCTCGGGCTTGGGCACGGGCTGCTTGCCCGCCTCGGCCGCAATCTCTCCGAAGCCCAGCTTGCGCCCGCTGGCCTGGTGCACCACGGAGTGCTCCAGCGTCTCGCAGGACTCCGGCTTCACCTTCCACCGCTTCGCCGCGGCGGCCACCAGCATGGTGCGGGCCGTGGCGCCCGCGCGGCGCATGTCCTCGTAGATGCCGCGGACGCTGTTGGAGCCGTCGGTGTTCTGATCTCCGTAGGCCTTGTCGCCATCGGCCTGGAGGATCTTCACCCGCGCCATGTCCGCGCCGAGTTCGTCGGCGATCAGCACGGGCAGCGAGCTTCGGATGCCCTGCCCCATCTCCGAGCGGTGGCAGACGATGGTGACCAGGCCGTCCAGGCCCACGTGGACGAACACGTTGGGGTTCAGGCCCGGGGACTTCATCTCCTCGGCCGGATTGCTCGTCTTCGGCTTGGGGCCTCCCAGCTTTCCGGAGGGCTCATTGGCCAGGCTGTTGGCGGTGAAGAAGCCCAGCGCCAGGCCTCCCACCGAGAGGTTCAGTCCTTTGAGAAAGGTGCGCCGGGCGATCAGCGTGCGCGAATGGCTCATAGCGTTCTCGCTACTCCTCGCTCAGGCCAGCGGCCTTCTTCACGGCCGCGCGGATGCGCGGGTAGGTGCCGCAGCGGCACAGATTGCCCGCCAGCGACTGATCAATGTCCGTGTCACTGGGCTTGGGCTTCTTGGCCAGCAACGCCGCGGCGGTCATGATCTGCCCCGCCTGACAGAAGCCGCACTGGGGCACGCCCATGTCCACCCATGCGCGCTGCAGCGGGTGGTTGCCGTCCGGCGAGAGTCCTTCAATCGTCGTCACCGAGCGTCCCTCAGCGCGGCGCACGGGCGTCACACAGGCGCGGACCACCTGTCCATCCAGGTGAATGGTGCACGAGCCGCACAGCGCCTGGCCGCAGCCGTACTTGGTGCCGGTGAGGCCCACCACATCCCGCAGCGCCCAGAGCAGCGGCATCTCCGGATCCACGTCCAGCTCCCGCTCCACCCCGTTGATGCGAACTCGAATCGTCATGGCCGTGCCTCCTCGGCGGGACACTCCGCGCCCGTCTCCACCCAGGCAGCGACAATGGCTCCAAAGACCTTCTGGTTTCCGGGAGCGGGCTCCCTTCCATGGCCAGGCGCCCAGCCCCAGCCCACCAGCTCG
>DASVVJ010000093.1:0-16734 GCA_036389955.1 Myxococcaceae bacterium
CGTCTCGCGCCACGTTTCCTTCAGCGCGTCGAAGACGCGCCGCCGGGTGAACTCGTCCACCTCGGTGCGCGGGGCCATCAGGTCGAAGTTGCCCGCGGTGGACCAGTCGTTGGCCGTCCACCCGGACAGGCCCAGGGTGAAGGACAGGTCACCCAGGTCCGCCACGTAGAAGGACGGCATGCCGCTGCCCAGCAGGTGCACGCTGAAGCGCCGGGCCACGGGAATGAGCCGCTCGAGGATGAGCAGGCGCCGCCGGCCCCACACACGGATGTCGTGCGTGCCCTCGCCCTGGAAGATGGAGCGCGGGCACGTCACCTCCAGGTTCCACGGCTCGAAGACGACCTTCACCGGCTGCCCCGGCGTGAGCCGGTAGCGCATGGAGCGGGGGCCCTTCTTCTCCTTGTGGCGCCGAAGGACGAAGAGGAAGTTGTGCACGTCCATCGGGTGCAGGTCTACGCGGATGGCCTGCAGGCTCATGGCCGAGTTCACCTGCAGGAACCCGCGCACCCACGAGTCCGGCAGGTCGATCTTCACCTCTTTGTAGGCCGCGTCCGTGCCCGTCTGCGTGGTGAAGCCCGTGGGGTCCACCTCGAAGCGCGTCTTCTTGTACGAGCGAATCTTCTGGAACTCGTCGTACAGCGCATACGAGTAGTCCACGTTGGTGGTGCCGCAGGAGAACTCGCCGACGTTCTGGAAGACCTCGTAGCTGGCGCCCAGCCGGCCGTAGCTGGACTCGTCCTGGCTGAAGCACTCGAAGAAGGCCTCGTCCGGGTGCACGGTGATGACCGGATCGAACACGAACCAGAAGTCGCGGTTCTTCTCGTAGAGGTAGTTGAAGTAGCGCTGCCGCGCCTGAAAGAAGGGCACCATGCGCTTGGCGCTCTGGCGCTCCAGCTCCGTCAGCTCCTCGCGCAGGGTTTTCAGACGGGTGGCCACATCCTTGCGCTGGGCGGCGATGGCCTCCAGGTCCCGGTCCTCCTGCTGGGCCGCCCACGCCTTGTAGGCCGTCTTGTCCTTGGGCTTGAAGCGCAGGTCCGACACCACCACGTGGTGCAGCGCGGAGATGGCCTCGCGGAAGGCCACGTTCTGCCGCAGCTCCCCCGTGAAGTACGTGGGCGGACGCTTGGTGTCCGGAGAGAAGGACAGCTCGGTGCGGTCGCCCCGGTGCTCGACGGCGGTATTTCCCCGGTAGGCGTACTCAAACTCCACGGCGGACCTCCACAGGCTTCAAGCGCACGGGCAGCGGGACGGCGGGCTGCGCCTTACCGATGGCGAGCATGGCCTCCAGCGCCGCGGCGCGGTTCTCTATAGCAATCGTCGCTGACAGCCGGTGCAGCACATCCATCGCGTACCGGCCCGCCGCCTCGTTGCGCCGGCCCTCGGCGCGCAGGAACTGGAGCACCCGGCCCCGCGCCGCGCGGCCCTTGTTCACCTGGCTGAGCACGCGGACGAAGTAGGGCACGAGCTGCTCCACCAGCTCCGGCTTGCCGCTGGCGAAGCGGTCCAGGTAGTGCGTGGCGAACAGCTGCACCGGCAACGCGGGGTGCTCGGACAGGCGCAGGAGCAGCTCCGGCCCCTCCTCCTCGCGGAAGGAGCGCGCCAGCAGCTCACGCCCGAACGTCTGCACATCCGTGCGCACGCTGTCGGCCACGGAGACGAGCACCTCCAGGGTGAAATCCCCCGGAGCGAAGCGCTCGCGGAAGTAACGGAAGCCGAAGGCGCGCGCGTCATCCCAACGCGTGTCCAAGAGCTGCACCGCGGTGGCCAGCTCGGGGCGCACCTGGGACACGTGAGCCTCCAGCCAGCGCCAGCCCCACTCGCGCACCTTGAGCAGCTCGTGGCCCGCCAGCTTCACCGCGCGAGGCACCTCCAGCGTCAGGGTGTCGCCGCGCCGCTCCAGCAGCTCCAGGCCCAGGGTCTGCGCGGCGGTGTCTCCCGAGTCCAGCAGGCGCCACACCATCTCCTCGGGCAGGGCGCGGAAGGCAGTGCCCAGCTCGGCGGTCAGCATGGCCGCCACATGCTCCGGAACACCCTCGGGAAGCCGGCGGCGCAGCAGCGCTTCCACCAGCTGCTCCACCACGCGCACCCCCGCCGCCGCGTCCAGCGCCACCAGGCGCGCCAGCAGCGTCCGGATGCCCAGCCGCACATCCGGGTGGGCGCTGGAGGCCAGCCGTCCCAACACCGCCTCGTAGCCACGGAAGGCCTCGTCCGGCATCCGTCCCAGCAGGCGCAGGCCCAGGTTGCGCAGCGAGGCGCTGGCGGACTGAATGAGCTGCCCGAGCACCTCGGGAGGCACCGGCTCGGCACGCAGGTCCCTGCGCAGGAGCAGCTCGCCGCCCAGCTCCTGCATTTCGATGAGCGGGTGCGCCAGCAGCTCCATCAGGACTTCCGAGGACGGAGGCCGTGCCAACGGCCCCAGCGCCGCGAGTACCAGCTGCTTCACATCCGCCGCGAGCGGGCCATCGTTCGGCCCCAGCTTCCGGGCCGCCGCGAGCAGGTGACGGATGAACTCCCCCGCCACCGCCTCCGGCAACACGGAGCCGCGCAGCAGGTTGGCCACGTACTGGCGCGTCTCGGTCTGCGGCGAGATGGCCAGCGCGGAAAGAAAGCCCAGGTCCTCGAGCAGCGTGGAGCGCAGCCCGTCCAGCCACCGGTAGGCCTGCCGGCGCGCGGGCTCATAGGGAGAGTGGGCCGCGGCCAGGAGCAGCGCCCGGGGCTGCCCACGCGCGTCCACCCGCGCCATGGCCAGCTCCAGGCCCAGCTGCGCGGTGGGCGCATAGGGCCGCTCCAGCAGCATCGCCACCGCCTCGGTGTCCAGCTGCGAGAGGAAGCCCGGCAGGGAGCGAAGCGCCTGGGCGGCGAAGCGGTGCACCGGCGCGCACCGGCTCTCGTCCACCAGGTGCATCAGCCCCTGCGGCACGCGCTCCCACAGAGAGGGGAAGCTCTCCTCGCGCCCCCGCCCCGCTCCATCGGGACGCGCGGGGGTACGGGCGAAGAATTCGAGCCGGTGGTCATCCGCCACATAGCGGCTGCCAGGGCCCGGGCTGTGCAGCAGGTGGTTGAAGGCCCAGTACGGATGGAACTCCTCGAAGTAGTGCTCCTGGCGGTTGCGGCCGTAGCCCACCGACACCGTGCGGGGCTGCACCGCGTCCGCGTCGGTGAAGGGCAGCAACACACCCACCGCCATCTTCACGAAGTCCTGGTCCTCCAGCTCTCCCATCCGCCGCAGCGTGCGCCACGTGCGGCGCCGCATGAACGTGCGCGTGGCCTTGGTGAAGCCATCCTTCTTGCTCCGGCCCGAGGCGCGCTCCTTCTCGTACCGCCAGGCAATCAGGCCGAACACCTCGCCATCCCGCCGGTACTCGGCCATCTTGAACACGTGGCGCAGCGCCTTCACCGCGCCCTTCTGGAAGGGCGCCGTCCTCAGCACGCGCAGGAACGCGGGGCGCACCGTCTCCGAGTCCACCAGGTACACCGCCTCCAGCACCGCGTACGGGTCCTTGCCGCCCGCGGTCAGGTGCGCATCCAACGCCTTGCTGAACGCCTCCACGTTGCGGGCCTGCGCCGCGTCCCGCAGCGGCGCGGGCAGCTTGGCCGCCAGATCCTGACGGAACTCGGTGCGCGTGGCTTCGTCCGAGAGCTGGAGCAGCGCCTCGGTGGCGATGCGGCGCACCATGTCCGGCGTGCCCGGGTCTCCATAGAGCCGCCCGAGCGTGGACACGGACTGGTGCGAGCCCAGCCGCCCGAGCGCCGCGGCGATGCAGTAGGCGCGCAGCGGGTTGGCCTTCTCCAGCATGGGCAACAGAATGGGCTCGGCGGCGCGAATGCGCAGCTCGCCCACGCGCCAGATGACGCGCTCCAGGGGCCGGGGCTGCGCGCGCACCGCGGTGGTGCGGAACCAGCGGCGGGCGCTGGCCTCCTGCGTGAGCTGCTCGAGCAGAGTCCGCTCCCGGGCGGAGTCCACGGGAGGCGTGACGGGTGGCGTGGCCGCCGCGGCCGGAGCCACTGGGCCCGAAGGAGCAGGCGGAGTGGCACGAGGCGGCGCCGGCGGCAGCCCGGTGGACGGGTGGCCCGCGCGCACATAGCCGGTGTCCAGCTTGGACTCGACCAGCTTGTCGAAGGCCTTGCGCGCCTCCGCCATGGACACGGGCGTGGGCGTCTTGGTGCCGTCCTTGAGGGCGGTGCCACGCCGGCCGTAGCGGAAGTTGACGACGTACTGGCCCGCTCCCACTTCGAGCAGGTCCACCTCGTACACCTTGTCGCTCTTCCCTTCCTGGAAGAGCAGGGTCACCTGCTCGAGGAGCTTCACGTCAGTTCACCAGCTTCTTGATGTCCCCGTAGGCCCGGTAGAACTCCCCACGGGCCGACTCGCGCACGCCCTCCACCACGTAGCGGGCGCCCGCCTCGCGGATGTCCTTGGGGAACTGCACGTGCCAGTTCTTCTTGTACCCGTCGGACACCACGCGCACGCGCACCTGGCCGCCCTGCTCGTAGCACTCCACCACCACGCCCGAGCCCGCGCTGCGGGTGGTCTCCACCGTGCCCACCTGGGCCGCTGCCATCGGCTTGGGCGCCTTGACGGTGACCGCCTTGGGCACGGTGCCCTTCTGCGCCGCCTGGATGGCCGCCTCGCTCGCGTCCACGCAGGCCAGCGAGCCGTCCGTGGTGACGATGTAGAGCCGGTCCTTGAAGAACTGCATCGAGAACGCCGAGCCGCAGCCGGTGGACAGCTTCCACAGCCGCTCGCCCTTCTCGTTGAAGCAGTACACGCTGGACATGTTGTCGCCGGCGAAGACGTACTTGCCGTCCTCCACCGCCGCGCACGAGAACACCGCCGCGTCGCACTTCATCACCGGGCCCTCGACGCCCTTCTTGGTGAAGCGGTGCACGTAGCCGGTGTTGGTGCAGGCGTAGATGGAGGACTCCTCCTGCCAGCCGAACATCACGTGGCCCTTGGTGGTCTTGGACCAGATTTCGCGGCCGTCCTCCCAGTCGTACATCGTCACGCCCTTGGCGTGACCGTGGTACATGCCCACCTCGTCACAGCGCACCATCCACGCGTGCGTGCCCTGGCTCTGCTTCGTCCACTGGGACTCGTCCTCGTGGTTGATGGCGGTGAGCTTACCGTTGGCGTCGGACACGCCCAGCACCGCGTCCTTGATGTCGAGCCAGAAGATGTCCACGTCGTCGGCGATCTCGTACGCCTTGCGCGGCACCTTGCCCGTCAGGTCGTACACGTTGCCGTCATCGCACCCGGCGTACAGCCAGCGGTCGTCGGCGACGATGCACTTGACGCCCTCGGGCAGGCGGAACTGGTTGAGCACCTTGCCGTCATGGCTGAGCGAGTAGATGTGGCCGCTCTCGTTGCCCACCCATGCGCGCGCATCGTCCACGAAGACGCCGAAGGCCCGGTCGCCGGTGGCGAACTTCCAGAGGATGGGGGCCTGGGTGGCGCTGGAGGTGCCGCTGGTGATTTCGCGGCGGGTGACGGAGCGCTTCTTGCGCATGCCCATCACCGCGGGGGCGTAGCCCTTCTTGGTCTTCTCGGCGATCTTCTTCTGCGCCTCGGCGAGGGCCTTGTCCGCGCTGGGGAAGTCGGAGACCTTCAGTTGACCCGAGTCACCGATGCGGCCGAAGCGGATGGAGAGCTTCTTTCCCTCCACCTTCACTTCGTAGAACTTGTGCGAGCTACCGCCGTCTTCCGAAAGCTCCAGGTACGTCAGCTGATCAGCCATTCCCGTGGTCCCCTCATGGCGAACGACGCGGAGAGTAGCCTTACCGGCTGACATTCCGGAAGTCCCCGCGTGAGTCCTGGCCCTTAGGGAAGGGGCGCGACCCTGGAGGTCACCTCTGCCGGAGCGACCTCATGGAACTGACTGAGAGACGACCTCTTCATGCACCACGGCCTGCGATGCTCCGTCGAAGTCCAGTTGCAGTACCTTGCCCGCGTCCTTCTCCGCCAGCCCGAAGCGCAGCCGCCAGAAGTTGGGACGGACCTGGACCGCCTCGCGCGCGTTGGCCAGCGCGTAGCCATGCGTCCGGGCGTACTCCTCGCCCACCTGGAGCACGTCCCGGTGGCCCAGCTCCGCCTGCACCGTGAAAGGTCCGTGAGGCTGCGGGGGCCGCCCCGTGGCCGTGGTGGCACACGCGGAGGCGAGAAGCGCGGTCACTATCCAGGAGGGCAGGCGCATGCGGGTCATCTCCAGAGGTTGAGCATTCGCCGTGCCAACACCGCTCCGGGATGGGCACTGAGGCGGGGGCGCAGACCCTGCGTGCCCTTGAGAGGCCACGCAGAGTTAGCGCCGAAGTCACGTGAGGAGCACCTGCGGGCTCACGCGGCTCCGCGTGGACTTGCGGCCCGCGTCGACGCCCCACTTGGGCATCAGGTCTTGTTGGGCAGCGGCACGCCCTGCTTCACCACCACTTCGTCGATGATGCCGTACTGCCGCGCATCCTCGGCGCTCATGAAGTAGTCGCGCTCGGTGTCCTTCTCGATGCGCTCGATGTTGTGCCCCGTGTGCTTCACGATGAGGCCGTTGATGTAGGCGCGCAGGCGCAGAATCTCCTTCGCCTGGATGTCGATGTCCGTCGCCTGGCCCTGCGCGCCACCCAGCGGCTGGTGAATCATGATGCGCGCGTTGGGCAGCGCGTACCGCTTGCCCTTCGAGCCCGCCAGGAGCAACAGCGCTCCCATCGACGCCGCCTGGCCCACACAGATGGTCGATACCGGGCACTTGACGTACTGCATCGTGTCATAGATGCCCAGGCCCGCCGTCACCGAGCCGCCCGGCGAGTTGATGTAGATGTTGATGCCCTTGTCCGGGTCCTCCGACTCCAGGAACAGCATCTGGGCGATGATGATGTTGGCCACATCGTCGTTGATGGGCGTGCCCAGCATGATGATCCGGTCCTTCAGAAGCCGGCTGTAGAGGTCGTACGCCCGCTCGCCGCGGTGCGTGGTCTCGATGACGAAGGGAACGTTCATGGCTCCCCTACCCTAACCGCTGCCTAGCCCGCACGCTCGCCCGTTATTAGCGGACCGTGTGGTGCGATACGATTGGCCCCCTCCCCCGGGAGCCCATGGACGCCTCCGAGATTGACGCTATCCTCACCGCCACCCTGGCGGACAAGCAACTCACGCGCTCGGAACGCCGCGCCCTTCAGGCCGTCCTCGATGACAGGCGTGCAAGCGAGGCCGTGCTCGCCCTCTTCCGCTCCCGTGCCTTCGCCCTGGCCCGGGACTCCGTCAGCGATCCGCGTGCCCGCCAGGTCATCTCCTGGCTGGAGGAGACGCTCCAGGCCCTGCTGCCCACCCGCCGCATCCCCGAGAGCTCCCGCGTCGAGGCCCATTTCTCCCCGGGGGAGGCCCCCCTGCGCGCCATCATCAAGCTCATCGAGGAGGCGCGCGGCTCCATCGATGTCTGTGTCTTCACGGTGACGGATGACCGCCTCACCCGGGCGCTGCTCGAGGCGCACGGCCGGGGGCTGCGCATCCGCCTGGTGAGCGATGACGACAAGGCGCTGGACGCAGGCTCGGACGTGGCACGCATGCGGGACGTGGGCATTCCCGTGCGTCTGGACCGCTCCGAGGCCCACATGCACCACAAGTTCGCCCTCTTCGACCGGATGCGCCTGCTGTCCGGCAGCTACAACTGGACGCGCTCGGCGGCGGATTCCAACCACGAGAACGTCCTCGTCTCGGATGACCCGCGGCTTGTGCAGCCGTTCTGCCGGGTGTTCGACGAGCTGTGGGCCTCTCTGGCATAGAGGCCCCGCCGCTAGAACTCCGGGGAGTCCAGCGGCTGGAACGAGGTGAAGAAGCGCTCGACGTCCTCTGGCGAGGCCAGCCGGTTGTCGTGCTTGGCCCGGAGGATGTACCCCCGTCCCTTGTGGAGCCCGAACCAGTACTCCTCGAGCACCTGTCCCTCTCCCAGCTTGGAAGGCGCGGAGAAGGATAGGTGGCGGCCGTTGATGCCATGGAGCTTCCACTCGGTGTCCCGCTTGGGGCCGTGGTTTGCCAGCTCCGCCTGCTTCAACAGCGCGTCCCGGGTGTCCTGGAACACCCGGTCGTACTCATCGGCCGTGAGGTACTCCTTGTCCACCTTCCAATACGTCACGCTGTACTCATGGTCCGCCGCGAGCCGGGCGTGGCGGGTGGCCCCTTCCACCGGGCGGCCCGCCAGTGCTCCATAGGAGACGGCCTCGCGCGGCGGCTCCTGAGTGGGCATGAGCACGGAGTAGTTCCCTTCCGTATCCGTCAGGGGCTCCCATCGCGCCGCCTTGGGTGCCATCTCGAGGCTGAGCAGCACCAGCGCCAACACCGAAACCACCACTCCCATACCCCAGATGAAGAACAGGCCCAGGCTCGCCAGCACCGAGGGCGGACGCAGCCGGGCCCGGTGGTGCACGTCCCTCATGGCTCGCACCCGGTGCGCCAGGGCCTGGTCCGGCTTGACCTGCTGCGGCACCAGGTCCCCCACCGCGGTGTACAGCGAGCGCAGGGAGGGCTCGCCCAGGGCCGCGGGCTCCTGGATCACCTCCGGATCCGAGGCGCGCAGGGCCCGCGCGGCGTTCAGCACCTTGCGCTGCCGGGGAATGGAGAGCAGCAGAAAGCCGGCCACGATGCCCAGCACCCAGGTCCCCAACAGGAGCGCCATGCCCAGCAGCGCCAGTCCCGCGAACGCGGTGAAGAGGACCTCCAGGTGCCGGTTGCGGCTGAAGAGCAGCAACTGGAAGAGCTTGCCTCCATCCAGCGGCGTCAGTGGCAACAGGTTGAACGCGTTGAGGCTCACCAGGAGCACGCCCACGCTGGACATCAGCGGTGAGGGCTCGATGGCCGTGCTCACCAGCAGCGCGAAGCCCAGCACGAGGCCGGGCATCGGCCCCATGAGCAACACCAGGGCCTCCTTCCACGCCACCGCGCCGGTGTTGCGTCCGGACACCGCCGCCCCCATGAACGGAATGAAGAACATCTTCACGTTCTGGAAGCCGAACAGCCGCATGCCCAGCCAGTGGCCCAGCTCGTGGAACAGCACCACCGCCACCAGCAGCGCGATGTCCTTCCACGTGTTGGCGCCCTGCAGCATCGACAGGGCGAACAGCGCCATCGTCACCAGCAGCAGCACGCCGCTCGACTCCGAGCGCTCGGGCGCGAGAAAGGCCGCTCGTGCCGTCTGGTAATCGCGCTCCTCCGGATCCAGGACCGCGACAGGCGTGAGCGCCCCAACGGCTTCGGCGGCTGGGGCGAGCGGTGGCACTTCGGGCGTGGCGGACATGGCCCGCACGATAGCGCCACCTGGCTACAGGTTGCCGATCATCTTCTCCGGCCGCACCCACTGGTCGAACTGCTCGGCTGTCAGCAGGCCAAGCTCGACTGCTACCTCCTTGAGCGTCTTGCCTTCCTTGTGCGCCTTCTTGGCGATCTTCGCCGCGTTGTCGTAGCCGATGTGCGGGTTGAGCGCCGTCACCAGCATCAACGAGCGCTCCAGGTTCTCCTTCAGCCGCCCCAGGTTCGGCTCGATGCCCACCACGGCGTTCACCCGGAAGCTGCGCATCCCGTCTCCCAGCAGCCGGCAGCTCTGCAGGAAGTTGTGGATGATGAGCGGCTTGAACACGTTCAGCTCGAAGTTGCCCGAGGCCCCGCCCAGGCTGACAGCCACGTCATTGCCCATCACCTGCGCGCACAGCATGGTGAGCGCCTCGGACTGCGTGGGGTTCACCTTGCCCGGCATGATGGAGCTGCCCGGCTCGTTCTCCGGCAGCGTAATCTCTCCAATGCCCGAGCGCGGCCCGGATGCCAGCCAGCGGATGTCATTGGCGATCTTGAACAGCACCGCCGCCAGGCCCTTGAGCGCTCCGTGCGCCTGCACCATCGCGTCGTTGGCCGCCAGCGCCTCGAACTTGTTGGGCGCCGTCACGAACGGGAGCCCCGTCAGCTGGGCGATCTCCTGTGCCACCCGCTCGGCGTAGCCTTTGGGAGCGTTGAGCCCCGTGCCCACCGCCGTGCCTCCCAGCGCCAGCTCGTACAGGTGCGGCAGCGTGCGCTCGAGGTGGGCCCGCGCGTGGTCGAGCTGCGCCACGTAGCCGCTGAACTCCTGGCCCAGCGTCAGCGGGGTGGCGTCCTGCAGGTGCGTGCGGCCGATCTTCACCACGTCCTTGAAGGCCTCGGCCTTCCGGGCCAGTGCCTCCCGGAGCTCCCTCAGCTCGGGCAGCACGTGGCGCACCACCGCCTCCACACCGGCCACGCTCATCGCCGTGGGGAACACGTCGTTGGAACTCTGCCCCTTGTTCACGTCGTCGTTGGGGTGAACCTTGCGCGCCTCGCCGCGCTCGCCGCCCAGCAGCTCCGAGGCCCGGTTGGCCAGCACCTCGTTGCAGTTCATGTTCGTCTGCGTGCCGCTGCCCGTCTGCCACACCAGCAAGGGGAACTCCTCGTCGTGCTGGCCGACGAGCACTTCGTCCGCCGCCTTCGCGATGGCCTCGGCTTTTTCTCGCGGCAGGCTGCCATTCTCCATGTTCACCCGTGCGGCCGCCTTCTTCACCAGCACCAGCGCGCGGATGAGCGCCGGGGGCATGCGCTCGGTGGAGATGGCGAAGTTCTGCCGGCTGCGCTGCGTCTGCGCGCCCCAGAGGTGGTCGGCCGGCACCTCGATGGGGCCGAAGGTGTCCTTCTCGATGCGAACGTTCTTCGTGCTCACGGGAGAGCCTCCTCTCCTCGCCCGTAGCACGAAAGGCCGGGCGGCCACCCCTGTGCACCGCCGCCGCGAGCCGGTTACCGTCCAGCCGTGAACCCTGCCACCGGCACCATCCGCGCTCTCCTGCTTGCCCAGGCCCGGGGCACGCCCATGCGGCGCGTCTCCGAGGCGCTGGCCATCGAGGGGCGCGGCTTCGAGGGGGACCGGCACTCCCAGCGCGCCCTGGGCCACAAGCGGCAGGTGCTGCTGCTGAACGAGGCCTCCCGCGAGGCGCTCGGAGTCGAGGTGGGCGCCCTCAAGGAGAACATCGGGGTGGCGGGGCTGCCGCTGGACACGCTGCCTCCGGGCCAGCGCCTGTCGCTGGGGGACACGGTGGTGGTGGAGCTCACCGAGCCGTGTGTGCCCTGCTGGAAGATGGATGCGCTGCGCCCCGGGTTGCTGAAGGAGAGCTGGGGCCGACGGGGACAGCTCGCCCGGGTGCTGCGCGGGGGCACCGTTCGCGAGGGGGACACGGTGCGATTGCTCGACATCAACCCCGATGCTCCGCGTGTCATCCGGCCGAAGTTGCCGTGAGCCGGGCCGCGCCATGGTGGCGGGAGGCGCGCGCCTGTGCTCCGCTCGCTGCCCATGAGTTCGTCCTTTCCCCGCGCCCTGTCCGCCCCTCCGGGGGATCTCGTGGTCCTCTCGCGCGAGCTGGTCGAGCGCGTCACTGACGCCTCCCGCGTCAGCCCGCGCCGGCGCATCATCCAGCCCTTCCACAAGAACGATGCCGATCCGCTGCACCGGATGCTCAACATCATCCAGCCGGACAGCTATGTGCGCCCGCACCGGCACCTGGACCCTCCCAAGGCGGAGGCCTGGGTGCTGCTGCGCGGCAAGCTCGCCTTCTTCACCTTCGAGGAGGACGGCCGGGTGAGGGACTGCCTCACGCTGGAGGCCGGGGGAGAGCACTTCGGGGTGGACCTCATCCCGGGCGTCTTCCACGGACTCGTCGCGCTCGCGCCGGACACGGTCATCTATGAGGTGAAGACCGGGCCGTATGCACCCGCCAATGACAAGACCTTCGCGCCGTGGGCCCCCGAGGAAGGCTCTCCCGAGGCCGCCCACTACCAGGCCCGGCTGCTCGAAGAGTACCGGCGCCGCTACCCCGGTGCCTGAGCGCCAGCATCACAGGACTATCTCTCCCAGAGCGGGCTCAGCTCCAGCTTGATGGCCTGGAAAGGCTCCGCCCTCACGATGGCCGAGCCCTCGTGCACCGCCAGCAGGGACCAGCACTCGTCCTCCAGGCGGTAGACCTCCAGCGTCTGCTCGGCCGGGTTCACCAGCCAGACGTGCTCCACCCCCTCGCGGGCGTACGACAGCATCTTGCTGCCGCGATCGAGCGCCTCCGTCTCTTCCGAGAGCACCTCACACACCCAGTCCGGCGCCTCTGTCATCACCGTCACGTCGGGCAGCTCCGGCATCCGCTCGCGCCGCCAGCCCGCCACGTCCGGAATGATGGCCTCGCCGTCCAGGTGCAGCTCCGGTGCGAAAAGCAGCACCCAGCCTCCGGGTCCTCCCCGCCCCCTCATGAAGGGGCCTCCCAGCCGGCCCAGGATGGCGGTGACCACGAGCACCTGCCCCATGCTCGGCCGGCAGTTGGTCACCAGTTCGCCACCGAGGATCTCCGCCACCAGGTTCGCGAAAGCCCCCTGGCCGCGAGACGTCTCGGTTGACTTCCGAAGAGGGCGTGAGCGCATGCCCCTAAGCATGCCTCCTACCCATCACGTCTTCAAGAGCCTTCCCTACCTGCCAGGATGGAAGGCACTCAGCCAGCCGGCACAGCCAGGTTCACGTAGCCGAGCTTCCCGCCGAAGGGCCGCGTGACGAAGCCCGTGGTGAGCCACGGAAAACGGCCGTGGGCCTCCACCAGGTTCTCCATGCCGCCGAACGTCTGCTGGTACCAGGTCAGCCGCGTCACCCGCTCCCCCTGCGTGACGATGCGCAGGTTCAGATTCGTCAGCGACGAGCCCATGCCATTGCCATGCACGTAGACGGCGCCTCCGCTGTACGGATCCCGGAAGCTCTGCGCGTCCACCGTCCAGTGCGCGTCCTTGCGCCAGGTGAACGCCTGCCACCCCGTAGGCAGCTCGCCCGGCGAGCCGTCGCCGTCCACGTGCTCGAACTCCAGCACCGAACTCTGCGCTCCCACCAGGCCCAGGCCCGCGCCGTTCACGGCCCAGTACTCGGTCTTCTGCTCGAGTTGGCCCACCGGCTCGCCGTTGATGACGAGCACCCGCGCCAGCTCCGTCCGCGCCTCGTCATTCCACCGGGCGGTGTACAGTCTCCACTTCTTGTCTCCACCGTGCAGGGGCATACCAATCTCCGTGGATGCCCTGCATTCTCTCACGCGAGAGCGACACCGCCCCTCGCGTGAAGGGCTTGGGGTAAACCCGTAAAGCCCCGCTCAGACGCGCCGCTCCACCCGTGGCTCATCCGAGCCCGAGTCCGTCACCCGCGTCATCCAGTCCACCACCCGCTGCACCGGCGCCTTGCCCATCACCGACGGCGGCGTGAAGGCCCACAGCAGCAGGTACACCATCAGCGCCGTGCCGCCCGTCACCGCCAGGGCAATCACGAACCCCACCCGCAACAGCGCCGTGTCCACGCCGAACTGCCGGCCCAGCGCCAGGCACACGCCCAAGAGCGCCCGCCCCTCGCCGCCCCGGTGCATCGGCCCGGCTCCCGGCTGCCACGCCTGGCAGTGCGGGCACTTCGTCGCCTCGTCCCGCAGATCCATCGCACACGCCACGCAGCGCTTGGGAATGTCCATGACTGGTTGTCCTTTCGTACGACCCCCTTGGAAACCCAGGGCCTCATTCCTACCTACGCGGGCGGCTGCGCCCCATTGCGTCCCCGGGCCTTCCCTCTGTGGTTTCAGGCCTTTGTCTGCGTTGGTTATTTACAGGTTTATAGCGGCCAGGTGTTGAGGGCCTTACAAGCAAGCGAGCTTTCGTGCAGAGACGCTTCCCTCTAGCTCTGTGAAGACGCATCTCAAGCCGGCTTCACCCTTTTACAAAGCCGCACCGCTCCAAGGACTCTTATGCGTGAACCCGTGTCCTCCCCGATGCCGCCCGCCTTTGGCCCCGGCGTGACACTCCGTGGCGCCTGGACCCCGGATTACGAGCGGGTGCTCACTGCCGAGGCGATCCAGTTCGTGGTGAAGCTGGTCCGCACGTTCGGTGGCCAACGCGAGGCCCTGCTGGCCCGCCGCCAGGAGCGCCAGGCCGCCTTCATGCGCGGCGAGCGTCCTCACTTCCTCCCCGAAACGAAGGCCATTCGCGAGGGCGACTGGAAGGTGGCTCCGCTGCCCAAGGATCTGCTCGACCGCCGCGTCGAGATTACCGGCCCGGTGGACCGGAAGATGATCATCAACGCCCTGAACTCGGGCGCCAACGTCTTCATGGCGGACTTCGAGGACGCCAACAGCCCCACCTGGGACAATGTGGTGCGCGGCCAGGCCAACCTGATGGACGCCGTGCGCGGCACCATCGAGTTCACCGCCGAGAACGGCAAGCACTACGCGCTGGTAGAGAAGCCCGCCGTGCTCTTCGTGCGCCCGCGCGGCTGGCACCTGCCCGAGCGCCACCTCGAGGTGGATGGCAAGCCCGTGTCCGGCTCGCTCTTCGACTTCGGCCTGTTCTTCTTCCACAACGCCCAGGAGCAGCGCTCGCGTGGCACCGGGCCCTACTTCTATCTGCCCAAGATGGAGAGCCACCTGGAGGCCCGGCTGTGGAACGACGTGTTCCTGCTGGCCCAGAAGGAGCTGGGGCTGCCCTCGGGCACCATCAAGGCCACCGTGCTCATCGAGACGCTGCCCGCGGCCTTCGAAATGCACGAGATTCTCTACGAGCTGCGCGAGCACTCGGCGGGGCTCAACTGCGGCCGCTGGGACTACATCTTCAGCTTCATCAAGAAGCTGCAGGCCGACCCCGCCGTGCTGCTGCCCGACCGGGGCCAGGTGACGATGAACAAGGCGTTCCTGGACGCCTACTCGCGGCTGCTCATCCAGACGTGTCACCGCCGCGGCGTGCACGCCATGGGCGGTATGGCCGCCTTCATCCCCATCAAGGGCGATGAGGCTGCCAATGACGCCGTGATGGCCAAGGTACGCGAAGACAAGCTGCGCGAGGTGACCAACGGCCATGACGGCACCTGGGTGGCACACCCCGGCCTGGTGCCTCTGGCGCGCGAGGTGTTCGACTCGCACATGAAGGGCCCCAACCAGCTCGACAACCTTCGCGAGGATGTGAGCGTGGGCCAGGCGGAGCTGCTGCGGGTGCCCCGCGGCACCCGCACCGAGGAGGGCCTGCGCCACAACATCCGCGTGGGCGTGCAGTACATGGCCGCGTGGATGGGCGGCCTGGGCTGCGTGCCGCTCTACAACCTCATGGAGGACGCGGCCACCGCCGAAATCTCCCGCGCCCAGGTGTGGCAGTGGATCCACCACGGCGCCACGCTGGAGGACGGGCGGCACGTGACGGCCGAGCTGTTCCGCCAGGTGTACGCCGAGGAGCTGGCCCAGCTCGAGGCGGACGGCTCGGCGCACCGCTACGGCGAGGAGAACTTCGCCCGGGCGCGCGAACTCTTCGAGCGGCTGTCCACCTCGCCCACCTTCGAAGAGTTCCTCACCCTTCCCGCTTACGAAGCATTGAACCCGCAGTCTTGAATTCACTCGAGAGGAGCACGCGTATGTACGATGCTACCGTTACGAACTCCGACAATTCCCCTCACGCGAAGCTCCATGCCCAGCGTTTCGAGGGCATCATCCGCAACTACACCCAGAAGGACGTGGAGAAGCTGCGCGGTTCCATCCGCATCAGCCACACGTTGGCGGAGATGGGCGCCAAGCGCCTATGGGAGCTGCTGCACACCGAGGACTTCATCAACGCCCTGGGCGCGCTCACCGGCAACCAGGCCGTGCAGATGGTGCGCGCGGGCCTGAAGGCCATCTACCTGTCCGGCTGGCAGGTGGCGGCCGATGCCAACAGCGCCGGGCAGATGTACCCGGACCAGAGCCTCTACCCGGTGGACAGCGTGCCCACCGTGGTGCGCCGCATCAACTCCGCGCTGCGCCGGGCGGACCAGATTGACCATGCCGAGGGCCGCAATGACCGCTATTGGTTCGCGCCCATCATCGCCGACGCCGAGGCGGGCTTCGGCGGGCCGCTCAACGCCTTCGAGCTGATGAAGTCGATGATCGAGGCGGGCGCCGCCGGCGTGCACTTCGAGGATCAGCTCGCCAGCGAGAAGAAGTGTGGCCACATGGGCGGCAAGGTGCTGGTGCCCACCAACAACTTCATCCGCACGCTGACCGCCGCGCGTCTGGCCGCTGACGTGATGGGCGTGCCCACGATTCTGGTGGCCCGCACGGACGCGGACAGCGCCAAGCTGCTGATGAGCGACGCGGACGAGCAGGACCACGCCTTCATCGACAAGAAGGGCGGCCGCACCGCCGAGGGCTTCTACCGCCTCCAGGGCGGGCTGAAGTGCGCCATCGCCCGCGGCCTGGCGTACGCGCCGTATGCGGACGTCATCTGGTGCGAGACGAGCACCCCGGACCTCAAGCAGGCCAAGGAGTTCGCCGAGGGCATCCACGCGAAGTTCCCCGGCAAGCTGCTGGCGTACAACTGCTCGCCCTCGTTCAACTGGAAGAAGAACCTGGACGACGCCACCATCGCCAAGTTCCAGCGCGAGCTGGGCGCCATGGGCTACAAGTTCCAGTTCGTCACCCTGGCCGGCTTCCACGCGCTCAACTTCGCGATGTACGACCTGGCCCGGCAGTACAAGGACGGCGGCATGGCCGCGTACTCGCAGCTGCAGCAGCGCGAGTTCGCCGCGGAGAAGGACGGCTACACCGCCACCCGCCACCAGCGCGAGGTGGGCACCGGTTACTTCGACCAGGTGGCCGAGGTCATCTCCGGTGGCTGCTCCAGCACCCTGGCCCTCAACGAGTCCACCGAGGCTCACCAGTTCTAAAGCAGGCCTGAGGGGCTTGGGC
>DASVVJ010000094.1:0-6990 GCA_036389955.1 Myxococcaceae bacterium
GTGGGCGGGGGGTGAGGGTTACGCGCCCCCACCCACCCCACTGCGTCAAGGCGACTGCGGATACCGCTGCTGGAGCAGGTTCATCGCGGCCTTGGCCTGCACCAGACCATGGCCGTAGGCGTTGTCCCAGCCGCGGCCGCCGAGATCCAGCGCGGTGTCCTCCATCAGCTTGCGCACATCGCCGGGAGCCAGGGTGGGGCGGGCGCTCCACAGCAGCGCGGCCACACCGGCCACGTGGGGCGCGGCCATCGAGGTGCCCGTCAGCCGGGCGTAGTCCACCTCGAAGAGCTTCACGCTGGCGTCCTTGCCGCCCAGCGCCTTGATGGTGAGGCCGTCCTGATAGGACACGGAGGCGGTGGGCACCCACTCGCCCTCGCCGAGGGTGAAGTTGCCGACGTCATCATCCGGATCATTGTTGCCGATGATGACGGCGCGGGCGCCGGCGCGGCGCATGAAGTCCACCTTCTTGGCGAAGGTAAGGCCCTCGCCGGCACTGTCCAGGCCGCCGCGATCCACGTAGGCGACGAAGCCCTCACAGGTGGCCTGCTCGCCGCACGAGGCAGCCGAGTTGCCAATTCCGCACGTCAGCAGCTTGCCGGCGTAGTCCCCCAGCGGAGCGAACGCCAGGGAGCGCGAGCGGTACTTCACCCCATCGGCCTCGATGGTCGCGGCGGTCTCTGAACGGAGGATGGACGCAGAGAGCACCCCCACACCGGGTGCCACCAGGGAGAGCTCAGGGCCCCGCTGCGAGAACGCTTCGTGCTCGTTCTTGAAGTTCACCGCTCCCACGGCCAGCACGCTCGGGTAGGCCGCCGGGAACGCCACAGCGGGCGTAACCATGGTCTCGCCGGAGTTGCCGCTGGCGGCGATGGACAGCATGCCGCCATTCAACGCGGTGGCGAAGGCCAGCCTCTCGGTCTCGTCCGGGTTATCAGACCCCAGCGACAGCGAGGCGATCTTCGCGCCCTGCGACTGGCACCACTCCACCGCCTTGATGATGTCCGAGGTGTTGCCGGTGCCCCGGACGTTGAGCACGCGGGCCACGAGCAAATCCACCCCGGGCGCCACGCCGACCACGCCATTCTGGTCATCCAGGGGGTCCACGGTGCCGGGCGAGGACAGCTGCGCGACGATGGTGGCCGCGGTGTGCGTGCCATGGCCGCCGCCCCAGACGAACTGCTGCGTGAGCTTGTCGTACTCGCGGTCCAGCGGCTCATCATCGTCGTCGATGAAGTCCTTGCCGCCCACGTAGGCGGCCATGAGCTCGGGGTGCCGGTTGTCCCAGCCGCTGTCGATGACGCACACCTTGATGTTGCCACCGGTGTGAGCGTTGGCATCGATGACCCCGTCCCCGTTGGAGTCCCACACCTTGTCGGCCTGAATCTGCCGGATGCCCTCGGTGTACTCGCCCACGGTGCCGCTGGTGACGAGCGGCTGGCGCGAGGGAAGGTTGAAGGCGCGCACCGGGCGGTCCTCGTCGACGGAGAGCACGTTCGGATCGGCCTCCAGCCGCTTGCGCTCCTCGGGCGTCACCCACGCGGCCATGGCGCCCAGGCGGGCCCAACGGGCGGTGACCTTGCCACCGGTGCCCACCACCGCATCCTCGACGGCGCGGGGAACGGCGACCACGGAGGACGACAGGGTGCGCTGGTACCGGATGATCACCGGCTGACGGCCCTCCTTTGACGCGGACTGCTCCTCGGGAGACAGCGCCTGCGCCAGGGAGGAGAACGGAGTGCCGGGCTGCGCGCTCGCACTCGTGTTCAGACAGTCCTGAGGCTCCACCGGCCCCACCAGGGGCTTCCTCTCGTTACAAGCCACCAGACCGCCGACAAGTCCCAGCCAGACCCAACGCTTCATAGATGCTCTCTTTCACTCCGCTTGGGGTGGTCGAATGCCGGCTCCGTGCCAGCCGGGGAGAACGGGCCAACCGCGCGGGCCCTTCCCAATCATGGATTGTAAGCACGCGCCCGGACGGCTGCCTGCGAAGCAAGCGTGAGAACACAACTGCGCACACGCCCCCCGGAGTGGGCCGTAAGCCGGCGAACGCGCAAGCGGCGGAAGTTGTTAACCCTCGGCCGGATCGACGCCGAAGATGCGCACCGCGTCGCGAGCGTAGGCCTCGAGCTGCAGGCGGGTCTGCTCGGCATCCCACCCCAGGCGGGGCGCCATCACCTCGGCGGCGGCGCGAGCGGCCTCGGCGCCCAGGTCCCTCGTCTCGAAGGCCACCTTGAGCCGGCGGATGAGCAGGTCGGCCAGGGTGTGAACGAGCTCGTGGGAGACGCCGTAGGCGGCCTCGGCGCGCAGGTAGGGCAGACCGGGCACGAGGGGCTGGGCCAGCGCAGGCTCGGCCTGAGTGAGGCCCCACACCTGGCGCCAGCGGTTGCCATAGGCGCGCACCAGGTGACGGGCCACCTGCTCCTGGCCCACCACGGGCACGGCGGCCTGCAGCTCGGCCTCGAACGAGACCATCTCACCGCCGGGCAGGGGCAGGGTTTCGGTGGGCGACTTGCGGCGGGGAACTCCGAGCTGGCGCTCCACGGCATTCACCACATCGCGGGCCATGACGCGGTAGGTGGTGAGCTTGCCGCCGCTGATGGCGATGACGCCCGAGGGGCTGACGTCGATGGCGTGCTCGCGGCTGGCGCTGCCGGCGTTGCCCTCGGCGGCATAGCCCTTGGCCACCAGCGGGCGGATGCCGGCCCAGGCGCTGACGACATCGGCGCGGGTGAGCTGGGCCTGAGGGAAGAAGGCATTGGCGGAGGCGAGCAGATACTCCACATCCTTCTCGCTGGCGCGCACCTCGGCGGGGTGAGCGCGGGTGGCGCTCTCGGTGGTGCCGATGATGGCGTGGGTGTCCGCGGGCAGCACGAACATGACGCGCCCATCCACGGGAGACAGCAGCGTGAGGGCATCGCGGTTGCCCAGACGCTCGCGGGGCACGGCGATGTGAACACCCTTGCTGCCGCGCACGGAGGGCGCCTCGCGGTTGGCGTCGAGCTTGCGAATCTCATCGCTCCACGGGCCGGTGGCATTGACGAGCACCTTGGCGCGAACGGTGAGTTCCTGCCCGGAGAGGTGATCCACGACGATCGCGCCGCGCGCCTTGCCCTCTTCGATGACGAGGCGCTTCACGGAGGCGTGGTTGAGGACGACGGCGCCGGCCTCGGAGGCGCCCAGGGCATTGGCGAAGGTGAGACGCGCGTCATCGGTGGCCGCGTCATAGTAGCGGGCGCCACCCTTGAGACCCTCGGGGCGCAGCAGGGGCTCGGACTCGACAACCTGACGGGCATTGAGGCTGCGGTGACCCTTGACGTTGCGGAAGAGCGCCAGGGCGTCATAGAGCATGAGGCCGGCGTTGAGCTTCCAGCGGGGAATGCGGGCGCCCTCGTAGACGGGCCAGGTGAAGGCCAGGGGGCGCACGAGGTGAGGCGCCAGCCGCAGCAGGCGCATGCGCTCGATGCTGGACTCGAAGACGAGGCTTAGGTGGCCATGCTCCAGGTAGCGCACGCCGCCATGAATGAGGCGGGAGGAGCGGCTGGAAGTACCGCTGGCAAAGTCCTCGCGCTCGACGAGGGCGACGCGCAGGCCGCGCAGGGCGGCATCACGAGCGGCGCCAGCCCCGGTGACACCGCCGCCGATGATGAGGAGGTCGAACGGCTCGGCGGACAGGAGCCGCAGGCGCTCGGCGCGCGGCAGGGGCGCGGGCGGAACGTCCTGAACAGGGGCGGTGCGGGCGAGAGCCGCGGATTCGTTGCGCACGGACGGAGTGTAACGGCGGGAACCGCGAGCGGGCAGGGAATGTGTACGCAGCGCGTCAAGCGGGGGACAGCCGCCGGGGGAAAGCGTGGGGTGGAGAGCCTCGGGCAGACGGGAGGAGGGGGGAGCGGGGAGCCGGGCGGCTGATCGGCGCGGCGCCGGCCGGACAGCTTCCACAGGGCAGGCAGCCAGAAGCCGACCTGCCCTCGAGTGCATAGCTCGTTGAGAGGAGGTGAGCCGGGTGCGAACGGTGACCTACGAGCGAAGCGGGCGGACGAACACGGGGGCGCAGGCAGTGCGCGTGGAGGACCTGCACCACCTTCGGGTACTGGAGCAGGGGGACGAGGTCGCCGCGCGCGAACTCACGCCAGAGGAAGTGCGCCGGCTGCGGCCACTGATGGAGGAGGCCGCGAGCCAACCGGCCCCCATCATCGTGGAGCCACAGGCGGGGGGCCCGGAGGGCATGGCGGTGAGCCTGGCCTTCGAGGACGAGGAGACACCGCGCGTGCGGCTGGCGGCGGACCGGCTGCCGGCCAGGGGAGCAGGTCGGCCGTATGATCAGCTCTTGGCGGAGCTGGACACCCTGCTGACCGCGGAGCTGCACGTGAAAGCGCCAAGACGGGCCCACCTCGTATCGCCGCACATGCTGCGAGCCGAGGAGTAAGCCCCCTCTCCCGCCGGGAGAGGGACGGGGTGAGGGTTCCCGTCCCCCTCCGCTGCAGGGCCAGTTGCGAGCCAGCAGGTGCCGTGACAGACAGGAGAGATGGAGCGGGTTCGGTTCGGAATCCACCGGACGGTGGGTGAGGCGCGGCTGTTGGCGGGAGCGCTGGAGTCAGCAGGGCTGTCGGTGCAGGTGCGCGGCGAGGCATTAGCGCCACTGAGCGGAGAAATTCCGAGCACGGAGACGTGGGTGGAGCTGTGGGTCTGGCCGCAGGAACTGGAAGCGGCGCGGCAGCTGGTGGCGCAGCTAGAAGAGAACCGGGAGGCGGCGGAGCACGAGGTCCGGTGTCCGCGGTGTCGGGAAGACAACCCGGGGAACTTCGAGCTGTGTTGGAGCTGTGGACTGGAGCTGCCATCCATGCCACGGCAGCGTCTGCGAGCGGTACCGTGAGACGACGGTGAGCAGCGAGGGCGCGCAGGGCGAGGGACCGATGGAGGAGCCGGTAGCCACAGCGACACAGCCGCCGGCCCGGGGCCGGTGGAACCTGAGCCCCACCTTGCGCACTTCGCTGGGAGTGATTGGGCTCGCCTTTCTGATCCACCTGATTCCGTTGTTCCTTCCGCGGAACATGCCGGAGCAGGAGCTGGCCATTGCCCGGGTGACGGTGGACGTGCAGCACCGGCTCCGGCTGCTCAAGCCGCTGAAGGACCACCCGAAGGCCACGGGAGCGGAGCTGCGAGAGGCGGCGGAGCTGCTCCTGGAAGGAGCGCCGGCGGAAGCGCGGGAGCTGGTGGAGGAGGCGGAGCGGCGCCAGCCGGGACAGGTAGAGACGTTCCTGCTCCGGGCGCGTCTGTGTTGGGTGGAGCGGATGGAGCGCTGTGTCCACGAAGCCTTCGAGCAAGCCAGGCGCGCGGCCCCGGGAGACGCGCGGCCGGATCTGCTCTGGGCGGACATGCGCGAGCACGACGGCGACCTGGCCACGGCGCTGGAGGCAGTGGGGCGGGCCTGGCGCAAGGCGCCGGAAGAGACCTCGATTCAGCTCCGGTACATGCGGCTGCTGAGTGAAACCGGCCACCACACCGAAGCAGACCAGGTGCTGCAGGTGGTGGAGCCGAAGCTGCCACCCCAGCAGGTGCTGCTGGAGCGGGGGCAACTGCGGCTGAAAGCGGGCCGCTACGAAGAGGCGCGGCAGCTCTTCTCCAAGGCGGTGGGAGAGGAGCCCCAGTCCCCGCTGGCACACTACAACCTGGGAATGGCGTACTTCCGGCTGGGGAACATGGACGCGGCGGAAGAGGAATTGCGAGCGGCGGACCGCATCAACGTCGCGGACCCGCGAGCGCTGGCGGCGCTCTGCGCAATGCAGGTGCAAGCAGGCCAGCTGGAAGCGGCGAGAGTGACGAAGATGGACCTGGAGCGGCGCTTCCACGACCGGCAGGAACTCATCCGAAGCGCCTGCTGGATGCAGCCCTGAGTCCGCTCAAGGCTCCTGCCCGCGAATTCTGCGTAGCAATTGAGCCGAGCGTTTGACCTCGAGGTCCACGGAGCCATCCGCAATCTCCGTGCGGACAACAGCCTGAAGAAACGGCAGGGCCTCCTCGTGGCGGCCCTGTTCGAGCATCAACTCCGCGAGCGCCAGCCGGGCCTGGGTGAGCAGCACGAGATTCTCAGCGGCAACGGCTTCATCAATGGCATCACTGAGCGCGGACTCGGCAAGCTCTTCCTGGCCCCGGGCCAACAGCTCCCGGGCACGCTGGATGTGTTCAAGGGTCTTCATGATATCCCTGTGCCCATGGACGAGTCCCGTCTCACCGAGCTGGAGCTCCGATACATGCAGCAAGCGGAGCAGCTGCAACAATTGAGCGACGTGCTGTACACCCAGCAAAGAGAGCTGGATGCGCTCAAGGCAGAGGTCAAGCAGCTCAAGGACAAGCTGGCGGGAGATCCGGGCCTGGTGGACGCCAAGCAACTCGAGCGCCCACCGCACTACTAGACCGGCCGCTCAGAACCGGTAACCGAGCCGCAAACCGATGGTGGGCTCCGGAGAGAGGTACCCCACCTCGAGGCCAAAGCTGAGCTGCCGGCCCTGGATGCCAAAGCCAAAGGCGGCGTGGGCACGGAACGCATCGCCCTTGAAGAAGAGCCACGGCCCGACAAGTCCTTCGATGTAGAACTGGCGGGCGAGGTTGGCGCGCAGCACCAGGTCAATCGGCACACCCAGCGTATTGGCATCGGTGACGAGCAGTGCACCAAACCGTCCGCCGATGTGGAGCGGGCCCGCCAGGTGGGTCTCGACGCCCAGATTGAGCTGGAAGGTGGCGCTCTCGATGAACCAGTAGTCCGCGCCGAGCCCCAGCCGAAGATTGGTAGCGGCTTCAGCGGGAGCTGGGGCCAGCCACAGTCCGACCGCGAGCACACCACCGAGGAAGGGACGCAGGAAGAGTTTCATGCGATGGCTCCAGAGAAGCGAGGGAGCCGCCACTCAAGCAGGCCCGGGAGCCACTCGCCAGAAACAGGCATGTGCCAGGCGCGGAAACGATCACACGCCAACACAGACAAAACAGGCAAAAAAA
>DASVVJ010000095.1:0-13588 GCA_036389955.1 Myxococcaceae bacterium
CGGACACGGCCGTCGCGTTGTTCGTATAAGGGATGCGAACAGCGAAGGGGTTCCAGACTCCGGTCCGGTCGAACTCGAAGAGTACGGGGAAGTTGATACCATCGCTGATCAGCAGGGTGTCGCCGTCATTCATCCGGTTGATGCCGTTGTTGTCAGCCCCGACGGTGATGCTGCCGGTGGCCTTGGCGAGCTGTGACTGCGTGCACGCGGCGTTGCAGGTGCCGCAGGCGCTGGTGTTGTTGTCATCGCAGGCCTCCGGCGGGCTGTTCACGGTGCCGTCACCACACACGGCACCGGGCAGGTTGAGCAGCCGGGTCTTGCAGTCATTGGAGCACTGCACGCAGCTCGAGTTGCCATAAGGGCACTGGGTCTCGGTGACGGTGTTGCCGTCGTCGCAGGTTTCCCCGTTGGACACCTGCCCGTCGCCGCAGAAGCGGCCGGTGAGGGTCAGCGAGGTCTTGCAGTCGCTGGAGCATCCTCCGCAGTTGGGCGTGCCATAGGGGCACTGGGTCTCGGTGTCGGTGTTGCCGTCGTCACAGACCTCGCCGTTGGACACCTGGAGGTCGCCGCAGAAGCGCCCGGTGAGGCCCGGCAGCTGCATCATGCAGTTGCCAGAGCACAGGGTGCAGCTGGGCGTGCCATAGGGGCACTCGGTCTCGGTGACCACGTTGCCGTCGTCACAGGCCTCGCCGTTGGAGACCTGGGTGTCGCCGCAGAAGCGCCCGGTGAGGCTCAGCGGAGTCCTGCAGTCACTGGAGCAGCCGCTGCAGCTGGGCGTGCCGTAGGGGCACTGGACCTCGGTGGTGGCGTTGCCGTCGTCACAGGCCTCGCCGTTGGAGATCTGGGTGTCGCCGCAGAAGCGCCCGGTGAGGCTCAGCTGCTGGGTGCAGGTGGCGTTGCAGCCCGAGCAGGTGGCATTGCCATAGGTGCACTCGGTCTCCTCCGCCTGGTTGCCGTCATCGCAGGCCTCGACGCCGGGCGCCACCTGATCGACGAAGCTGTCACCACAGCGGTTGAGCCGGCACGTGGCCAGGCAGTCGTCCGAGTTCAGGGTGTTGCCGTCGTCACAGGCCTCGTTGTCGGCCGCGTTGTGGAACCCGTCTCCACAGCGCGACACGGTGCAGTTGCTGTTGCAGGTGCTGCTGCTGACGCCCGGAGTGGGGGGCTCGCACTGCTCACCCGCCCGGCTGTTCACCACGCCGTCGCCGCAGGTAGGCACGGTGCAGTCCAGGTCGCACGGCTGCGTGGTGTCCGAATAGTCGCACTCCTCGGTGCGCGGCGTCTGCGTGTCCTTGAAGCCGTCTCCGCACCGCGCCAGCACGCACTGATCGCCAATCTTCAGGCAGTTATCGAGGTTCGAGGCGTTGCCGTCATCGCACTCCTCGCCGGGATCGATCGTCCCGTTGCCACAGCCCTCGCCCGAGAGGCAGTCGGAGCTGCAGCCATCGCCGTCACGGGTGTTCCCGTCGTCACACACCTCGTTCTTGACGGCGTCGATGATGCCGTTGCCGCACACCTCGGTGGACTGGCAGTTGGCGCTGCAGCCATCGCCAGGCTGGGAGTTGCGGTCGTCGCACACCTCGCCCACCTGGGTGTCGGTGATGCCGTTGCCACACAGCTCATTGGACTTGCAGTCCGCGCTGCAACCATCTCCGTCGCGGGCGTTGTTGTCGTCGCACAGCTCGCCAACGTCCAGGTCCACTCTGCCGTTGCCGCACTGCTCGTTCGACGAGCAGTCCGCGCTACAGCCATCCCCGGTGAGGATGTTGCCGTCGTCACATGACTCGCCGGTGTCGACGACGCCGTTGCCGCACAGCGTGCGGATGCACACGGTCTGATTGGCGGCGCAGGTCAGCCCGTCGGGGCACACGAGCCCGGAGGGGCACAGGTCGCTCTTGGGCTCGAAGCACGAGAGCAGCGGCAGCGCCAGCAGCGCCAGGGCCAGCAGGCGGGCATGCGCGGCGAAGGAGGAAGCGGGAGTTCTCATCGAGTACCTCAGAAGCGGAAGGTCGCCAGGAACCCGCCCTCGCCCTTGCTCACCAGGGGCGCGACGGTCACCCCGGCGGGCTCGGCCGCGAGCTCGGTGGGGCTGATCTGGTAGGGCTGGGAACGGTTGATGAAGGCGAGCACCAGGCCGGTGGCGAGCGCGGCGCCTCCGACGGCGTAGGTGCCATAGGCCAGGTTCTGCAGGCTGTCGCCCTTGGTGCGCATGTCCGTCACGTCCGGAGGAGGCACGCAGCCACCGCAGGCGGCGATCCGGTCATCGAACTGCTGGTAGCTGCCCTTGGCCTGCATGTGGAGCACCGCGCCGCCGGCGGCCAGCGCGGCCCCGCCGGCCACCACCGCCCACGGCTTCCACGCGGACCAGTGGCGGCTGTAGCGGGTGAGCTGCTCGGTGGTGTACAGCTTGAGGTCCAGCTTCACCTCTTCGCCGGGCAGCAACGTGCGGCTCATATCGGTGGGCGGGTGGCCCTGCTTGGTGGCGACGATGGTGTGCCGGCCGGGGCGCACCAGGCCCTCGTAGCGGCCGGGGCCCACGAACAGCACCTTGTCGTCCATCGTCACGCTGGCGCCGGGGGACTCGCTGGTGAGCACCACCTTGGCGAGCTGCTTCTCGATGAGCGTCTTGTAGGCGCGGGCGTTCTCGAACTTGTCCGAGTCCAGCGGCGCGGCTCCAAAGCGCATGGCGGACACCAGGTGCTGGTGCACCTCGATGGGCTGGTCCAGGTTCAGCAGCGCCAGGGCCATGTTGTAGTGAATGGCCGGGTGGTCCCACAGCGCGAGCGCCTGGCGGTACTTCTCGGCCGCCTGCACGAAGACGGACTCCTTCAGCAGGGTGTTGCCGGCGCGGAACAGCTCCAGGGCGGACTTCTGGTTCTCGGGCGAGACGCCCTTGGCCCAGGGGCGCTCCTCGGCGGGTTTGGCCTGCTGCGCGAGCGCGGGCACCGGCCCGAGCGCACCGAGCACCAGCACCGCGGACAGACTGACGGCGATCCTGCTCTTCACGTTGCGCACCTCACTTCAAATCGTCGATGACGGGGCTGCCCAGCTGCGACTGCAGGCGCGTGACGCGCTCCTGCTCGCGGGCAAGCAGGTCCTGGAGCTGCTTGGCGGCGCGGATGGCCTCCTGCTGGGCCTGGCGGGCCGCCACCGCGTTCTGCTCGGCGTTCTTCTTCTCGGTCTTCGCGCGCCAGCTGGCGAACTTGGCCCGGCGAAGCGCCAGCATCAGCTCCTCGTTCTTGCTCTGCAGCTCGCTGTTGGTGAGCGCCACCTGGGCGTTGGCGGCCTCGGCCTCCTGCTGGGCCCGCTGCCGCTCCAGTTCCTTGGCCTGCACCTCGGCCAGGCGCTGAACGGCCTCGGCCTCCGCCTTGCGCGCCACGGCTTCCGCCTCGCGCGCCTGCTTGGCGGAGACGTCCGCCACCACCGCCTGCTTCTCGGCCTCCTGCTGCGCCTTGCGGATGACCACCAGCGCCACCGCCGAGGCGGCCACCAGCAGCACCAGGAACGCGCCGGCGCTGGCCATCAGCACCTTCTTGAGCCGCGTGGACTTGGCTGCCTGACGGAAGCTGGCGTCGAGGAAGGCGCGCTGCACCTGGGGCAGCTCGCCGCGGAAGCGCCGGTCGAAGCGCTGCGCCTCCTCCACCACTTCGCCGCGCCACAGCAGGTCCGAGTCCTGGCCCTTGGCGTGCCACTGGCGCGCCGCGTTGCGCAGCTGCTCCATGAAGGCCGAGTCCTCCTGGCCCTCGTCCAGCCAGCGCTTGAGCGTGGGCCAGCTGTGGATGAGCGATTCGTGGACGATCTCCACCGTGGCGCCCGAGGAACCGCCCCCCGTCTGCACCACCAGCAGGCGCGCCTGCACCAGGGTGTCGATGAGGAGCTGAATCTCGTTGGCGTCCTTGGACAGCTCGCGCAGCTCCTCCATGGAGACGATGGCGCGCGTGCGCTCGGGCGTCACCAGGCGCAGCACCACCGCGCGCGCCAGCGTGCGCGCCTGCACGGGCAGCTCGGCCAGCACGTTGTCCGCGTGGGTGGCCAACGCGCCGGCGATGCCGCCCATGGCCTGGTAGCTCTGCAGGGTGAGCACCCGCGACGTGGTGTCGCGCTGCTCCCACAGCTTGGTGGCGGCGAACTGCAGCAGCGGCAGCGCGCCCTGCGTGGAGTCCAGGTGCTGGAGCATGTCCTGCACCATGTCCGGGGACTCGAACTGGTAGCCCGCCATCTCCGCCGGCTGCACCAGCGCGTCGCGCAGGCCCTCGCGGCCCGGCGTGGTGAGGAAGAACAGGCCCTGGTTCAGCTCGCCCATGAAGCGCTCGTCCTCCGTCACCCGGTCCAGGAAGTCGGAGCGGATGGAGAGCACCACGCGGATGGGGGAGGTGGCATCGTCGGCGATGCCCGACAGGCACGCGGTGAAGGCCATGCGCTCGCGCACGTCCGGCACCTGGGTGTAGAGCTCCTCGAACTGATCGATGAAGAGCAGGATCTTCCGCTTCGAGCGCCGGGCGCGGCTGCGCAGCACCGAGCCCACGTAGCCGGGCTCGGCGTACAGCCGCTGCACCAGCGCGTTCTGCGCGTGGATGTCCTCTTCAATCGTGGTGGAGGAACTCACCAGCGGCGCGACGATGCTGGCCAGCGCGGCCAGCGGGTGGCGGCCGGGGCGGATGACGAGCGACTCCCACGCCTCGCCCGAGCGCTTGAGCACCGGCACCAGGCCGGCGCGCACGAACGAGGACTTACCGGCGCCCGAGGGGCCCACCACCGCCATGAGCGGCTGGTCGGCGATGCGAGTCACCAGCGCGGCAATCTCGCGGTTGCGGCCGAAGAAGCGGTTGGCGTCGTTCTCCTGGAAGGAGCTGAGGCCCGCGTAGGGGCTCTCGTCGATGCGCAACTCGCGGTTGTAGCGGCCCGGCAAGAACGGCTCCAGGGCGCGCAGCAGCGACACCGCGTCCTGAATGCGGTGCTCCTTGGGCTTGAGGAGGCAGCGGTCCACCACCTCGGCCAGCTCGGGAGACACGTCCGGGGCCGCCTCGCGCAGCCGCGGCATCGGCTCCTGCAGCCGAGCGGTGACCGACAGCTGCGGCCCGCGCAGCGGATCCAGCGGGTGCTTTCCGGCGATCATCCGGAACAGCATGATGCCCACCGCCCACACGTCCGTGCGGTGGTCCACGTGCTGGCCGCCGCGCCACTGCTCCGGCGACATGTACGGCAGCGTGCCCATGATGGCGCCGCGGCGGGTGAGGTTGGAGATGTCCTCGTCCAGGTTCAGCGTGGGAGTGTGGGTGACGCCGGTGTGGGGTGAGTCGGCCGCGGCGGCCATGGCGGCCTGCGCGGACACCTCCTGCTCCACCTCGACGGGGCTGTCCGGGTCCTGCAGCACCTTGGCGATGCCGAAGTCCAGCACCTTGATGGTGCCCGACTCGGTGACGATGATGTTGTCCGGCTTGAGGTCGCGGTGGACGATGCCCAGCGCGTGCGCGGTGGCCAGCGCGCGCACCACCGGCACGATGATCTCCACGGCGCGCGAGGGCGGCAGCTTCTGCCCGGCGATGACCTTGTTGAGCGGGGTGCCCTGCAGGTACTCGAGCACCATGAAGGGGCTGCCCTGGTGCTCGCCCACCTCATAGATGATGACGATGTTCTCGTGGCTGCAGCGCGCGGTGGCACGCGCCTCGAGGATGAAGCGCTTGGTCACTTCCGGGCTGGCCGAGTGCAGGAACTTGATGGCCACACGCCGGCCCAGCCGGGTGTCCCGGGCCAGGAAGACGGTGCCCATGCCGCCGCTGCCCAGCTGGCGGATCAGCTCGTAGTGCTGAATCCGGGTGCCCACCGCCGGCACGCTGCCGGGCCCCGAGGCGTGGGTGTCCTCGCCGGTGGGGCTGGAGGGGTGACTGGAGAGCTGACTCTCCCCCGTGCGCGAACGCGCGGGCGCGGCAGCAAGCCGCTGTGAGGGATTGGCGGTGTTGGGCGCGAACAGCGCGTCCACATCCGCTGCCTGGGTGCGCTCGTCCAACTCTGGCTGCACGGCGCCGGCTTCGCTCTTCTTCATGGCCTCGGTGACTTTCCTTCCGAAGGCAGGGATGCTCCCGAAGCCTTGGCCAATGCCGCCAAGCGCCTCATATCCCCCAACTGCCTACAGGGCGGGCATTTTTGTTCGATATCGGGCGCACCACAAGTGCCCGGCGGGGGTATTCCCACTCTGGGCTGCTCGCTCAGCCTGCGTCCTGCCTCAGGGGGTCTCGAAGACCAGGAGCCGGTTGTTTCCGTAATCCGAAACAACCAGGTAGGGCGGGGCCAGCAGCACTCCCGCTGGCCGGTAGAGGCTCCTGGCACTGGGAGTGGTCCCACCCGCGGGGTCTCCCTGGTGCTTCGAGGTGAAGTCCGGCTGGCCAAGGACGGTGTTGGCCGGGGTGCCGTGGGCCGAGGGGAACTGGTTCCAGACGGTGACGCGGTGGTTCTGTTCCTCGGAGACGAAGATCTGCCGTCCGGTGGAGTTGACGAAGTAGGGCGCGCTGAGCCTGGAGGCGCTGGTGGCCGCGGCATTCGAGGTGAAGTCCGGCTGGCCGATGACGATGTCGGCGGGCTGCCCGTTCCTCGTGGGGAACTGAGTCCAGAGCAGCACCCGGTTGTTGCTGGTGTCGGCCACCAGCAGCCGGGTGCCATCCGTCCACACACCGGAGGGATCGAAGAAGGTGGCGGCGGAAGGGGCGCTGTCCTGCGTGCCATCCCCATTGGTGTCATTGGCCGCGCAGGTGGTGAACGAGGGCTGGCCGAGCACCAGGTCGGCGGCGGTGCCGCTGGCGGCGGTGACGGAGTTCCAGACGAGGACGCGGTTGTTCGAGCTGTCGGCCACGACGAGCTTCCCATGGCCGAGGAACACGTCCTCGGGAAGGGTGAGCTTGGTGGCCGAGCACCCGAATGAGGTGGTGGAGAAGTCCGGCTGGCCCAGGACACGGTCCGGCTGGGCCCCTGTGCTCGAGGGCAGCGAATCGTAGAGCAGGACGCGGCTGTTGCTCCGGTCCGCCACGGCCAGGCGCGTTCCATCGCTGGCGCCGCCCGCGGGACGCGAGAGGCCGTCCCGCCCCGCGCTGCCGGTGGTGCTGGCGAAGTCGGGTTGACCGAGCACGAAGCTGGCGGGCGCACCGTTCTGGGTGGGCAGGCCGTTGAAGCCCATCAGGCGGTTGGACTCCCGGTCCGAGACGTAGAGCTTGCCTCCGGCGAACACAGGGTTGCCCCAGGGCCCTTCCAGCGAGAGGAAGCTGGCGACGCTTCCCTGGTGGGGGTCGCGGCTGGTGAAGTCGCTCTGGCCGATGACGCGGATGGCGGCCTGGAAAGTGGTCAGGTTGAACCACCCGGTGCACTGCACGAGGACGTTGTCCACGTTGCCTTCCACCTTGCCACTGCCCCGGAGGACGGTGCAGGTGAAGCCCCGGGGCGCGGTGCCCGCGGTAATGGTGTAGTCAGCGCCTTTGGCCCGCCGCGCCTGGAAGGTGAAGGGGCCGTTGGTGGTGACGGACAGCGTCTCGCCCCCATCGAGGCTCAGCGCCAGGGTGCCGTTCAGCCCCTCGACGGTGCCGCCGATCGTATAGGTGCGAGTGGCGCAGGTGACGCGGATGGAGGTGACGTCCGCGCCGCTCACCGTGCCCGTGGCGCCCTGGAGGGTGCACTCCTGCTCCGCGGGCGAGGCGGTGAGGGCCACCGTGTATGCGCTGCCTTCCTCGATCTCGGTCTGGAAGGTGAAGGCCCCATCCGCGGTGCGGACGAGGTTCTCCGCGCCGTTGAGCTGCAGGGTGAGGCTGCCGGAGAGACCGGTGATGGTGCCGCCGATCTTGTAGGTGGCGGGAGGAGGAGGCGGCGGCGGAGGAGGGGGCTGGGGCTGCTTGCCGTCCCCCCCGCACGAGGCCATGAGTGCCACCACTGCCACGAGTCCAAGCCATCCGCTGCGCATGCCGAGCTCTCCCTTGCGAGAGGGGCGACGATGCCATGCGCGCCCCGGCAGGGAAAGCGGTAGCCAGAGGGCCACTCACCCCGCTCAGGAGACCAGGGAGAACTCGATGCGGCCCAGCACCTCGTCGGTGGAGACGACCTTCACCTGGATGGGCATACCGATGGTGAAGGTCCGCGCGGCGCCGACGAGCGAGGTCTCCCGGGCGTCCGGCCGGAAGGGGCCGCCCTCGAGTGCGTCCACCGGCACCACGCCCTCCACCAGCAGGTCGTCGAGCTGCACCAGCAGGCCGAAGGGCTTCACCCGGGTGATGCGGGCCAGGAAGGTCTTCCCCACCTGGGACACCATCACCCGGGCTTCGAGCACGCGGTGGCGGTCCGTCTCGGCGCGTGAGGCCGAGCGGGCCCGGGCATTCACGTGCACGGCGATCTGCTCCACGGTGGGGTCCAGGTGCGTGAAGTCCCGCCGCCCGTGCATGTATTGCTTGAGGGTGCGGTGGACGACGAGGTCCGCATAGCGCCGGATGGGCGAGGTGAAGTGCAGGTACCACTTGGCCGCCAGGCCGAAGTGCCCGGAGGGCACCACCGTGTAGCGCGCGGGCCCCAGCGAGCGCCGCAGCACCGAGCGCAGGGCGGGCTCCGCACTGCACCCGGAGATCTGCCGGTCGAACGCCGCCAGCGCCAGCGGGGAGAGCCGGCCGCCGCCGAAGCCCGCCGCGAAGCCCGAGTGCTGCGCGAACGAGGCCAGGTCCGCCACCCGCACCGGATCCGGCTCGTCCTGAATGCGGAACAGGGCGGGCAGGCCGCGCGCCAGCATCCACTCGGCGATGGCCTCGTTGGCGGCCACCATGAAGCGCTCCACCAGCTTGTGCGCGGAGTTGGGCCGCACGTTCTCGATGCCGGACACCTGGCCGGTGCCCTTGTCGAAGGTGAAGCGCGCCTCGTCGCGCGACATCTCGATGCCGCCGCGACCGGCCCGTGCCACCGCCAGCCGCGCCGCCGCCGCGCGGAACCACGGCATGGCCTCGCGCACCGGCTCCATGGGCGCGGAGATGACGCCCTTGTCCAGAAACTCCGCCACCTCGTCGTAATTCAGCCGCGCCCACGAGCGGATGAGGCTCTCGTACACGTCCGCCGCGGTGACGCGCCCCTCGGTGTCGATGCGCAGCTCCACCGTGAGGCACCGCCGCTCCTCGCCCTGCACCAGGCTCAGCCAGTGCGCGGACAGCTCCTCGGGCAGCATGGGCAGCACGTGCCCCGCCAGGTACACGCTGGTGGCCCGCTCGCGCGCCGCCGCGTCCAGCACCGAGCCCTCGGTGACGTACTCACCCACGTCCGCGATGGACACCAGCAGCCGCAGCGCCCCATCCGGCCCCGCGGGCAGCACGCTGATCGCGTCATCGATGTCCCGCGTGGAGGGCGCGTCCACCGTGACGGTGGGCAGTGAGCGCAGGTCCCTGCGCGCTCCCAGCGCATGCGGCGCGGCCCGGGCGGCGATGGCGGCTTGCTGCACCTCGGGCGCGAAGTCCCGCTGCAGCCCATGGCGGGCGATGATGCGCTCGATGGAGCGGTCCGCCCCCGGCTCCACCTTGCGCGCGAGCACCACCTTGCCCTCGACCACCCGCGCGATGACCGCGTCCCCGTGCTGCACCTCCACGCCGCCCGTCTCCAGCGCCCAGTCGGAGTTGGCCACCTCCTTGTCGATGCGCAGCTGCGGCGCCCCCTTGCGCATCACCACCTCGCCGTAGACCTGCTGGCGCGGGCGCTCGAGCAGCTTCAGCCCGTTGGCCGCCCACCGCCCATCCGCGGCCTGGCTCACCGTGGCCGTCACCACGTCGTCCGCCAGGAACGACGCCAGCTCGGGGGGAGGAATGAAGGCGGAGAACACCTCTCCAGAGGGGGGCGGCTGCACGGTGAGGAAGCCGAAGCCCCGGGGGTGGATGTCCACTCGGCCGGTGACAGAGCCTGGGGAGGAGGGCACGCCTGGAGGGTTGGTGGGCTGGGTCATAGCCTGAAAAGCCTACCAGCCAGACGACGCCTGCATGGACTTGTTCCCAGCGGCAGGGTGCTCTCACGCACCCGGGCCTCTTCATTCACGAGCCCTGGGCGCGCGCCTGGCGGCCCAGCGAGCGGGCACTCAGGCCAGGATGTCACGCGGGAAACGTTTGAGTGTGAACGAGGTTTGGGGCGGCAATGCGAAACCCCTTCCTCATTGCGATAGGCCTGATGGCGGTGTTGTTCACCTCCGCGTGCGAGCAGTCCGCTCCCGCGGAAGCTCCCGTGGAAGAAGCTCCGGCGGAAGTGGCTCCCGAGGAAGCATCTCCCGTGGCGGAAGCTCCGGAGGCAGTGGCCCCCGAGGATGAAGCCCCGTCGGAGCAGGCAGCGGGGGAGACGCAGCAGGTGGCTCAGCCGCTCACGGTGACCAACTGCCAGCTGCTGAAGACGGCGTCGGTGAGCGTCAGCGGTGATGACGGCACGGGCAAGAACCTGGCGGCCGAGTCCCAGGATGACAACCTCGACACGCGCTGGAGCGGTCCGGGCGTGGGAGCGTGGCTGCGGATGGACCTGGGCAGCGTGCAGACGGTCTCGGGCGCGGCAGTGGCGTGGTACGCGGGCAGTGGGCGGCAGTACCAGTACACCCTGTCCACCTCGGAGGACGGCGTCACCTATACCCAGGCGGCCACGGGCACCAGCGCGCTGGTGAACGAGGCGCAGACGTACAAGTTCCCCTCCGATCGCCGGGCGCGCTACGTGCGCCTGACGGTGAACGGCAACACGGTGAACACCTGGGCGTCGGTCACCGAGGCGCGCGTGTGCGGTGCGCAGGCCGCGTCCGCGGTGGACTCGGGCCCCGCGCTGCCGCGCACGCCGTACCTGCAGAGCGTGGGGACGACGAGCGCGCTGGTGGCGTTCCGCACCGGCGTGTCGTGCACGCCCTACGTGCGCTTTGGCGAGGGCACGGACCTGTCGCGCACGGCCACGGCCACGGCGGCCGGCTGGCGGCACGCGGTGAAGCTGGACGGGCTGAGCGCGGCTCGGACGTACAGCTACGTGGTGCATGCGTGCGGCAGCGTGATGGGGGTGCGGCAGTTCCGCACGGCCAGGGCGTCCACCAGCACGAGCCTGCGCTTCACGGCGATGGGAGACTTCGGCACGGGCGGCTCGCTGCAGGCCAGCGTGCTGCAGCGGCTCGGGCAGCTGAACAGCGCGGGCGAGCTCAACGCGGGCGAGCTGATCCTGGCGCTGGGAGACAACGCCTACGAGTCCGGCACCGAGCAGGAGCTGCAGGACCGGCTGTTCAAACCGATGGCGTCGCTTTTGCGCAAGGTGCCGCTGTTCCCCACGCTGGGCAACCACGAGTACGTGACGAGCATGGGGCAGCCGTACCTGGACAACTTCTACCTGCCGGTGAACAACCCGGCGCGCACCGAGCGCTACTACTCGTTCGATTGGGGTCCGGTGCACTTCGTGGCGCTGGACTCGACGTGCGCGGTGCTGGGCTCGGTGGACGTGTGCAAGCTGGCGCTGCAGAAGACGTGGCTGGCGCAGGACCTGGCGGCGACGAAGCAGCCGTGGAAGGTGGTGTTCTTCCACCACCCGCCCTGGTCGAGCGGCGCGCACGGCTCGCAGCTCACGATGCGCCGTGAGTTCGGCCCGATGTTCGAGCAGTACGGGGTGGACCTGGTGCTCACCGGGCACGACCACAACTACGAGCGCAGCAAGATGATGAAGGGCGACGGGGTGGCGGCCTCGGGCACGCGCGGTGTCCCCTACGTGGTGGTGGGCAGCGGCGGCGCGGCCCTGCGCAGCTTCCCCATTACGCAGCCGGGCTGGACGGCGTACCGCAACAACACGGACGCGGGTTACCTGGAGGTGAACATCAGCGGAGGCACGCTGACGGCGCGCTTCTACAACCCGAGCGGCGCGATCAAGGACAGCTTCACGGTGACGAAGACGATCCCCGCGGCGCTGCCGTCCGAGCCGGTGGGCGTGTCCGCCGCGGCGCTGGAGACGGCGCCTGGCCCGATGGACGATCCGGCGCAGGCGCCCGAAGGCCTGCGCTTCGACAAGGAGCTGCCGCCAGCGGAGAGCCTCGAGGCGACGGCGGACGAACACCCCGTGTTCCGGTAGCCCAACCCCCTCTCCCTTCGGGAGAGGGCCGGGGTGAGGGTTCCAGTCCCAAGCATCTGTGCTCTAGTACCGTGGCATGGGACCCCTGGATCTCAGCCTCCTGGCGACACTGGACGCCCTGCTGCAGGAAGGCAGTGTGACGAAGGCCGCGCGGCGGCTCGGGCTCTCGACACCGGGCATGAGCCACGCGCTGGCGCGGGTGCGCGAGCTGGTGGGAGACCCGGTGCTGGTACGGGCCGGGCGCTCCATGGTGCTCACGCCCCGGGCCGAGGCGCTGAAGCCGCGTGTGCGGAGCCTGGTGGAGGAGGCGCTTCGGGTGCTCGAGCCCGAGCGTCCGCTGTCCACCAAGGAGCTGCGGCGCACCTTCGTCGTGCACACCAGCGACTACGTGCTCACCCTGCTGGGGCCCACGCTGGACCAGAGGGTGCGCGCCGAGGCGCCCCACGTCGTCCTGCGTTTCGTCCCGGCGACCATGGATGACGCGGGGCCGCTGCGCGAGGGCACGGCGGACCTGGCCATCGGCATCTACGGAGAGCTGCCGCCCGAGCTGCGCATCCGGCAGTTGCTCACCGATCGCTTCGTCTGTGTCGTCCGCGAGGGCCACCCGGAGGTGAAGCAGCGGCTGAGCCTGGAGCTGTTCCTGCGCCTGGAGCACGTGCAGGTGGCGCCGCGAGGCCAGCCGGGCGGCTACATCGACGATGTGTTGCGCGAGCATGGGCACGAGCGGCACGTGGCGCGGGCGGTGCCGTACTTCATGACGGGGCTGATGTTGGTGTCCCAGACGGACTACGTGCTCACCATCTCCGAGCGCATCGCCCGGAGCCTGGCGCCTCGGCTCGGACTCCGGGTGCTGGAGCCGCCCCTGGCGCTGCGCCCTTATGCGCTCCAGCTCCTCTGGCACCCCCGGCAGGACGGCGACGCGGGCCACCGGTGGCTGAGAGACGTGCTGCTGCGCACCGCCCACGCCGTCGCCAGCGACGTGCACCCCAATGCCCGGACGCGGCTCGATTCCACGGATCCCACCAGCGGGGTGACACGTAAGCGGCCGCCGCGTGCGCGTGCGCCGGCCTGAGTTTCGGCGGATGAAACGATGGGTTGCGACACCGTCAATTGTCGTGGCGAGGGGTTGAGCGAATAGTTCCTGGCGAACCTTGAACCGCCCACGCGCGGAGGACGCCATGAGCCTGAAGGATCCGAACGTCGTCAACCCGAAGAAGAAGAAGCGCGTCGCCATCGTCATCGCCAACCCAGCCACCTCGGCGACCACGGGCTGGCCGGTGGGGTTCTGGTGGAGCGAGCTCACCCACCCGTACTTCGTGCTCACCGAGAAGGGCTACGAGGTGGAGATTTTCAGCCCCCAGGGTGGCCGGTGCGAGGCGGATGGGATGAGCGATCCGAGGGACCCCAGCGGCTACTCGGCCAGCGATCTGATCAGCATGGGCTTCATCGCGACGCCGAAGCTGGCCAGGCAGGTACAGGAGACGCGCAAGGTGTCCGAGCTGGACGTGGCGGCGTTCGA
>DASVVJ010000096.1:0-5596 GCA_036389955.1 Myxococcaceae bacterium
CGAAGATGAACTCCAGCTCCTTCTTCGCCTGATCCGGCACGTCCACCAGGTCCTTGCGGCAGCGCTCGGGCAGAATCACCCGCTTGATGCCCGCGCGGTGAGCCGCCAGCACCTTCTCCTTGATGCCGCCCACCGGCAGCACCAGGCCACGCAGCGTCGCCTCGCCCGTCATCGCCGTGTCGCTGCGCACCCGGATGCCCGTCATCAGGCTGGTGAGCGCCGTGAGGATCGTCACGCCCGCCGAAGGACCGTCCTTCGGAATCGAGCCGGCCGGGAAGTGCAGGTGCACGTCCGTCTTCTCGAGGAACGTCGGGCTGATGCCGAGCAGCTCCGCCTTGCTGCGCAGGTAGCTCAGGGCCGCCGTGGCGCTCTCCTTCATCACGTCGCCGAGCTGGCCGGTGAGCGTCATGCCGCCCTTGCCTGCCATCTTGGTCGCCTCGATGAAGAGCAGGTCTCCACCGGCCGCCGTCCAGGCCAGACCCGTGGACACGCCCGGCACCTCGGTGCGCTCGGCGACCTCGGAGTAGAACATCTCGGGCCCCAGGATCTCCTTCACGCGATCGGCGTTGACCGACTGCTTGTCCATCTTCCCGCCGGCCACTTCCACCGCCACCGCGCGGCACAGGTCCGCGATGCGGCGCTCCAGGCTACGAACGCCCGCCTCGCGGGTGTACGAAGTCGTCAGCGTCAGCAGCGCCTCGTCGCTGATCTCGATGTGATCCGGCGACAGGCCGTGCTCCTTGAGCTGCTTGGGCACCAGGTGGATGCGGGCGATGCTCTGCTTCTCCTCGAAGGTGTAGCCCGACAGCTCGATGATCTCCATACGGTCACGGAGCGGCCCAGGGATCGGATCCAGCTGGTTCGCCGTGGCGATGAACATCACCTTGGACAGGTCGAACGGCACATCCAGGTAATGGTCGCTGAACGTGTTGTTCTGCTCCGGGTCCAGCACCTCGAGCAGCGCCGCGCTCGGGTCGCCGCGGAAGTCCGCGCCCAGCTTGTCGATTTCGTCCAGCATCATCACCGGGTTCTTCGTCCCGGCCTTCTTCATGCTCTGGATGAACCGGCCCGGCAGCGCGCCGACGTAGGTGCGCCGGTGGCCACGGATCTCCGCCTCGTCACGCACGCCGCCCAGGCTCAGGCGCACGAACTTGCGGCCGGTGGCACGCGCCACGCTCTGGCCGAGCGACGTCTTACCCACACCCGGAGGACCGACCAGGCACAGGATGGGGCCACGCATGTCGTTCTTCAGCTTGCGGACGGCCAGGTACTCCAGGATGCGCTTCTTCACCTTCTTGATGCCGAAGTGATCCTTGTCCAGCACCTGCCGCGCGTTCTCGATGTCGAGGTTGTCCTCGGAGATCTTCGACCACGGCAGGTCGGCGATCCAGTCGAGGTACGTGCGGGCGACCGTGTACTCGCTCGAGGCCGCCGGAATGGTCTTCAGGCGGTTGAGCTCCTTGTTGGCCACCTTCTCCACGTCCGGAGGCAGGCCCGCCTTCTTCAGGCGCTCCTGCAGCTCGTCGAGCTCCTCCTCCTCCTCGCCCATCTCGCCGAGCTCTTCCTTGATCGCCTTGAGCTGCTGGCGCAGGTAGTACTCGCGCTGGGTCTTCGACATCTCGCCCTTCACGGCGGAGTCGATCTTGTTGGAGAGCTTGAGGATCTCGCGCTTGCGGTTGAGCAGCTCCAGCACGAGCTTCATGCGCGCCTTGAGGTCCACCGTCTCGAGGACGGCCTGCTTCTCCTCGATGGGCACGTCCACGTTGGCGGCGATCAGGTCCGCCAGGTGGCCCGGGTGGGTAATCGACTCCACCAGCTCGGTGGCCGCCGCGGGCAGCTCCGGCATCAGCTCGATCACCTCACGGGCGAGCTTCTTCAGGTTGATGCCCAGCGCCTCCACCTCGACGTTCTCCGCCGAGGTCTTGTCCTCCACCGCATCGACGCGGGCCTTGAGGTAGGGCGCCTCCTGCACCAGCTCCATCACCCGGAAACGGGCCAGGCCCTGCACGACGAGCGAGTAGTTGTCCTCGCCCATCTTCAGCAGCTTCACGATGCGGGCCACGGTCCCCATGGTGTACAGGTCCGAAGCGCCCGGATCCTCTTCCTCGGCCCGGCGCTGGGTGACGACACCGATGACCTGGTCATCGCGCACCGCGTCCTTGATGAGGGCGATGGTCTTCTGACGCCCCACCGCCAGCGGCAGCACGCCTCCGGGGAAGAACACCGAGTTGCGCAGGGGAAGAATCGGCAGAACCTGCGGGATGTCCTCCTTGTTGATCAGGCCCGGAGGGGCCATCGCCGTCGGCATGGCGCTGGCGGAGGAGCCTTTCTTCTTGTCATCAGACATTTCGTTCGACCCTCAAAGCGCCCGACCGGGGTGTCGGGCTGTTGAACACCTGCAAGATCTACTGTGGTAGTCGACCCAACGTAGCAACCAAAACCGCTATGGCAAACGCAGCGTGCATTTTTCCGCTCCGTCGTCGCCTGCCGGACGGTTGTCGCGGAGGCCTGGCGGGTGGGGCATGCTGAACCCACTGACTCTTTACTGATGCGGCGGGGCTTTTCGCGCCGCTCTATCTGGAGGAACCCTCGTGAGGGTCCGTATCCCTGCTCGTCTCGTTCTACTGGCGGCCGTCCTGAGTGGCCTGCCGGCGTGTGACTCATCGGTGGATCAACCGGGCACGACCCTGCCTGGTCAGTGCCAGGCCGGGGCGCCCGTGGTCGGCCCCACGCGCACGGACATCCTGTTCGTCATCGACAACTCGAACTCGATGGCAGATGAGCAGGATGCCATCGCTACCGAGCTACCCGCCTTCGTGGAACAGCTCCGCCAGGGCGGGGGCGTGGCGCAGGAGTTCCGGGTAGGTGTGATAACCACGTCGGTTTATCGCCGGACGCTCATTGGTAACGTCGACTCGTACCGGGAGTACCCGAATCAATCAGGCCTGTTGCAGCCCGTTCCCAATGCGAGCGGGGAGCCGAGCGCCGAGCGCTTCATCGAGGGGACCGACCCGGAGGTGGTGGAGAAGTTCCGCCGCCTGGTCAGGCAGGGGACAGAGGGCAGCGGCCAGGAGTCGCCCTTCGAGGCGGTGAGGCTGGCGGTGGCTACCCCGTCGGCCACCCGGCCTTTGGATCAGGGTGGCAACGGAGGTTTCCTGAGGGACGGGGCCCGGCTGCTGGTGGTGGTGGTCACCGACGAGGAGGACTGCAGCAGCACGCAGCGCCCGCCGCCGGTGGCGCTCACGGAGGACACCTCGAGGGACCTGTGCTCGGAGCAGTCCGCGTCGCTCACCTCGGTGGAGGAGTACTTCGGCATCTTCCAGAACCTGAAGGACAGCCGGGGCGCCTCGCGCGAGGTGCTGTGGGCCACCATCGGACCGGTGGCGCTGAGCGACAAACGCGCGGGGCTGATTCAGGAGACGACTCCTTCGGGCACGGAGGTGCGCACCGTGGAGTGCCCCACGTCCTTCGGGCCGGGGTTCCGTCACCGGGCCATGGCGGAGCGCTTCGACAGCCGGTTGGAGAACCTGGACTCCATCTGCAAGCCGAGCTACCGCGACACGCTGATCGCCATCGCGGAGCTGGCCACGCTCGCGCAGAGCATCGAGGTGATGAACCTGCCGGATCCGCAGCTGGCGCGCGTGGAGCTGACGCGCGCGGACAACACGGTGGAGCTGTGCAGCGTGGCGGGCGGAGACCTGCGCTATGCCCCTTCCGTGGGGGGAGCGCCCGCGCGCCTGTTCTTCATGGGCGACTGCCTCCGCAAGGCGGATGACAAGTCCGTCGAGGTGAAGCTGCTGTGCGCGGGGTGAGTCGTTTCCGGAGCCGGAAAATCGGCTCCGGAGCGGTTTGCAAGTGTGAAATCCGCGAAATTTCCTCCGGCTGTCGGGCGGCCGGGTGGACAAGGTGATTTGGCCCGTCGTGCGCGATGATCCGGCCTGAGAGGTTGGGTTGAGGGGCACAGGGCCTGTGATCCCGCGAGGATCGCGAGCACCCAGGGCTTTCTGAGGGCACCGCCGCCATGGGTCCTTCGTGCCGCCCATCAGATCCGTGAGCATACTGAACGAGCGTGTATGTAGCCGTTCAGGGCCGGAGGTGACGCGATGGGCGCGATAGCTGATCAGCGATCGGGAGCAGTGGTGGAGCAGCTGCGCGAGCGCATCCGCCAGCTGCAGGCCGCGCCTCGCAGCTACGTCGCCACGCTGCGCACCGGAGTGGAAGAGGTCGACGCGCTGCTGCCCTCGGGAGGCTTCCCGCTGGGCCAGGCGCTGGAGCTGTGCGGCGAGGTTGCCTCGGGCCGCACGAGCCTGGCGCTGCGCGCGGTGGCCTCGGCGCACCGCGAGCGCCGGCTGTGCGCGTGGGTGGATGGGCCCAAGGAGCTCTATCCGCCCGCCGCCGCGGCGATGGGCGTGGATCTGTCCCGGCTGCTCATCGTCCGGCCCAAGCAGCAGTCGCAGCTGGCGTGGACCGCGGTGCAACTGGCGCGCAGCGGCGCGTTCGCGTGCGTGGTGCTGGACCTGACGCAGGGCCTGGGCGCCACCGGCAAGTCCTCGGGGCTGCGGCTGTCGCTGGCCGAGGGCAAGAAGCTGGCGGACGCGGCGTTCCGCGGTGGCACGCTGCTGCTGTTGCTGTCGTCTCCGAGCGCGCCCGCGGATGGCGTGACGCGCATGCGCACCGAGGCGATGGGGCCCGAGGGGCTCTTGGTGGAGGTGCTGCGCAGCCGGCAGGGTGGGCTGGGCACGCGGGCCACGGTGCCCTGGTCCTCGCTCTATCCGGTGATGGGACCCGAGAGCGAGGAGTCCGCGCTGCTCGCGGGCGAGACGCCGACGCAGAATGATCTCACTCCGGACTTCTACCGGGGGCGGGCCTGGGAGAAGCGCAACGCGTGCGGAATCCTGGGCCAGCGCCCCGGGCGTGATGCGCCGATGTCCTTCCGCTCGCGCGCGGGCGGCTGAGGCGGCCGGAGGGGCTCATGCGGTGGGGGTATCTGCACTTCTCGCGCTTTCCGGCGCAGCGCAAGGTCATCGAGGTGCCCGAGCTCTCGGGCCAGCCCTTCGTGCTGGAAGAGGAGTCGCGGGGCCAGCGGCGCGTGGCGTTTGCTTCGTCCAGCGCCCTGAAGGCCGGAGTGCGGCCGGGAATGACGCTGACGGCCGCGACGGCCCTGGAGCCCTCGCTGAAGCACTTCGCGTACAAGGGCGAGGATGAAGAGCGCGCGCTGAAGTCCCTGGGCGAAGCCCTGATGTGCGTGGCGCCCGGCTTTCAGCTCTCGGCGCCCGAGGGCCTGTGGTTCGACGCGAGCGCGGCGCACCTCTTCGGAGGAGAAGAGGGGCTGTGCCTGCGCGCGCTGGAGGTCTGCTCCGGCCACGGTTACCGGGGCCGGGCGGTGGTGGCCTCGGAGCTGTTCACCTCCCGCGCGCTGGCCCGGCACGGCGCGCGGCCGGTGCTGGTGGTGCCAGAAGGGCAGAGTGCCCGGGCGCTGGCACCGCTGCCGCTGGCGGCCCTGGAGGGCCCCGAGCGCGAGCCATTCCTGGCGCTGGGGCTGCGGACGCTGGGAGAGGTGGCGGCGCTGCCCTCGGGCGCGGTGGCGGCGCGCGGC
>DASVVJ010000097.1:0-9601 GCA_036389955.1 Myxococcaceae bacterium
CGATGATCTCCTGGCCCACCTTCGGCTCCTTCGTGAAGCGCAGCCCGCTCGTATCCAGCGGCACCACCACGCCCTCGCGCTCCACGTAGAGCGTCCGGCCCTTCAGCTCGAGCACCCGCCCGGTCAGCACCCGCTCCTGGCCCCCCTCGCGGCGCCCGCCCTCCCGCTCCAGGGTGACGTCCGTTCCCCGTGGGCCGAAGTTGAGCTCTTGAATCGCTCCACCCCGGCCGCCCATCCCAATCCCCGCCGCCTGCGTCCCCGGGGTTGGGTCATCACGCTGCCGGGCCTGCGCTCCCACCGGAGCAAGCAGCAGACCAAGGGCTGGCAGCAGCAGCGCCGCCTGGCGCACAGACTGGGCAACACTCCGCTTCATGCGTGGACTCCAGCGTTGGGGTCGGTGACCCGTCCACGTCAGAAACTAGGAACGTTTTTCGCCACGGAGGTGACGCCCGCTTCCGCCTCGCATGCAGGGCCAGAGGGCAGTCAACCCTCTACTCGGCGCGCGGCGTGCTCGCCTCGCACAGGTGCTCAATGAACTCGGGCAGCAGGTTCTGCGAGATGATCCACACCTTGCCCTCACCCAGGTCCGCCAGCCCCGCGCGCGCGGTGTACCCCACCTCCTGCGCCTCCACGTAGTGCACGAACACCGAGCGGCCCCGCGCCTTGTACCAGCCCGCCGCGTGGGACAGCAGCGCCAGCATCGCCTCCTGCACCTCGGGCTGGCTCTCCTTGCCCAGCGGGATGATGCGCACCCCGTCCAGCACGTGGAACAGGTTCAACCCCGGCTGCGCCGTCTCGAGAATCGCCACCGCCAGCGCCTTGCCGCCCGAGCGCGCCACCACCACCTCGCGCTCGCGGGAGAGCTTCGCCGAGTCCCACAGCTCCTTTGTCGCCTTCAGGTCCAGCCGCTCGGGCACCAGATCCAGCGCCTCGCGGAACGCCTTGGGCCGCGTCCTCTCCAGGTGCGTGAAGAACGCCGTCAGCTCCTCCGAGGTGGGCGCGCCCAGCTCCACGTGCGAGGCGGGCGCCGCCCACTCGCGGTCCGTGGAGCCCTCCATCAGCCGGAACGGCAGCACCGCCGCCTGTCCCGTGTGCTCGTACCAGGTGGCGAAGTCGAAGTTGATGAACCGCATCCACCGCACGTTGGCCTCGCAGTAGGCCATGCACCACTTCAGCTCCGGATCCAGCTGCGTGGGCTCGATGCCGCGCAGGTAGATGTCCCGCAGCGACTCGCGTGCCGTGGCCAGCCGCCCCTCGGGGCCGCCCGGCTGCTGGCGCGCCAGCTGGTGCGCGAACCACGTGTGCTGGTACGGCCGCACCAGCGAGGCCGTCGCCTCCACCCCGCCCGGCATCGGCCGCACCACCCGGTAGCCCAGCTTCGGCTGGCGCTGTAGCCGGTTCTGCGTCTCCTCGAACTGCGCCTTGAACGCCGCGAACTTGATGGGCTCCTTGCCCGACAGCCGGAAGTACCCCGACTTCTCGAACAGCTCCCACACCCCGGCGTTGTAGTCGCCCGCCACCTTGGTGCGCGGGTGCATCTGCTCCTCCACCAGCTCGCGCCACGCCTGCATCTGGGCGGCGCCCACCGGGCTCAGCCACATGCCGCAGCGCCGGCCCTTCGAGGAGCTGGAGATGTTGCGCACCTCCGCCATCAGCTTCACCGGCTCGCGGCCCGGCATCTCCACTTCCACCGCTGGAATCTTCAGCCCCGGGTACAGCAGATCCTCGCCCGGCTCCGTCATGAAGGACATGCCCTCGTAGGACACGTCCAACAGCTTGCGGCGCACCTGCACCTGCGGCCACAGCGGGTGCTCGAAGGTCAGCCAGCACTCGGTGCTCGTGGGCGCCCGGCGCAGCCACCGGTGGCGGTAGCGCGTCAGCTCCACCGGCAGCGGCATCAGCCACAGCCCGCCCTCGCTCCACGCCTTGTCCGCCCGGAAGTGCAGCACCGAGCTGTAGCCGAACGCCTCCATCGCGAAGGGCTGCGTGGGCATCGGCCCGTCGGCCCGCCAGCCGATCAATCCCTCGTACTTGTCGAAGTGCGCCGCCTTCACGTCGACGCGCGTGCCATCCTCCGCGCGCGCACTGCCTCGCGCCCCGCGCGCCGCCAGCGCGTCACAGATGCGAAGAATGCGCTCCTGGCGGGTGATGACTTCCTTCCACACCGGCCGCGCCTCGGGCGTCACCAACTGCCCGCTCTCACGCAGCACCTCCAGGGCCGAGACGATTTTCCGGCCCGCATCCAACGGCGGCGCCACGAAGCGCAGCCGCAGCTCCGGCGGCGCCTCGGGCCCCGCGGTGACGATGCCCGTCACCTCCGCCTGCAGTGACGTGGTCCACCACTCGCCCAGCCCCAGCACCACCGAGGCCGTCTGCCCCGGCATCAGCCCGCTACAAGACGCCAGGTGCAGCGTCAGGTGCTCCAGCGACAACTGAACCAGCCGGCACGCAGAGCCGTTCGCGCCGCCGAACGAAGCGATGGCGGACAGTTCGGTTCCCATCCGGTAGCCCAGGATTGCCTCGCGGGTCGACATCCGGTTGTCCGACTGCATGGGAACTCCGTCACTGTGGGGCGGCTTTTCGAGTATAGCAGAACAATTTCATACCACGGTTCTGCCGAGCTTCCCCAGGGGAAATTTGTCACCTCAGGGTGAACAGTTCAGCCTCGGGACGCATCTGCACCCAGCGGGTGGGGTGGATCCACCTGTTTCCGCAGTGTGTCATAGCGAAAAGTCGGGCCAGAAGGGTCCTGTCCTCCAGCGGTTGCAACGTCCACCGCTGATCTACCCTGGAGGGAGGGAGGATTGCGCCGACGCCCCGACGCGCAGGGTTGTCCCTGCTGTTCCTGAAATCCTGGTTCGCAATCAGCGCTGCGTCCATTGTCCTGAAATCCCATGTCGGTGGCCTGCCCCGATTGAATCCGACGGACGGGTATGGATCACCCCGCTGGGTAGGTGCGTGTCAGAAGCAGCGCAGCTCGAGGACACCGGCGGTGTCGTCGAGCCCGCCGTCAGCGCCAGTGCCCCCGGCGGCATACACCTGGGGGCCGGAGCCTCCGGCCAGGGCGTGGTTGCGGCGCACGGGCAGGGGGGTGGCGGGGGTGAAGCGCTCGGCGGCGGGATCAAACCACAGCGGCGGAGCACCGGCGGCATCCTCTATATAGACCCAGCCGTTGCCGGCGCGCACGGCGCGGGGAGCGGAGCGGGCCCCGTCCATGCGCGGCAGCTCTTCCACCCTGGGCGTGCCGCCGATCAGCTCCACGAGGAAGACGCGGGAGGAGGGGGCAAGCCCGGCGCCGATCTGCTCGTAGCCGCCGAGCACCAGCACGCGATTGCCGTTCAGCTCCACCACGGCGGGGCCTTCGAGCGCCACCGGCAAGGGGGGGCCCGGGCTCACCGTGCCCGTGGGGGTAATGAGGTCCGTGTTCGCCCGGGCGCCCGTGCCGAGGCAGCCTCCGGCCAGCAGGAAGGAGGTGCCCAGGGGCGCGCCTCCCGCGGGGCACGGCAGGGAGAGCTGGCCCAGCACCTGCTGCGTGCCGGTGGCGGGGGTGACGCGCACGGCGAGGTTGCTCTGCTCGCCGGCTCCCTGCTGCACCGGCGCCAGCTGGCCTCCGGCGAGCAGCACGTCCGGGCCCAGCCGCCCCGAGGTGGCGCCCCGGGCCGTGAGCTCCGGGTCGAAGGGGATGCGGGTGGTGCCTCCATCGGTCTCGAGCACCTCGAGGCTGGGCTCGGGCACCTCGCCGGTGCGCACGCCGCCGAGCACCGCCACGCCTCCGTCGTTGAAGGTCACCAGGTGGGTCTCGGCGCGCTCCACCGCCAGCATGCGCGTGGAGAAGCGGCTGCTCTCCACGAAGAAAACATCCAGCGCGGCGCTGGGCCGGCCCTGGCCATCGCGTCCGCCCGCCACCACCAGGGCGTTGGCCAGAGGGCCCGTCCGGGGCATGAGCGCGGAGGGCTGGCTGCGGCGGGAGAAGCCGCGGCGCACCACGGGTGTGCCCACCGGCCTGCCGCCGCACCCGCACACCCCGCCGCTGCAGGTGAGGCCTCCGGGCTGGCAGCCCCGGGTTTCGCAGTCGCTGTCGGCGCAGTCGCGCTGGCCGTCCCCGTCGTCGTCCAGCCCGTTGTCGCACACCTCCACCGCCATGCCCCCGTCCGGTGGGAGCGGAATGGGCGGCAGCGTCAGGGTCAGGCGTACGCCTGTCTTCTCGGTGAGCGCGGCCTCGCCAATGGCGGTGGAGCGGACGACGCCAGCACGCTCGGCGGTGGCGCGCACGGTAATCCGGGTGCCCGCGGGCGTGGCCGGGCCGGACTCGAAGTTGACGGTGGCGGGCAGCCTCAGGTCGGGGCCCTCCAGCGTGGCCAGGGCGAGCGGGTCGCCGGTGCCCGGCTGCAGGGCCACCACGGAGAGCCGATCGAAGTCCACGCCGGGCACCAGGGTGCCCTCCACCACCACGTGTACCCCACCCGGGGTGGACTCACAGGCCAGCAGCGGAAAGAGGAGGAGCAGGGCCAACAGGCGCGGGACAGGGCTGGAGGGGCGCACGGGCCTCAGTTTAGGCCAAGCGCGAAAAGTCCAACCCGGGGCTTTCGATCGAGGTGCACCAGCGGTGTAGACTTCGACCCCTCTAATGGGTGGTTCCACGCTGCCGCTCGCGCCGGATGCCTTCAGCGGCCGGATGTTGGGCAAATACGAGGTGCTCTGCCGCCTGTCCACGGGCGGGATGGCGGAGATCTTCCTCGCGTCTCAGCGTGGCCTTGCGGGCTTCCGCAAGCTGGTGGTGCTCAAACAGATCCTCCCGGACATCAAGGGCGAGGAGGAGTTCGTCCGGATGTTCCTGGACGAGGCGCGCGTCACCGCCGCCTTCAACCACCCGAACATCGCCCAGGTGTACGACCTGGACGTGGCCGACGGGGAGCTGTTCCTGGCCATGGAGTTCGTGCAGGGCGCCACGCTGGTGGAGGTGGCCAAGGCGTGCCGCGCCAGCAACATGCCCATTCCCATGGGCCTGAGCCTGTCCTCGGCGCGGGACACGGCGCTGGCGCTGCACTACGCGCACACCTTCACGGATCCGCTGGGCCGGCCCGCCTCGGTGATTCACCGGGACGTGGCCGAGAAGAACATCATGGTGACGTACGAGGGCGTCACCAAGCTCTTGGACTTCGGCATCGCCAAGAACCTGGCGCGCAAGGGCCGCACCCAGGTGGGCATGGTGAAGGGCACCAGCGGCTACATGTCCCCGGAGCAGATTCTGGGCGCGGAGCTGGACGCGCGAAGTGACTTGTTCAGCCTGGGCGTGGTGCTGCACGAGTGCCTGACCGGCATGCGGCTGTTCCACGCCAAGACGGCCTCGGCCACCGCCAACGCGGTGCTCAACGGCCAGGTGCCCCCGCCCTCGCGGGTGAACAAGGCGGTGCCGCCCGAGCTGGACGCCATCGTGCTCAAGACGCTGGCGAAGAAGCGCGATGACCGGTACGCCTCCACGCTGGAGTTCGCCCGCGCCCTGGAGCGCGCGGTGGGCCGGCTGGTGTGGCACCCCGAGCAGAACGCCGAGCTCATCCGCAGCCTCTTCTCGGACCGGCTGGACCAGACGCGCAAGCTGCTGGCCGGCCAGCTCATGCCGGGCGAGGGCACGGGCGAGGTGCGCGTCTCGCAGATCTTCTCGCTGGGCTCCATCCACCCGCCTCCCGGCTCTCCGGCGTCCCAGGCGTTCCACGCCAATCAGGTGCCCACGCCGGCCGAATACGTCGCCGAGGAGGAGGAGGAGTTCGATCCCGACGAGGGGACGCAGCTCAACCTGCCCACCATCACCCCGGCGCTGCCCACCGCGCACCGGGCCTCCCCTTCGCCCGCTCTGACGGCGCCGCCCGCGGTGAAGCCGCAGCCGCCTCCTCCGCCGCCTCCTCCGGAGCCACAGAAGCCCCCCACGCCTCCCCGGGGTGCGCCCGCTCCGCGCCGGCCCACCACCGCGACGCCCACGGTGTCACCGCCGCCCGCTTCCCCGGAGTCGGTCTCCATGCGCCGGCCGGTGTTCGAGCCGCTGCCCCAGAAGCGCGCGGTGGCTCCGCCTCCGCCTCCGAGCGAGGCCCTGCCTCCGCCTCCTCCGCCGGAGGACACGGGCAACACGCAGCCCACGCAGCCCAACGAGGAGAGGCCTCGCACGCGCGCTCCCGCGTGGACGGACGAGAACGCCACGCGCGCCGCGCCTTCCGAGGAACCTCGCGCCGAGGGCCGGGGGCGCACCGTGTCCCGCGAAGCGCGGGTGGCCCCCGAGGAGGAGGAGGACGAGAACACCCAGCAGGACTCGATGAGCTCCCGGCCGGGACCCCGGCAGTCCCAGGTCCGCCCGCGCGCGCACTCCAGCGATCGGGTGTCGCGGGGCGGCAACAGCGTGCCCGTGCGTCCTCCGCCGCCGCGCCGCACGCCCACGCCTGTTCCGGACGAGGACTCCGCTTCCGACATCGTCACCCATCCGGTGCGCGCCTTCAGGGCTCCGGATGATGAGCCCGAGGACACCAACGAGTCGCGCGTGCCCGAGGGTGAGGACGGTGTGAGCCTCGTCACCCACACCACGCCGGGCACGCCTTCGCTCCCCGCGCGCCGTGGCGGGCTGCTGGTGGTCTTGGCCGTGCTGGCGCTGCTCGTGCTGGGTGGTGGCACGGCGGTGGCCCTGGGGTTGGATGGCGGCCGTGTCAGCTCGCTCTGGGCGCCCGCTCCCGCCGCGCCGGTGGTTCCGGTGACGCCGGTGGAGCCGCCAAAGCCGCCCGCTCCCGGCGAGGCCAGGACGCCCACCGGGGGCACGAATTCCGAGCCCGTTGTGCCTGCGACTGAGCCAGCTCCGGCGGAAACCGGCACGCCTGCGCCGGAGCCGGCCGTCACGGCCACGCCCGCCCCTCCGGCTCCCGCCGGGACCGAGCCGTCGCCTGGTGCTCCCACGCCTCCTGCTCCTTCGGGGGCCGAGGCGGTGGCGCTCGGGAAGGGGGAGCCCGAGCCGGAACCGGAGCCCGAGCCGACGGTGGCAGCCACCGAGGAGGAAGAGCCGTCGCCTGCGGTGAAGAAGCCTCGCGTCCAGCCCAAGCGCCCGAAGAAGGAGCCGAAGCCGTCTGGCGAGGAGAATCCGCCGAGTGACTGGGCTCCTATCGAGGAGAAGCCGGAGTCTGCTTCGACGGCGGCCCCCGCCGGTGATCCGGGCATCTTCACGCTGGTCACGGACCCTTACGCGAAGGTGTACCTGAATAAGCGCTACCTGGGGGACACGCCGCTGTTCAAGATCAACCTGCCGGCGGGCAAGCACACGCTGCGGTTGGTGGGGCCGGATGGCCAGAGCCTCAAGCTGCCGGTGGAGATCAAGTCCGGAGAGACGACGAAGCTGGGCATCGAGCTGAGCACGCTCGCCCGGGAGTAACGCAATGGCTCGCCAGCCCGTGCGTACCTTCATTGATTCGAGGCCTCTGGCCTCCAACCTTCCCGGGAGTGTGCCCATGAAGTCCCTGCGAGTGTCCCTCTTCGTCCCCGCCCTGCTGCTGTCTGCCTGTGCCTTCGCTCAGGTCGCCGGTAACGGTGTCTCCCGCGAGGAGACGCGCGAAGTGGCCGACTTCACGGGAGTCGAGGTGGGCTCAGGCCTCAACGCCAAGGTGACGGTGGGCCCCAAGTCCGTACGCATCTCCGGTGACGAGAACCTGGTGGCCCTCATCACCACCGAGGTGCAAGACAACAAGCTCACGGTCAGTCTGAAGAAGGGCACGCGCGTCAAGGACTCCTCGAAGGTGCGCATCACCATCTCCAGCCCGGAGGTGACGAGCGTAGGAGCCAGCGGCGGCGCCGACGTGGACGCCGACGTCAGCGCCACGAGCAGCTTCGCCGCGGCGGCCAGCGGCGGGGGTGAGCTCAACGTGCGCAACGTGGATGCCAAGTCGCTCGCGGTGGAGGCCAGTGGCGGCGCCGAGGTAACGGTCAAGGGCCGCGCGAACACCGTCGCGGTGGAGGCCAGCGGTGGCTCCGAGGTGCACGCCCGGGACCTGAGCCTGAAGACGCTCGCGGTGGAGGCCAGCGGCGGCTCCTCGGTGGAGGCCAACCCCACCGACAGCATCGCCGCGGAGGCCTCCGGCGGCAGCACCGTGCACGTGGCGAGCTCGCCCTCTCAGCGCGCGGTGCAGGCCAGCGGCGGCTCCGAGGTCATCTTCAAGCAGTAGCCGCTCACCCGTCCAGGTTGAGCGTGGTGTCGTGCAGGAGCCTGCCCTTGCGCTCGTAGACCGAGACGCGCAGGGTGGGCTCCTTCCACGTCAGCCGGGTGAAGTTGCTCAGCGCCGTGTAGCCCCCGTGGCGGGTGACGACATAGTCCGCCTGCCCATCGAGGATGCCCGCGCTCTCGAAGATGAAGTCCGGCGGAGTGATGGGCGGCGGGTGGAACGCCGAGGAGATGATGGAGTAGGCGCGGAAGTCCGGCCGCGAGGTGCTCTTCAGCTCCGCCCACAGCGACACGTGCACGTCGCCCGAGAGGAACACCGTTCTGCGCACGCCCTCGTCCCGCATGAAGTCCAGCAGCTTGCGGCGCTGCTGCTGCGTGCCAGCCCACTTGTCGTTGCGCTCGCCCAGGCCCCAGCCCGCCAGCTTCAAGTCCGGGAAGAGGGGCACCGCTGTCACCACCAGCTTCAGCGCCCCCTTGTTCGCCCTCATCCAGTCCTGGAGCGCCTGGAACTGCCGATCGCTGATCATCCTCGGCGCCCCGCCGCGCATGTACCGCTCGGTGCGCACATCCATCACGAACACGTGCGCGGGCCCGGACTGGAACGTGTACCAGAGCTCGGTGATGGCGTTGGTGAGGCCCGGCTCGTTGGTGCGCTTGAACGCCGGCGAGTGCACCGCCTGGTAGCAGCGAAACGCCTCGATCGCCGACAGGAAGCGCCCCAGGTTGGCCGCGCGCTGCTCCTCCGAGAGCGCCGGGTCATTCAGCCGGTCCATGGACCAGTTGTTGGCAATTTCATGGTCATCCATCGCCATGTACGTGGGCACCCTCCCCAGCAGCTTGCGCAGGTTCGGCTGGGTGAAGGACTGCCGGTACCGGGCGCAGTACTGGGCGAACGTCCGGTCATTGGCACGCACATCCGCGTAGATCTGATCTCCCGCCATCAGGAACAGGTCCGTGGCGGTGCCGCCCTCTACCTGGTCCAGGATGGTGCGGAAGATGCGGTCGGCGCGCTCCGGCACGTTGGGCTGAAACAGGTCCTCCAGGGCCGGCACGGGGTGGCGGCACGAGCCGAACACCATCGAGAAGTCCGGGCTGCCAGGAGCGCGGGCCGTGCGGAACACCCCCGAGGCGGCGCCCTGCAGCTCCAGCCCGATCGCCGGCAGCACCGGGGACTCTTCCCCCTCCGAGAAGAAGTAGCCCATCCGGTACGCGTACGGCTTGCCGGGCACCAGCCCCTGGAAGTCCACCGTGCCCGTGTAGTCGTCCTCGGGCCGCAACTTGAAGTAGGCCCCCTGCGCGGGCGTGGTGGAGCCCGCCTCGAGCAGCTGCGCGACGCCGTAGCACAGCTGGCCTCCCGAAGCCGCCGGGCGCTCCCCCCGGCCCCACAGCCGCACCGTGGTGTCCGTGGTGTAACCC
>DASVVJ010000098.1:0-21231 GCA_036389955.1 Myxococcaceae bacterium
CTCGCGCGGCACCCGCTCTCCGGGCGCGAGGGGCCGGTCCGTCACCACCACCTTCTCCTGCACCCAGCCCTTGCGAGCGTCGGTCTCGGCCTTCTTGATCAGCAGGTACGACACGACGCTGCCGGCAAGCCCTGTTCCAAAGGCGCCCACTCCCAGCCCGGCGATCAAGCTGAGGGCCGCTGTCCACTTCCGTGATGGGTCCATGGGCTGCGTATACCCGAGTTCCAGATGCCGGGCGTGAGGCCGCTGGCTGGCTTCACGCCCGGGCTGTCCGCGGGACACCGGTCTGCAGGGCCCCGCCGCGGGGCAGGTGCACGCGGAAGATGGAGCCCTGGCCCGGCACGCTGTCCACCGTCACCTCTCCGCCGTGCGCCTCGACGATGCGGCGCACCCGGTACAGCCCCAGCCCCAGCCCGCCATAGTGGCGCGCCGGCACCGCCCGCTCGAAGCGCTGGAAGAGCCCCTCGACGCGCTCGGGCGCGATGCCAATGCCGTGGTCCCTCACCTGGAGCACCGCGGCGTCCGGCTGCACCTCCAATCCCACCTCCACCGGCTTGCCCGGCCCGAATTTCATCGCGTTGGCCAGCAGGTGCCTCACCACCTGGGCAATGCGCACCCGGTCCCAGCGCCCTGGCGTGCTCGGCAGCTCGCTGAGCACCAACTCGCACCCCACGATGGCGGCTTCGTGCGCGAATCGGTCCACCGTCTCGCGAATCACCGTGGCCAGGTCCATCTCCTCCAGCTCCAGCCGGGGCCCCTGGTTCTGCAACTGCGACACGTCCATCAGGGTGTCCACCAGACTGACCAGCCGGCCCACCTGCCGGTCCGCGGCGTCCAACACCTGCTCCAGCCGCTCCGGCGGAGTGGGCTTGTCGGCCCGCAGCGCCTTCCTGGCCTCCTGCACCCGCAGCCGCAGCACCGTGAGCGGCGTGCGCAGCTCGTGCGCCGCCACGCTGAGGAACTCGTCGCGCGTGCGCATCGCCTCCTGCGTCTCCCGGTACAGGCGCAGCTGCTCCGTCACGTCGCCGATGATGCCGGCCATGCGCACCGGGCGGCCTTCCGCGTCGCGCAGCGCACGCCCGCGGCTGATGCAGGCGCGGTAGCCCCCATCCACGTGCCGCAGCCGGAACGACACGTCATACGGCACGTCACGCTCCAGGTGCGAGGACAGCGCGCTCACCATCGCGTCCCGGTCGTCTGGGTGCAGCCGTTCGACGAACACCTCGTACTTGGTGGGCGCGGCCTCCGGCGCCAGGCCGAGCATGCTCAGCAGGCTGGGGCTGCACCAGAAGGTGCCCCGGCGCAGGTCCCAGTCCCACACCCCGTCATACGAGCCGGCGACGATGAGCCGGTAGCGCTCCTCGCTCTCGCGGGTGGCGCGCTCGGCCTGAGCCAGCAGCCCCACCTGGCGCTCCAGCCGCCGCACCATGCCGTGCAGGTGCTCATCCACCGAGAGGGTGCCCTCGGCGAGCGCCGGGGACACCGCGCCCCCCCGAAGCAGCTCGCGCAACAGCGTGCCCAGCAGCTCGTCTCCCTCCTGGCCGCGGCGCACGAAGCCACTGGCGCCCACGTTCTGGGCCATGCGCAGGTCCAGCTCGTCCGGCGCTCCCACGTGTGAGAGCAGCACGGGCACATTCGCCAGCCGCGGGTCCTTGCGCAGCGCCAGGCACAGCCGGAACCCGTCCATGCGCGGCATCATCACGTCGGTGAGCACCGCATCCGGCCGCCGCCGCTGGATCAACTCGAGCGCCGCCTGGCCATCGCTGGCCGTCAGCACCTCGAAGCGGAACGGCGCCAACTGCAGCAGCAGCAGCTTGCGCGAGACGGGGTCGTCATCGGCCACCAGCAGCACGGGCCGCTTGCCGCCCGGCGGCGGCTGAACCTGCTCGGGCAGGGCGGCACGCACCGCCTCCACCAGCGCGCCGAGCAGCAGCGGGCGGTCCAGGAAGTGGGCCTGCAGCCCCTGGCGCTCCAGCCGCTCCCGCTCGGCCGCGGAGGCCATCACCAGCAGGGGTGCGCGCAGGGCCTCCAGCGCATGCCGGCCCGCGGACTCGGGGGCCAGCTCCTCCAGCAGCGTGCTCACCTCCAGCACGATGGCGTCCGGCGCGCGCTCGAGGGGGCCGAGCGCTCCGGCGGCATCGGCTTCCTGGACCTGCCAGCCCTGGCTCTCCAGAGCGAGGACGCGAAGCGCGCGCTCGGGGGTGGGCGCGGAAATAAGAAGAATGAAGGGCTTCATCACGGCGTACGAGCGGGTTGCACGGGCGGGGGAGCCCTTCCTGGAAGAGGGCTTCACAGTCTCGGCCCGGACCAGCCGAGTCAAGCCACCCGCGCCAGGGATGTTGACAGGTTCAACACCGGGCGGGGAACACCGGTGGGCATCGGCCCGCCCGCCCCCCTGCTCCCCATATCGCTGTCACAGGTTCGTAGAGGGTTCAAGGGGGCTTGTCTTCAGGGCTTCCGGGCTGCTCACGTACGCACAGCGCGTGCGAGGGGGCCGGATCGACGCGCTTCCTTCCCAGGAGCACAGTCATGAGCCAGGGGTCATCCCTCTTCCTGTCGTTACGAAACACCACCCGTGGGCGCTGGTTCGTGGCGGCCCTGTTGGGAGCCCTGCTCAGCGGGTGCCCCGACGAGCCGGTGCCGGTGGAGCCGGAGAAGCCGTGGGCCACGGTGGCGGACCAGCAGACGGCGGCACTGATGTCCGTGACGGGCCGCTCGAGTTCCGACGTGTGGGCGGTGGGAGCGGACAAGGGCAGCGGGCCCAAGGTGCTGCACTTCGACGGAACGGAGTGGCGCGAGCTGAGCACCGGCCAGCGCGGGGACCTGTGGTGGGTGCATGCCTTCGAGGAGGGGCCGGTGATGATGGCGGGCGCCAACGCCACCATCCTGCGCTACGAGAATGGCCAGTTTGCGCGGATGCGCACGCCGGGGCTGGCGCGGCAGACGGTGTATGGCCTGTGGGGCGCGCGGCCCGATGACGTGTACGCGGTGGGCAGCGTGTCCGGCCGCGGCGGCTTCCTCTGGCACTTCGACGGCACGGAGTGGCGCGAGGTGGCGCTGCCCGCCGAGGCCATGCCGCGCACGCCGGACGGGGACTTCCCCGGCCTCTTCAAGGTGTGGGGCAATGGCCGGGGAGACGTGTACGTGGTGGGCGCGCTGGGCGTGGTGCTGCGCTCGCGCGAGGGGGGCGCCTTCGAGGTGCTGCCCACCGGCACGACGAGCCGGCTGTTCACCGTGTACGGCGCGGGCAACACCGTGGTGGTGGTGGGAGGCAGCACCACGGGAGAGATTCTCGAGCTGAGCCCGTCGGGTCAGTTCCTGCGCCGGGAGCCGGCGGAGGCTCCGCTGCTGCAGGGGCTTGCCGTGGCGCCGGACGGCACCGCCTGGGCCACGGGCTTCCAGGGCGAGGTGTACCGGCGCACTTCGGGCCGCTGGAGCAAGGTGGAGCACGGGCAGACGCCGGCGGTGGAGTCGCTGCACGCCGCCTGGGTGGATCCCGACGGTGGGCTGTGGGCCGTGGGCGGCAACGTGCTGTCGGGCAGCCTGGACAGCGGCGCCATCCTGCACCAGGGCGAGGAGGTGAAGACGATCAGCCGCCCCACGCCGCCTCCGCCTCCCACCGCGGTGTGCCCGCCGGCCCAGGTGGATCCGGCGCCCTCGGGCTCCATCGCGCGCCGGTGGAACGAGCAGATTCTGGGCGCCATCCGCAGGGACCTGCCGCGGCCCACGGTGCACGCGCGCAACCTGTACCACCTGTCGGCCGCCATGTGGGACGCGTGGGCGGCGTATGACGCGACGGCGGACGGCGTCTTCGTGCGCGAGAAGCTCACGGCCACCAACGTGGAGAGCGCGCGCAGGGAAGCGGTGAGCTACGCCGCCTATCGCGTCCTGCGGCACCGTTATGTGAACGCGGTGGGTGGCGCCGTGTCCGCCACGTGTTTCGAGAGCTTCCTGACGTCGCTGGGGTACGACCCGGCCGACACGAATGCGACGGGCAACAGCCCTCGCGCGCTGGGCAACCGCATCGCCCAGACGATCATCAGCGCGGGCGCGGACGACGGAGCCAACGAGCAGAACAACTACCGGGACACCACGTCCTTCGTGGCGGGCAACCCGCCGCTGGTGGTGGAGGAGGCCGGGGTGACGGTGCAGAACCCGTCGGCCTGGCAGCCGCTCAACCTCGCGGTGGCGGTGACGCAGAACGGCGTCGTCACGCCCTCGGGGGTGCAGGGCTACATCGGCGCGCACTGGGGGCGGGTGACGACGTACGCCCTGCCGAGGCCCGCGGGTGGCGGGCTGCTGCTGGATCCGGGCCCCGCGCCCACGTTCGGCGCGGAGCTGCGCGAGCACGCGGTGGATGTGCTGCGCAAGTCGAGCCAGCTCGGCAGCGATGAGCTGATTGACCTGTCACCGGGCGCGTACGGCAACAACAGCCTGGGCAAGAACGACGGCACGGGCTACCCGGTCAACCCCGTGACGGGCCAGCCGTACGCACCGGCCCGGGTGAGGCGCGGAGACTTCGGCCGGGTGCTGGCGGAGTTCTGGGCGGACGGCCCGAAGTCCGAGACGCCTCCGGGCCACTGGAACGTGCTGGCCAACCAGGTGGCGGACTCACCGGGGTTCCAGCGGCGGCTGTTCGGCACGGGCACGCCGGTGGACGCGCTGGAGTGGGATGTGAAGGTGTATCTGGCGCTCAACGGGGCCACACATGACGCGGCCATCGTCGCCTGGGAGGTGAAGCGCGCCGCCTCCACCGCGCGTCCCATCACGCTGATCCGCTACATGGGCGGCAAGGGCCAGTCCTCGGATCCGAGCGGGCCCTCGTACCACGCGGACGGCCTGCCGCTGATTCCGGGGCTGATCGAGGTCATCACCGCCGAGAGCTCCGCGCCGGGCGAGCGGCACGCGCACCTGGCCCACTTCAAGGGACAGGTGGCGGTGCACTCGTGGCGCGGCGAGCCGGGAGACCGGCTGAACGAGGTGGGAGGCTCGGGGTGGGTGCGCGCGGTGGACTGGATGCCGTACCAGCTGCGCACGTTCGTGACGCCGGCGTTCCCTGGCTTCATCTCGGGCCACAGCACGTTCAGCCGGGCTTCGGCCGAGGTGCTCACCTCACTGACGGGCAGCGCGTACTTCCCGGGCGGCCTGGGCGAGTTCGTCGCGGGGCGCAACGCGTACCTCACGTTCGAGAAGGGTCCCACCACGGACGTGCGGCTGCAGTGGGCCACCTACTACGACGCGGCGGATCAGGCGGGCCAGTCCCGGCTGTGGGGCGGCATCCACGTGGGGCCGGATGACCTGATGGGACGCACGCTGGGCAAACAGATCGGCCTGGCATCCATCGACCATTCGCGTCGATTCTTCGACGGCACCGCCGTGCCCTGAGCCAAAGCGGAGGACCAGGTAGGAGGACGGAAAGGCAACCCCTGGGGTAGTAGGGATGTCAGACCCAGGCGCCAGGGTGCGGGGCGTGGCTTCCCTCCAACATGAGAGCCTACTGCTGCTGTTCCGCAACCGCCCCGAGCTGGCACCTCAGCTCCTGGGCGAGGTGCTGGGGCTGACGCTGCCCCGATGGACGGAGGCACGGGTGGAGTCCGCCGAGCTGTCGCAGGTGGTGCCCACCGAGTACCGGGCGGACCTGGTGGTGCTCTTTCTGGAGGGCAAGCCGTGTTTCGCCATCGTGGTGGAGGTGCAGCTGTCGCGGGATGAGGACAAGCGCAGGAGCTGGCCGCCGTACCTCACCAACCTGCGCTCGCGAGTGGGCTGCCCTACGGCGTTGCTGGTAGTGGCGCCAGATGCGGCGATAGCCCGGTGGTGCGCTCGGCCCATCGAGCTGGGGCGCCCGGGCTTCGTGCTCAAGCCGCTGGTGCTGGGGCCGGACTCCATCCCCATCGTGGTGGACGAGGCGGTGGCGCGAGAGGCCCCGGAGCTGGCGGTGTTGTCCGCCATGGCACACGGGCACGAGGAGGTGGGAGCCACCATCGCGAGCACGGTGCTGGCGGCGGTGAAGCGGCTTGAAGGCGAGCGCGTCCGCCTTTACGTTGACCTGGTGTTGGGCTCGCTGAGCCATGCAGCCCGTGGCGCACTGGAGGCACTGATGATGAGTGGCAAGTACGAGTACCAGAGCGAGTTCGCCCGGAAGTACGTGGCCCAGGGGCGAGCGGAGGGACTCCAGGAAGCGGAGCGCACGGCCGTGTTCGAGGTGCTCGACGCCAGAGGACTCGCGGTGGAGGAGCCGGCCCGTCAGCGGATCCTCGCCTGCGTGGACCCAGCACAGCTCAAGCGCTTGCTACGCAAGGCGGCGACCGCACGGACCACCGAGGAGCTTTTCGAGCCCTGACCTCTCCCTGGTCCCTGACTCCACCCGGCCCCACGGAGTCCGCTGGCGAGCCGGGTTCACCTCTTCGGGGGGGCGGAGGTGGGCCTTCTCCCCGAAGTCCGAACGGGCACGTAACACGCTCCCTGGTACGTGAATCCGTTCCCTGGGCAGTCCTCAAGATCGAAGTCCACCTTCAGCCAGCAACCGCCCCTGAGCGCGATCTGCTTCTGCTTGGGACACCGCCCTCGTGCATCGGGCTTGATCTGATCAAGGAACGGCTGCTCGGGAAGCTCCTCGGCAACCCCTGCCTGTGCGGAGTCCTTGCCCGGCACGGCGGAGGAACTCCTCACCGAATCACCGAGGGACACCACGTCACCCTCGCCTTCGGACGCACGGTAGACCGCCAGGGCTCGGGGCCCGGTCCTCAGCGAGCCTGGCTCACTGGGCCACAATCCCACTGCCAGCGCAGCCGCCAGCCACGCCGGCCAGCGCCGGGACTTCACCCGAGGCGGGGCACGAGCGGCGGCGTCCGCCTGCGCGGCCTGGAGCGCCCACCGCCGATCCCTGCGGCCAGGCCGGTAGCCCAGGTGCTCTGCCTCGGCCAGTTCCTCTCGCGTCCAGCGTGAGGGCTCGAGGGCTTCCCACTCGAACAGCGGCGTATCCGCGGAGGGCCCGGCATGTGCCACGCCTCGCTCCATGGCCTGAGCCAGCTCCCCCGCCAGGCCGCGCTCCTCGGGCCGGGGCGACAGCATGCGCAGAATGAGCGCGTTGAGCTGGGCATCCACCCTCGGGTTGAGCTGCCGAGCAGGCACCACGCCCTCCTCCCCAGGCAGCCAGCTCCACCCCTGCCCCGGCTCCAGGTGGAGGAAGCGAGGGTAGCTGTCCGTCACCAGCCGGTAGGCCGTTACTCCCAGCGCGAACACATCCTCCGCGGGCCGGGCCACGCGTGAGGCCGTGGCGTCCGGCGGGCGTTGCCGCAGCGACTGCCACAGCTCGAGGCTCCGGTACTCCGGCGTACCCGTCCCCATGTTCCACGGTGTCTGCCGGGTGGCTCCCGCGAAGATGCCCGCGCCCAGGTCCGTGAGGAAGAGCCGGCCATCCGCGGGCCGCACCAGCATGTTGTCGCCCTTCACGTCGCGGTGCACGCCGCTCACCTCGTGGATGGCCTGCAGCGCACCGGCTGCTTGCGCCAGCAGCGCCAGCACCTGGCGCGAGGAGGGATTGCGCCGGGCCGCCCAACGGTACAGCGGCTCGCCCTCCACCCACTCCATCACCACGTAGGGATGGCTGCCTTCCCACGGGGAGCGCCACATCCCCGAGTCCAGCAACCTGGGCACGCTGGGGTGGCGGATCCGCGAGAGCAGTTCCACCTCGCGCTCGAAGCGTGCGTCTCCCGGAAAGTTGGCCAGCTTGAGGGCCACGGGGCCCGCCTGCGTCCGTGCCTCCTCCATGGCGCGGTACACCGTGCCGAAGCTGCCACGGCCGCGAATGCCACACACCCGCCAGGCACCTATCCTCGTCCCGGCAGGCAGGAGGGGGAGCCCTTCCCCCAGCTCCGGTGGCAGTGTGTTCATGCGTGCTCTCCGGCCACGGCTTGGCCGCTCAGCGAGAGCCTACCTCACAGGTGGCCAACGACACACCCCACTATTTGGCGCAGAAAGGCAACGAGCGCCGCGCGGCAACACCGTTCCCTGATGCAACGGTGTTGCGCTTCAAGTGAGCAAGGTGTCTATCCCCTCACTCGCCGGAATTCTGATAGTGCGGCGCAAGCGCTGCGGCGGACGAGGAAGGCAGGCAAAATGCCACCGTGGGGAGCGCCGCCCCTTCTTTCAGCAGCGCCTTGAGCTCACCAACGTTCTTGCGTGTGGCGTCCCACATACTGTCGTAAGCAACGTCTGGCTGGAGAGGCGGCATGTCTACAAAGCCGACCTCCTCCGGCCGGTCCTTCATCTTCCGGGTCTTGTACGGATTGAGCTTCGGGCCAGTCCACGCAGCAATCGCGACGAACGGGGCTCGGCGAGTCACTGGCATCGAGCCCAGGGGTGCAAAGCCCATCACGCTCGTCAGTAGCCCTGCTGGCGTACGCCACCCAAGGCCTACGAGCTCATCGCCGCGCTCGTACTTACCCCACTTCACACGAGAGAGAGACCAGCCGGACTTTCCTGCCAACCCCATCAGCAAACCGACGACCTCCTCGGCCGTTCGGAACTCCGGAAACACTGCGATGCCTGGACGCTCGGTCGTCGCAGCGCCCCTGAAGAATCCCGACAGGTCGGTGTAGAGCGAATCGGAAGGAGCGGTGCCGGACCAGACACCCCACTGAATTGCATTCTTGGCGGCGGCGTAAGCAGCAGCAAAGCCACAGCCGGTTGGACCGTGGCGAAGATATCGCCGCATCACGTCGACTACGACATCCGCGCCAGGCCCAACAACGACGTCCATTACTTCAGGTCAAGCGGTTCGCGCTGCTGGATGATGACAAAGCGGATGTGCTCACGATCGTCAGAGGTGACGACTACGCGCGGCGCCTCGTCCGCCCTTCGAGACCAGGTCGCGGGGTCCTCGTGAAACTCCCGCTCGGTCACATAAACGGAGTCATCGCTGGATGCAGTGGTGTCAGGGTCTTGACGGGGTTCCCAGCTGGACATAGCGGCCTCCGTACTCGATTCATCGTAGTATAACCATGCGTACACAAATCGGTAGTGACTGAACAGAATCCTTCCGGTGACCTGTCACTTGCGAAGTTCCGCCCGTGCGTACGCAGCGTCGAATACCAGAACCGGAGCCTTGTCGGTCGGATTTCATCTCTGGGAGGGTATGGGGGCGCTGAACATCCTCTGGCCACATCGCACCTCCGTGGACAGCGAGGGCCCGCCTGCTCGCTCCCCTGAAGCTGAGTGGCACCGCTGTCAAGGTGCTCCTCTGGCCAGGCCATGGAGCACGCTGCTTTCAAGGCGTAGTCAGCGGGCTGACGAGAGGGCACGCAGGAAAGCGACGAGCGCCGCCTTCTCCTCTTGAGTGAGCGCGATGGGGTGGATGTCGCGCTCCACGGTGGCGTTGCCTCCACGGACGTAGTGCTCGACCACCTCCTCGAGCGTCGCAGCCGAGCCATCGTGGAAGTAGGGCGCGGTGCGCGACACCTCGCGGAGGCTGGGCGTCTTGAAGCCGCCTCGGGGGCCCGACACCGGATCGATCGCCGCGCGGCCGGGGTCGTCGCCCACCAGGCCCACGCGGCTGAACTGGTTGTCGGTCAGGTCCGGACCGTTGTGGCATGTCATGCACTCGGCCTTGCCGTTGAAGAGCACCAGGCCCAGGCGCTGCTGCTCCGTCAGGGCCGAGCGCTCTCCCTCCAGGTAGCGGTCATAGGGTGAAGAGCGGCTGATCAAGGTGCGCTCGTAGGCTGCCAGTGCCCGCGCAATGGTGGACGCGCTCACTCCTTCACCGGGGAAATGACGGGCGAAGCGCTCGCGGTACTCGGCAACGGCGGAGAGCTCAGCGGGGAGCGCCGCCAGGTCCGCGCCCATCTCGTCCGGGTTGGCGAGCGGCACGAGCGCCTGGGCTTCGAGCGTGGCGGCGCGTCCGTCCCAGAAGTAGGGCGCGCGGCCCTCGAGGTTCCACAGCGCCGGAGTGTTGCGCCGCAGCGCCCGCTTGGACACGCCCATGGAGGTGCGCTTCCCATCAGCGAAGGCCCGGGCCGGATCATGGCAGCTCGCGCAGCTCACGGTGTTGTTACCGGACAGGCGCTTGTCGAAGAAGAGCCGCTGGCCGAGCGTGGCGAGGTCCTCGCGGGAGGAAGCCTCGGACGGCGGGCGCGAGGGAGGCTCGGCGTCACTGGCGAACGCGAAGGTCAGAGCGAGCACGCGGAGAATTCGGCACATCATGGTGTCGCAGCGAACTCTACCGCGTCGGCCAGGTGCCCTGGAGCCCCCCAGGCGGCATGGTCCAAGCACCCTGCCCTTGTAGCGTCACACGGCGCTGATACAAGCGCCGCGTGGCCTCTTCCCTTCTCTGGAGCTTCTCCATGCGCCTTTCCCCCACGTTCGCGACACGGCGCCTGCTGGCCCTGCTGCTGCTGGCCCTGTCTCCTCTGGCGTTGGCCCAGTCAGGCGCGGCGGGCCCCAAAGCCCCCGCTCCCGCGAGCGCCGTCTTTCCCCGGGCGCAGTTCTCCTCCCCGGAGATCACCTACTCGGTGCTCCTCATCCACCCCACCCCGCCCAAGGACGACCGGGAGGCCAGCGCGCGCAAGCTGCTGGCCTCGAAGTACAAGGAGCTGAACACCCCTCAGACCCCCGGCAAGTTGAGCCCCGAGGCCGTGGTGGAGGCCCTCCCGCCCCAGGAGATGGAGCCCCTCGACGAGCAGTTGCTGAATGTGATGGGGCGCGGGCTGGATGCAGCGGAGCGCCAGCGTCTGCTGGGAGCGCGCCACGCCACCCTGCTGGCCTTCCGCCTGCCGTTCGCCCAGCGCCACGAGGTGCTCCTGGCGGCGACGCGCTTCGCTCACCAGCTCGCGGTCGAGCAGGGCGCCTTGCTCTGGGATGCCGAGACGCGCGAGTACTTCTCCGCCAAATCCTGGAAGGAGTCCCGGCTGGATGGCTGGAGCCGGGGCGTTCCCAACGTTCCCGCGCAGATCACCCTGCACGTCTACCGGGACGGTGAGGCCTTGCGTGTCATCAGTCTGGGGATGGCGAAGTTCGGCCTTCCCGACCTGGTGATGGAGCAGGTGCCCCACTCGCTGGCCGATGACATGGCGTGGGTGGTCAACGGCGTGGCGCAGCTCATGGGCGAGGGGTTGATGCCCTCCACCGACGGCGTGCTGGAGGTGGACTTCACGAAGGTGAAGGACGCCAAGGTGAAGAGCCGGCTCGAGGCCCGCACGGAGAAAGGAGCCAAGCGAAAGGCCCAGCTCCGGGCGCTCGCGGCTCGCCGCGACGAGGGAGATCCGGACAATGCGCTGCTCGAGCTCGCCTTCCCGGGCAGCGGGCCGCTGGAGGCCCGCCGGACGCAGGTGCTGGACGCGCTGTTCGGACCGCGAAAGGACCCCACCACCTCGGTGCCCGCTGGGGACCCCGAGCTGGAGGCGGTGGCGCGCAAGGCCCGCGCCCGGCTCGAGCAGCTCAAGCCCCGCGTGGTGAAGGGGATGCAGTTTCCCGAGCAGCTCCTGATCAAGGCGGGCTTCCGCACGGACGACGGCGGCAAGGAGTTCATGTGGCTGGAGGTCACCTCGTGGGAGAAGGGCCGCTGGCGAGGCACGCTGGCCAACGAGCCCCAGTCCGTGAAGGCGCTGCGCCTGGGCTCGAGTGTGGACGTGGCCGAGGCAGAGGTGGACGACTACCTCTACGTGAGCCCCACGGGCGCGCGAGAGGGAGGCGAGAGCAGCCAGATCCTCATGCGCCGCGAAGGGTACTGAGCCCCTGACGCAGCGAGTCCAGTAGCTCGGGCGGATCCCCCTCGCGGAAGCCAGCGAGCCCCGCGTCGAAGTCAGCGCGGGCGCCGGCCAGGTCCCCCAGCCGGACGCGCAGGGCCCCACGGTCGCGAAGCAGCTCCGGGTCCACGGACTCCTCCTGGTCCGAAGCGATGGCATCGGTGAGGTCCTGAATGGCCTCCTCCAGCCGGCCCTGCTGAGCCCGGGCGTGGGCGCGCTGCTGCAACAGCCACGGGTTGCCGGGGTCATCGAGCAGGGCCCGGGTCCAGTCGCGCTCAGCCTCGGCATGACGGGCGAGCGCGGCCAGAGACTCAGCGCGCTTGGCATAGAGGATGATCAGCCTGCGGTGTCCCAGGGACTCCACGGTGTTGAAGTCCTCCACGGCCTCCGCGTGACGGCCCAGGCGGGCGAGCGTGAGGGCCCGGTGCAGGCGCGTGGTGAGGTGTCCCGGAGCCAGCTCCAGGACACGGTCGAACCAGGGCAGCGCCTCGACGGGAGCACGGCCCCAGATGGCCAGGGTCAACCCCACCTCCAGCAGCACTCGGAGCTGGGTGGGGTGGGCCTCGGCGAGCTGCCGCACCCGGGCGAGCGCCTGCTCGTAGCGTCCGGCGCGGCGCAGGCGATCCACCTCGCGCAGCTCCCCGCCCAGCTCCGGCAGCCACTTTGTGCGTCCCTTGTGCTCCATGCCTCTCCGAACTCCGTCAGGCGCCAAGCGTAGCCCGCCGGACCCTAACGTGCTTCCAGCTCTTGGAAGACGACACCGTCCAACTCCAGCCGATTCACTGAGTCGACCAGGCGCTCGTTGGCGATGATGAGCGAGGACCAGTCAGCCAACCGGAAGAGGTCTACGGATTCGGGAAGTGATGGAGTGGACAAGATGACGGGCTCTGGAAGGCTGAAGCCCTCATCTCGGCCACACGTCGGACACGGAGGCTTGAGTGCTCGTGGCAAGCAATCCGGGTGGAACCGGCCGTGAAGTTCCAGTTCCAGGTCCAGCAGTTCAGGTGGACGCTTGACGCGGAATTGAACGTTGATCGGACAGCCTCGAAGGCCCCGCACTCCGGCCGCTTGCAGCCGCTCCAGCGCTTCGCGGCGCACGTAGATCGACCAGGGGTTCTGCATGAAGAGCTGTCCGAAGTACCCCGAGCCTGTGCCCGTCAGTGGACCGAAAGCCGTTCCTGACTCCAGCTCTGCTCCTTCAGGAGTCAGTGGACGTACCAGCTCGCGCCGGCGAACGAACTCCTCGAACGGCACGGGCCAGGGATCCGTCAGCTTCTGCTGCTCCTTCTCCGGCAGGAGGGAGAGGTCTACGCACGGATACTGCGCCGCCGAGCTTTTCGCGCCCAGGCGACAGGCAGGGCAAGGCTCGACTCCAGGCAGCATCCACTTGTACGAGGCGTGCAGATTGCCGTTGTAGCGAGGCGCCTTGTCTGCCTGGACTCGGTAGAACCGCATGTGTCCTCGTCGAAGCGGTAAGCCAACTCGAATGCTTTGGCCAGCAACTCCGAAAGTGCCCCAGCCTCGAATGCTCTCTAACCGCAGTTGTCCCAGGGACACGCCACCCTGGACCTCAAGGCACCGCACGAGAGTCAGTCATCATCCAGCGTCGTGAAATCTTCCCATTCTCCATCGCTGTCCGGCTCCCAGCCTCGCCGCAGCCATTCGCCTTCACGCCATTCGAAGTTCAGATGGCATTTGCCTTCTTCCACGACGCGCCGTTTATCGACTCCATTCGGGATGCCCCGACCAGATGTTCGTGGTGTCCATAGACGAGCCCTCTCGCCGCGTGTGAGCCGGGGCCTTGTCAATCGTCGCAGAAGACCTGTTCCACGGCGACGATGACCGTCTCTCCCAGGCCTTCCTACCTGAGTGCGTTGCCGATCTTCCCGATGGTCTCGCCGTGAGCGTGAACACAATCAGCGTCCAGGCCGGCAGGCTCGTTCTCACCATGCCGCCTGGTCTATCACTCCCGGAAAGACTCACGAAGCCGCTCGCCAATCAGGCGCCGGGCCTCGTGTGCCGCGTCGATGATGCCGCCCATCATGACGAACGGATGGACCTGGCCCTCGAAGCACCGGTACTCGACCGGGACCGAGGCCGCACGCAGCGCCGCCGCGTAGGCCTCTCCATCGTCACGCACGGGATCACACTCGGCCGTGATCACCGTCGCCGCCGGCAGCCCACTCAAGTCCTTCGTGAGCCCGGGAGACAAACGGGGATCCGCGCGGTCAGCGTCACCCGCGTAGGTCTTCATGCAGTACTCGATGTCACGGCGGGTCAGGAAGTGGCCCTCTGCGAAATGCTCGTAGCTGGACGTCCGGGTCAGGCGCGCGTCCGTGAGCGGATAGATGAGCACCTGGTGCACAAGCTCCGGAGCGGTGCCGCGCAGGGCCTGGGCAATGCTCGCGGCCATGCTGCCTCCCGCGCTGTCGCCCGCGACGGCCACCCGCGTGCGATCGGTGCCAAACCCAGCACTGCCATCCAGCAGCGCCCTCGTGACAGCCAAGCAGTCCTCGTAGGCGGCAGGGAACGGATGCTCCGGCGGGCGGCGGTAGTGAACCGCCACCACCACCGCCTCCGCGTACCGGGCGATGTCCCGGCACGTGGTGTCGTGGCTGTCCAGGTCACCCATGAGCCATCCACCGCCGTGGAAGTACGCCACCACGGGCAGCCCGGCCGCATGGCTGGGGCGGTACACGCGTACGGGCACCGCTCCCCCCGGACCTGGCAGCGTGGTGTCGGTGACGTCCGCCAGCGCGGCCGGTGCTCCGGTCAGGGGAATGGCGGCCCGGAGCGCGGCCCGGCTCTGCTCGGCGCTCAGCGTGTCGAGCGGCGGCGCTCCGGCCACCATGGAAAGGAAGTGTTGCGCCTGGGGATGGAGGGGCATGCCCGGCAGCTTAGGCGGAGAGATCCCCCTTCGACAGCACGTGGTCGAGCGCAGTTCCCGTAGGACTTCCAGGCACGGCACTCCCAGGGCGGGAACCCTCTCTCCACGGGCGAAGGGCTGGCACCTTCGCTCCGTGTCACTGCGTGCGACCCAGGACCTCTCGGGCCACTTCCACGAAGAGCCTCAGGGGTCCTGAGCGCTGCGCACGGCTCGGGTAGTACAGAAAGAAGCCGGGGACTTCGGGCGCATAGTCCTCCAGCACCCGCACGAGCCTTCCGGACTGCAGGTGGTCTTGGATGGCGGGCTCGAGGGCATAAGCCAGTCCCACTCCCTGGACTGCGAGCGCCACGCCCGTCATCTCGTCATTGGTAGCAATCCCTCCCTGCACCTGGATGCGCCAGGACTTGCTCCCGCGCTCCAGTTCCCAGGCGTAAGGCGTCCCGGTCGTCTGCGAGCGTAGGACGATGCAGTCGTGCTGGGCCAGGTCCTGCGGACGCTCCGGCGCGCCGCGCCGTTCGAGGTAGCCGGGCGCGCCGACCACGACGAAGCGGAACGCCCCGGTGAGGCGCACCTGCACCATGTCGCGCTCGATGGTCTCACTCAGGCGCACGCCCGCGTCGTAGCCCTCGGCGACGATGTCGATCAGGCGCTGTTCGACGGTGACGTCGACCTCCACGCGGGGGTGGCGGGCCCGAAAGGCTGGCAACACGGGCGCGATGACGAGTGCGACCGCCGAGCGCGGTACGGACAGCTTCAGCCGCCCAATGGCCTCGCCTGGCTGGGCTGAGACTCCCTGGAGGGCAGCCGCGGCCTGAGCCAGGCCCGGGCCAGCCTGCTCCACGAGCCGACGCCCGGTGTCCGTTGGCAACACGCTGCGGGTGGTGCGGTTGAGCAGGACCACGCCCAACTGCGTCTCGAGCTGACGCACCGACTGGCTGACGGCGGCCGTGGAGACGCCGAGCTCGCGCGCCGCGCCTCGGAAGCTCTGCAGACGCGCGACGGCGAGGAACACGTGGAGCTGCTGGAAGAGCGAGGTCTTCATCGCGGGGGTTCCACCTTTGGCGGCGGACGCCGAGGCTTCGTCAACCAGAGCTTAACAGCCCGTTCACGTCCGGCAGGTCGCTTCTCGCGGAGCCGGAGGGTTACTCGTGGAGCACGTTTCCGCCAAACGCCCCCGAGAGTCCCATGACCCCTCAGCCCGCCAACGCATCCGTGACGCCCGCCCCGCGCACCGCATCGTGGGGCGCCGTGTTCGCGCTCACCTTGTGCGTCTCCACGCTCATCGCTTCCGAGTTCATGCCGGTGAGCCTCCTGACGCCCCTTGCGACCGACCTCCAGGTGAGCGAGGGCCGCGCGGGCCAGGCCGTCAGCGTGTCCGGCCTCTTCGCCGTCCTGACGAGCCTCGTCATCGCGTCCATCGCCCGGGCGGTGGACCGCAGGCGGCTCCTCCTCGTGCTCACCGGCGTGATGCTGGCCTCGGGCCTCGTGACCGCCCTGGCGCCGTCCTTCACGGTGCTCATGGTGGGCCGGGCGCTGATCGGCGTCGTCATCGGGGGCTTCTGGTCGCTCTCCACGGCCACCGTCATGCGGCTGGTGCCCGAGCGCGACGTGCCTCGCGCGCTCGCACTGCTGAATGGCGGCAACGCCCTGGCCACCACCGTCGCGGCGCCCCTCGGCAGCTTCCTGGGTCAGTACATCGGCTGGCGCGGCTCCTTCTTCGCGGTCGTCCCGCTTGCTGCCCTCACCCTCGCCTGGCAGTTCTTCACGCTGCCCGCGATGCCCACCGAGCGTGCCGCTCGGCCGCCGAGCACGCTTGCCCTCCTTCGCCGCCCCGAGGCCCGGTCGGGCATCCTCGCGCTCAGTCTGCTCTTCATGGGCCAGTTCGCCCTGTTCACGTACCTGCGTCCCTTCTTGGAGACGGTCACGCGCGTCAGCGTCTCCACCCTCTCGCTGCTCCTCCTGGGCATGGGGGCCGCAGGGCTCCTGGGCACGTACATCATCGGGTTCTTCGTGGCCCGGCGGCTGTCAGCGGTGCTGGTGGGCGCGCCTCTGGCCATGGCGCTCGTCGCCCTCGCCCTGGTCGTCTTCGGCCGCTCGCCGCTGGCCACTGCTGGCTTCCTCGCCCTGTGGGGGCTCATCGGCACGGCCGCACCGGTGGCGTGGTGGACGTGGCTCAGCCGCACCCTGCCCAACGACGCGGAAGCCGGCGGCGGCCTCATGGTCGCGGCCATCCAGCTCGCCATCACGGCGGGCGCCTCGCTGGGTGGGCTGCTGTTCGACCGCAGCGGCTACCAGAGCACCTTCGTCGCGAGCGCAGGCCTGCTCGGCGGGGCGGCGCTGCTGGCCCTGTGGGCCTCGCGGGCACCGCGCACTGAGCACACCGGCGACGTCAAAGCCCCCATCGTCACGTCGCAGAACGCAGCCCAGGAAGGGGCGTGATGGCCTCCTCCACTGTCAACGCACGCCCCCAACCCACCTTCTTGTCCATGAGGAGAACCATGATGAACACGACAATCACCTACCGGCGCCGCCTGCTCGGAGCGCTCTTGCTCGGCACCTTGACCGCCACCGCGGCCTACGCACCGTCCGCGGCAGCGGCGGCCCGTCCCACTCCCGGACTTGCTCCCGGGGACACACGAGACGGCGCGGATAACTTCTACCGGAGTGACAAAGTCACGGTGCGCAAGGTCACCTTCCAGAACCAGTACAAGATGAAGGTCGTCGGGAACCTCTTCGTTCCCAAGGACCTGGCTCGCGGCGCGAGGAGCCCGGCCATCGTCGTCGGCCACCCCATGGGCGCCGTGAAGGAGCAGAGCGCGAACCTGTACGCCACGAAGATGGCCGAGCAGGGCTTCGTCACCCTGTCCCTGGACCTGTCCTTCTGGGGCGAGAGCGAGGGCCAGCCCCGTAACACCGTCGCCCCCGTGGACCTCTACGACCGCGTCAACGTCATCCCCTTCGACAAGCTGACCGCGTTCTTCCGCAGCAACCTCAAGTAGTCCACGGGGCGCCCTGCGAAGGGCGCTCTGCCGTAGCACCACTCCCCTGGAGGACAGACATGAAGGCACGCATCAAGAAGGGACTCGATGCAACGCTCATCGGACTGCCGATGGTGGGTGTGGCATTCGCACCCCACCCATGAACTCCCAGACGCCGCATTCACTGAGGTCTTGGCCGCGCTTCCCCGCGTTGGTGTCGACGAGCTTCTCGGAGTTCCTCAGCATCCGCTCGAGCAGGGGGCTCTCCGCGTCGAGCTCCTGCTCCGGGGCTTGCGGCTGTTTCACGAGCGCTAGGTAGTCCCGGACAACGCGGCCCAGCATGAGGGTCATCCCGGACCGGGGGCTTCATGGGGGGACTGCCTGTTTGCGCCTGGCTGATCCAGAATGCGCCGCGTGACAACCTCTCCCGCTTCCTCTCCTACCCGGACGTTGAAGTCCCTGCCGGGACCGCGCCCCCTGCCCGTGCTGGGCAATCTCCTGAAGATGGGGCCTCCCAGGTTCCACCTGCAGCTCGAGGAGTGGGCCCGTGTTTACGGCGAGTCCTACTGCTGCTACTTCGGTCTGCGGCCCGCGCTCGTCGTCTCCAACTCGGAGGTGATTCGCCAGGTGTTGCTGGATCGGCCGGACACGTTCCGGCGCCCGGAGAACCTCGCGAAGGCGACCGAGACCCTGCAGCTCAACGGTGTCTTCTCGGCCGAGGGAGACGACTGGCGTCGCCAGCGCAAACTGATCAACCTGAGCTTCTCTCCGCCCAACCTGGAGACGTTCTTCCCCTCGCTGGTCACCATCACCCAGCGGCTGGTCGAGGTGCTGGAGCGCGAGGGGCGGCAGGGCGCCCCGGTGGACGTGCTCGCGGTGCTGATGCGCTACACGGTGGATGTCACCTCCATCGTCAGCTTCGGCATGGACCTGGACACCCTGCGGCAGGGCTCGCACCCGCTGCAGAAGTACCTCGAGCAGTACCTGCCCGCGCTCAACCAGCGCCTCCTGGCTCCGCTCCCGTACTGGAAGCTGCTGCCGAGCGCCCGGAAGATCGAGCACGCCAAGGTGGAGACGCGCAAGGCCATCCAGGAGCTCGTCGACGTGGCCCGCCGCACGCTGGAGCGGGAGCCCGAGCGCGCCGCCAAACCCCGGAACATGCTGGATGCCATGCTGGTGGCTCGGGACGAGGAGGGGGGAGGGGCGCGCTTCACGGACGAGGAGATCTTCTCCAACATCCTCATTCTGCTGGTGGCGGGCGAGGACACCACGGCCAACGCGATCGCGTGGATGTTCCAGCACCTGGCCGAGCTGCCCGCGGTGCAGTCACGGGCTCGCCAGGAGGTGGACACGGTGGTGAGCCCGGAGCTCGTCCCCGCGATGGCGCAGCTCCGGCAGCTTCCCTATCTGGCGGGCATCGCGCAGGAGGCGCAGCGCCTGCGCTCGCCGGCTCCGTTCCTGGCCCTGGAGCCCCTGAAGGACACCGTGGTGGGGGATGTGGCGGTGCCGCGGGGGACGCTGGTGGTCTTGTTGACCCGGCTGCCGTGCCTGGACGATGCCGCCTTCGGCGACGCGAAGAGCTTCCGCCCGGAGCGCTGGCTGCCCGAGCCGCCCCCGGACACCCAGCCGCACTCGCCTCGGCTGATGCTGTCCTTCGGGACGGGCGGGCGCGTGTGCCCGGGGCGCAGCCTGGCCCTGATGGAGGGCGCGCTGACCACCTGCGCCGTGCTGCGGCGCTTCGAGCTGGAGGTGGTGGATCCCAGCGCCCCCGTGCGCGAGCTCAACGCCTTCAGCGTCGGGCCTGAGGGCATCCGCCTGCGATTCAAGCCCCGCGCGCCGGCCTGAGCCGCCGCGCGCGGGAGGAATGGAGTACTCCCGTTTCTTACTCCGGCTTGAAGAGGCGGATGCCGCCCTCGCCGAAGGCACCATGCTCGGTGAAGGCCACCAGGAAGGTTCCCGCCGAATCGACGGCGAGCCAGGGATCCAGCGCGTTGCTCGGGCCGGGGGTGTTCGGCAGGGCGCTGAGCGGCTTCATCCAGGGGATCCAGCGCCGGAAGAGCGGGTCATAGCTGCGCACCTGGACCGCCACCGCGTCGATGTGGAGCTGGCTCCAGGCCACGATCGGCACGCCATTGCGCACCACGAGAGTGGGCGTCGACACGCCGTAAGCCGCACCCTCGTTGACCTGATCTCCCAGCGGCTCCCAGCCCATGCCAGGCCTCCACCGGGCCGCACGGACATCATCCCCGGACTCGAGCCAGACCACGCAGGGAGAGCCCTGAGCGTCCACCGCCAGCGCGGGTGACTCCACGTGGCTTCCGGGCCGGGCGTTGAGCGCGGGCCACAGCCGCTCCCAGCTCCCCTGGGAATAGCGCGCGACATGGATCGCGCTCTCGCTGGAGCTCTCATCCCCCATGGCCCAGGCGAGGAGCAGGCCGCCCCGTGCGTCCGGGATCAGGCTGAGATCGTGCGCATGGTAGCCCGCCATCACGCTCTCGCTGCCCGTGGTCAGCGCTCCGCCCAGGGCCTGCCAGGTGGCTCCGTCCCAGCGGCGGACGAACAGCTCGTGACGATCGCCATTGGACTCGACCCAGGCGAGAACCGGCGCCGTTCCCAGCATGGCCAGGGCCACGTTGGCGGTGTACTTCAAACCTCCGGGATACACGTCGAGAGGCCCACCCAGGTTCACCCAGCTCGTGCCATTCCAACGGTAGACCCACGACTTCGTGTCGTCGCCCGCGTCGTTCCACTCGGCGAAGGCGACCAGCGGAGCGCCGGTGGAGTCGATGACGAGGCTGGGCGCCGACTGCATCGCCAGGCCGTTCTTGCCGATCCGTCCTCCCAGTTGCTGCCATGAGGTGGCACCCAGGCGGGCGACATATGCCCCCCGGCTGGAGGACAGGGGGGAGACTTTCTCGGCCCAGGACACGTATGCCGTGGAGCTCGCATCCAGCGCGAGCACGGGCCCGTTCGACTGGAGCTGCCCCCCCACCACATTCAGGACCGGAGCCTGGTCCTTCCAGCGCGGCACGAGCCGCGCATCCACCGCGCGGAGGGTGCCCACCGGGTTGCCCGCCAGGTCCGTGAGCCCGCTCGAATCCGCGAAGGCATACAACCTGCCCGGACGGGGCAGGTCCGCCGCGCCCTGGAGCGTCAGCGTGCGCCCATCTGCGGACAGCCGCGCCGAGACGGCCGGGCGCACGTCCCCCACATCGATGCGCGAGGCCTGAACGCTGGAAGGCAGCAGGGGCTCGGAGAACGTGAGCGTCAGGGTGGGCTGGCTCTCATCGACGAGCTCGCCCGCGGCGGGCACCTGGCTCAGCAGCACGGGAGGGGTGCGGTCCACGACGGCCAGCCGAGGCGTGCTGTGGAAGGTCTCCTCGCTGGCGGTGGCACGGGCCCACAGCACATAGGCGCCCTCCGCGCTGGAGACCGTGTCCCAGGTGAAGGTGTAGGGAGCGGTGCTCGAGGAGGCAAGGACCTGCTCCCCCACCATCAGCTCCACCTTCTCGGCCTGCCCGCCGGAGACGGCGACCTCCACCGTCACCCGGGAGTTGGTGTGCACCGTGGCGCTGGGCGAGGTGAGGGTCACGGCCAGCCTGGGAAGGGGTTCTTCCTTCGGGGG
>DASVVJ010000099.1:0-2750 GCA_036389955.1 Myxococcaceae bacterium
CGTTCGACGCCATCGTGGTGGCGGGCGGCCAGGCTCCCATGTTCACGTTCGAGGGCGCCACGGAGCTGCACCGGAAGTTCGTGGAGTTCTACGAGGCGGGGAAGATTGCCTGCGCGCTGTGTCACGGGGTGGCGATTCTGCGCTACGCGCGGCTGAGCAACGGTGAGTACCTGGCCAAGGGCAAGACGGTGACGGGCTTCGCCAACGTGGAGGAGGACTTCGCGGACAACGCGGTGTGGGGCATGGGGGCGCTGCCGAAGGGCAAGCACCTGATGCCGTGGCGCATCGAGGACGAGATGAAGCGCATTGGCGCCAACTACGTGCAGGCGGGGCTCTGGCGGGGGTTCGCCGTCCGGGATGGGAACCTCATCACCGGGCAGCAGAACTTCTCGGGCAGCGAGACGGCCGAGTTGCTGGCGCAGTCGCTGGGCGTCTGAGCCGCGCAAACACACGGAGGGAACCATGGACGCAGCCGCGCAGCGGGAGCCGAAGAGCGAGCCGGTAACCGTCGTCGTCACCCGCCGGGTGAAGGCGGGGCACGAGGCGGCTTATGAGCAATGGCTGACGCGGCTCATCGACGAGGCCAAGCGGATGCCAGGCTACCTGGGTGTGAGCATTCAGCGCCCGGGGCCCACCGGGCCACGGGAGTACACGAGCGTCTACCGGTTCGAATCGGTCGCGCACCTCCAGGCCTTCGAGCAGTCGGAGGTGCGCGCCCGCTTGCTGGCTGAGGTAGGGCCCCATGTCGAGGCCGACGCCGTGGGCAGGCGCTTCACGGGGCTGGAGTTCTGGTTCGCGGCACCTCCGGGGACGGCGGTGCCCCAGCCCGTGCGCTGGCGCATGGCATTGGTGATGATCACGGTGGTGTACCTCCTGGTGCTCGTCATCGGGCAGCTCGTCTCGTTCGTCATCGGAGGCGCCCCGGCGCCGCTGCGGCTGCTGGTGACGATCGCCATCGAGGTCTTCCTGCTGACCTATGTCATCATGCCAAGGCTGACGCGGCTGATTGCCCGGTGGATCTACCCCTCGGTGAAACCGACGAGCAGCTGAGACACTCCGGGAGCACCACGTCCCTTCGTGGAAACTTTTACGCGTTCGACCTGAAGAAGCTTCGGCGACGCCTGGGCAGGGGAACTGAGAACCCGGCCCAGGTGGAGCGTGAACTGGCCCACGGTTGATGGCGGAGTGCGTGCATTGGTGGATGAAGCGCTCTGCGATGTGCCGGTCCTCCGCGAGACGGGGTTGACGCTGCGGGGTGGTGTAACGAGCCTTGCGCCTCGCCACGTATGCGCCGAGCCCTCACTCGCGGAGTCGCTGTCACCACGCTTGCGCTCAGTGCCCTGGTGGGTACGGCCATTGGCATCGGAGGCTTCACCTTCGTCTATGCCAAGGGCGCCTCGTACATGACGGACGATCCGTCCGCGTGCGCCAACTGCCACATCATGAACGAGCAGTACGCGGGCTGGCGCAAGGCGAGCCACCACACGGTGGCCGTCTGCAATGACTGCCACGCGCCCAAGGACTTCCTGGGCAAGTACACGACCAAGGCGCTCAACGGCTGGCACCACTCGGTGGCCTTCACCACCGGGGACTTTCCCGAGCCCATCCGTATCACCCCGCGCAACCGGGAGATCACGGAGGCTCAGTGCCGCTATTGCCACCAGGAGCTCGTCCAGGCCATCGACACCGGCCCTCGCATGGTGACGGCTCCTGCCCCTGTTCCCGCCGCTGCTTCCGCCCACACGGGTGAGGACTTCCTGTCCTGCATCCGGTGCCACCGCAACGTGGGCCACCCCGAAGAATGAGCTCTCCAAGGTAAACACCGTGTCCTCTGAATCCTCTTCGAACTCCCAGACTCCCCGCCGCGGACGGCTGCTGCTGCTCGTGGGCGTGGCGGCGGTGTCCGCGCTGGCCGCGGGCGGCGCCGTGGCGCTGGCCCTCAACGTCTCCGAGCGCAAGCAGGAGGCGCGCAACCCCTTCTTCCGCGTGGTGGAGCTGACCGACGACACCGTGGATCCGGAGGTCTGGGGCAAGAACTTCCCGCTCCAGTACGACGGCTACAAGCGCACGGTGGACCAGGTGCGCACCCGCTACGGCGGCAGCGAGGCGGTGCCGCACACGCCCACGAAGGTGGACCCGCGCTCGGTGACAGCGCAGAGCCGGCTGGAGGAGGACCCGCGGCTGAAGACGATGTGGGCCGGCTACGCCTTCTCGAAGGACTTCCGCGAGGAGCGCGGCCACGCGTACATGCTCGACGACCAGACCTTCACCGAGCGCCAGCAGGTGACGCAGCAGCCGGGCACCTGCCTCAACTGCCACGCCTCCCTGTACACCACGTACAAGAAGCTGGGGGAGGGGGACCTCATCAAGGGCTTCGAGAAGGTCAACGCGATGCCGTACGCCGAGGCGCGCAAGCTGGTGGAGCACCCGGTGTCCTGCATCGACTGCCATGATTCGCAGACGATGCAGCTGCGGGTGACGCGGCCGGCCTTCATGGAGGGCATGGCGCGGATGAAGGCGGCGCAGGGCGTGCAGAACTACGACGTGAACAAGCATGCCACGCGGCAGGAGATGCGCAGCTACGTGTGCGGGCAGTGCCACGACGAGTACTACTTCCAGGGCAAGGAGAAGCGCCTGACGTACCCGTGGGACAAGGGCCTGAAGATCGAGAACATCCTGGCCTACTACGAGGAGAACGGACACAAGGACTGGACGCACGCGGACACGGGGGCGCCGGTGCTCAAGGCTCA
>DASVVJ010000100.1:0-5182 GCA_036389955.1 Myxococcaceae bacterium
TGCAGAGGGCCACCGTAGGGAGCAGTGAGCCCGTCCGCATCGATGGCGACGACCGTGAAGCGGAACGGCTCTCCCGCCCTGCTGGTGTTGATCAGCGGATCGAACCCGAGCCGGACAATCGGACCGGCCAGGACGGAGACCGGTTCCACATGGGTGGGGCCGAGGCCTTGCTCCACGGTGAGCTGATGAGGGCCTGCGTTCAGCCAGCGCGCCTGGAAGCGCCAGACGCCCTTGTTCAGCGAGACGAAAGTATGGAAGTCGGGATCGACAGTGGCCCCGGTGCCAGAGACCCTCAGGTTCACCGTACCGACATAGGCTTCGAGCGGTCTGCCGTCCGGGCCGAGCGCGGTGACGGTGAAAGGCGCCCAGGTGCCGGCGATCGGAGGAGAGGGGAAATGGACCTGGAACCCCGCTGCGCTCACCACCTCGGGCAAGGGGAGGGTCTGAGACGCCGCGGGAGTGCTGGCCAGCAACAGCGAGACGAGCAGCAGGTGACACAGGCGGAGCTGGCGGCGCATGGCCTGATTCATCAGTGGCTCCGGGACGAGGTAAAGCGCACGGGAGGGTTCCACCGGCGGTGGCTCCATCGTAGTAAAATGTGCACGCTTATTGCAATTATGTGACGTGGGTGTCGAGGCCTCTGGCATGAGCGGGCTTCGGCGTTTATGAGACAGGGGAGCACACCATGTCGCGCCCCACCTGTCCCATCTGCCAGAAGCCGGTCGCCCTTCGCGCCGAGAATCCCTCTTACCCGTTCTGCTCGCGGCGGTGCCGCGCGGTGGACCTCGGCCGCTGGCTGGGCGAGGAGTACCGGGTGCCCGATCGTCAGGTCGATGAGCAGGAGGACGAGCTCCCGCCGGATTACCCCGGGCGGGGGAGCGACGCGTGAGCGGTCTGGTCGACCTGCACTGCCACCTGCTGCCCGGCGTGGATGATGGGGCCCGGAGCCTCGAGGACAGCCTGGAGATGGCTCGGGCTCTGGTCGACCTGGGCTTCACCACGGTGGCGCCGAGTCCGCACGCGCGCCCCGAGTATGCGCCGCCCGAGGTGGTCGAGGCCCGGCTCTCCGAGGTGCGCGCCGCGCTGGAGCGGGAGGGGATTGCCCTGACGCTCGGGCGCAACGCGGAGAACGTGCTGGACGACGCGTTCCTGCGGAGCCTGGGCACGCCGGCCGCGCGGATGATGGGGACAGGCCCGTCCGTGCTGGTGGAGCTGCCGTACACCACGCCGGTGCCCATGCTGCCGGACATCCTGTTCCGCATCCGGACCAAGGGCGTCATCCCCGTCATCGCGCACCCGGAGCGCTGCCTGGAGTTCGAGCGCAAGGGCCGCGCGGCCGAGGCGGTGCGCACCGGGGCGCTGCTGCAGCTCGACGTGGGAGCGCTCCTTGGGCGCTACGGAGGCCCGGCGAAGAAGCTGGCGCGGGCCTTTCTGGAGGACGGACTCTACTCACTGGGTGCGACGGATCTCCACGGGCCAGTGGGCGCGCGCGAGTGGCTCGGCCGGGCGCTGGAAGAGCTGCGCTCCCGAGCCGGAGAGCAGGCGTTCGGGCGGCTGTTGCGGGACAACCCAACACGTCTGCTGAGAGGCGAGACACTGGAGTCCCGGGGGGAGTGAGGGTATACCCGCCGCCGTGAAGCGCGCCGTCAAGCTCGTGGCCAGCCTCCTGGTCACCATTCTGTTTACGTGGTGGGCGTTCCGGGACACCGACTGGCAGGCTCAGTGGGCCAGCCTGCGCTCCGCGGACTACATCTACGTCCTGCCGTACTTTGGCGTCCTGTTGCTCATCCACCTGTGCCGGACGGTACGGTGGGGGTATCTGCTCTCGGGCATGCAGCGGGTGCCGTTCCGGCCGCTCAACGAGGCCTCCGGCATCGGCTTCATGATGCTGCTGGTGCTGCCGTTCCGGCTGGGCGAGTTCGCCCGTCCCTTCCTCATCGCGCAGCGCAGCACCATCCGGCGCAGCGCGGCGATGACGTCCGTGGTGCTCGAGCGCATTACGGACGGCCTCGTGGTGGCCACGCTGCTGCGCGTGCTGCTCTTCTTCCTGCCCACGGAGACCGAGGCGGTGCGGCTGGTGAAGCTGGGCTCCACGGTGATGTTCGCCGTGTTCGGCGGCGGCCTGGCCTTCCTGCTCTTCGCGCGTTGGCAGCATGACCGGGCGGTGAACCTGGTGCGTGCCACGGTGGGCCGCGTCGTCCCCAGCCTGGCCGACAAGATGGCGGACGTGGTGGACGGCTTCGTCGGGGCGATGCGCCAGCTGCCGGATGCCAAGCGGCTCGCGGGCTTCTTCCTGTTGACGCTGGCCTTCTGGGGGCTCAACGGCGCGGGCATGGCGCTGCTCTCGCGGGCCTTCAGCTGCTCAGGCGCGGTGGATGCCACGTGCCAGCCGATGAGCCTGGGGCTGTACCAGGCCTACGTGGTGATGTGCGTGCTGGTGGTGGGACTGATGATTCCCGCGGCGCCCGGGATGATGGGCACCTTCCAGGCGGCGACCAAGGTGGGGTTGAGCCTGTTCCTGCCCGCGGCGGTGGTGAACTCCAGCGGGCTGGCGTACGCCAACGTGGTGTGGCTGTGCCAGACGGTGCAGCAGGTGGGGCTGGGCCTCGTTCTGCTGTCGGTGGGGCACCTGTCCTTCCGGGACATCGCCACCAAGCTGGACAAGGAAGGCGAGGCCTCCGCCCCCGTGGCGTGAGGCTGCCACCCCTCTCGTGCTCGAGAGAGGGGTGACGGAGCCAGGCACTACTTGGGCGAGTCGCCCACCAGCTCGTTCTTCGTCTCGATCACCTTGCTCTTGATGGCACCGGGGTTGATGCTGCCCTTGAAGGTGCCCACGGGGGTGTCGATCTCCTGCTCGCTCTTGGCCTCGGCCATGCCGGCGGGGGCGCAGGTGGCCTTGGTGGAGTTCTTCAGCGAGACGACGAAGGCGTCCACCGAGGTGTTCTCCTGGGTCTCCTGCTTGGAGACCACCTTCTCGTCACGGATCAGCACGCACTGATCCTCGCCGTAGTACCAGGCGGCGGAGCCGTCGGGGAACTCTTGGGAACGGCTGGGGCCACCCTGCATGGCCTGCACGACCTGCTGCGAGTGCATGCCGGGGTAGATGGCGGCGAAGTTGGGCTTGGGAGACGAGGCGCAGCCGGTGATGGTGGCGGCGGCAGCGGCAAGCAACAGCGGACGAAGGCGCAAGCAGCACTCCTGTGTTGAAGGGAGCCGGGAGCCTACTCAAGCCTCACCGGTCCACCAAACAGGGCAGGGCTCGCGCCCTGGCGCCTTACAGCTCTTCGTTGAGCCAGCGGATGATGGCGTCCTTGATGGAGGCAGGCCGCTCGGAGGGCAAGGAAGGGCGGGCCAGGCGGGAGCCCTCGAAGCCCTGGGCCATGGCGAGCGGCAGCACGTCGCGGGTGCGGGTGCTGGCGCTGGTGGCAGCAGTGGCGGTGGTCACGGCTCACCTCCGGTGCGGCCGTACTTGGCGAGCAGATCCTCTACGGCCTCGCGCAGGTACTCACTCTGGGCGATGCGGGTGCGCCGGGACAGCTCCCGGAGCTTCTGCACCTGCTCCTCGCCGACGAGGACATGGGTGGAGACGACTTCGGCCTCGGGGCTGGGGGAACGGCGCTCACCGGTCTCCACGGGGGTGGAGACGGTATCGGCGCTCACCGGGCTGACATTGCCATCCTGCATCAGGGACCTCCTGGCGGGCTGCTACAGACCGCTACTGGCCTGTGGGCAGGCATTAGGAGGTCGCCTGGTCGATCCGTCAAAAAATCCACCGTGCCTTCCTGCCTGCCCTGCGGGCGGACGCGGGCGCCGCCGGTTCTTCGCCGCTTCAGGTGTGCTCACCGTAGGGGGTGAACGCAAAGGAGGCCGAACGATGACCAGGGCAGCGTGGGCAATCGGTGGCGTGGGGCTCGGGGCAGGATTGATGTACTGGGCGGATCCGCGCAGTGGTGGGGCACGCCGAGCCCACGCTCGGGAGCGGACCCTTCACGTGGTTCACCAGGTGGGCAGCGCCCTGAAGGTGGTGGGGCGGGACATGGCTCACCGGGCGCGGGGGTTGCTTTTCAAGGTCCGGGCGCGGGTCCAATCCGAGGACGTGGATGACGTGACGCTGGAGGCGCGGGTGCGCTCGGCGCTGGGCCGGGTCTGCTCGCATCCGGGAGCGGTGCGGGTGTCGTGTCGGCACGGGCGGGTGGAGCTCAAGGGCGTCATCCTGGCGAGCGAGAAGAAGCAGGTGCTCGCGTGCGCCCGGCACGTGCGGGGCGTGCATGAGATCGATGACGACCTGACGGTCCACGAGCACTCAGCGGGACGCCCGGACCTGCAGGGTGGAACCGCTCGGCCCGGGATGAAGCCGGAGCTGTTGCAGCGGCACTGGTCGCCGACGGCGCGCTTCCTGGTGGGGTTGTGGAGCGTGGGGCTGATGGGCTTCGGCGTGGTGCACCGGGGGAAGGCAGGGCCGGTGTTGGGGGTGGCGGGCGTGCTGTTGGGGCTACGAAGCCTGACGAACCTCGACTTCAGGCGGCTCACGGGAGTGGGGGCAGGGCCGTGGGCGATCACGCTACAGAAGGACATCACAGTGCGCGCGCCGGTGAACGAGGTGTTCGCCTTCTGGCAGGCGATGCACAACTTTCCGCGCTTCATGAGCCACGTGGAGGAGGTGGAGGTGCTGGAGCACGGGCGCTCGCGCTGGACGGTGCGCGGCCCGGCGGGGATCCGCTTCGAGTGGACGGCGGAGATCACCCACCTGGAGGAAGGCAAGCTGCTGGCGTGGAGGAGCGTGGAAGGGGCCACGGTGGAGAACGCGGGCGTCATCCACTTCGAGGACCTCGGGGAGGGGAGGACGCGGCTGGACATCCGCCTGGCCTACAACCCGCCAGCGGGCCTGCTCGGGCACGCGTTCGCGAAGCTGCTGGGGGCGGACCCCAAGAAGCAGATGGACGACGACCTGCTGCGCCTCAAGTCGCTGATGGAGCTGGGCAAAGCGACGGGGCACGAGACAGTGTCCCGCGACGAGCTGGTACCCGGACGGGGAGTGGAAACCTGGGTGTACTGAGGGGTAGGCAGAAAAAAGCCCTGCCTCCGAGAGTTCCGGAGGCAGGGCTTCTGTGTGGCCAGGGTCGGACTCGAACCGACTACCTGCGGATTATGAGACCGCCGCTCTAACCAGATGAGCTACCTG
>DASVVJ010000101.1:0-4485 GCA_036389955.1 Myxococcaceae bacterium
TCCTGGATGAGCAGCCGGCCCTGCTCGTGGTGGGCCGGGAGGAGTACGAGGTCCTGGTGCGGCTGCGAGGCTCCAGCTCGCGCTTCTTCCCGAAGAAGAGCTGGCGCATCGAGTTCCCCAAGGGAACGAAGTTCGACGGCCGCCGCAAGCACAACCTCGTCGCCGAGTTCCAGGACCGGACGATGATGACGGAGAAGCTCGCGTACGACCTGATGCTCGCGATGAACTTACCGGCTCCGCGCACGAAGTACGTGCGGCTGTCGCTCAATGGCCAGTACCAGGGCGTCTATCTGGACATCGAGCGCGTGGACAAGGACTTCGCCGAGGCTCATGGCTTCAAGGATCCGGATCCGACCATCTACCGGTGCGGCGCGACGGACTGCGAACTCAAGCTGTGGCGCACCGACTACCAGCAGGACTGGCAGAAGGAGACCAACGAGGACGTGGAGAGCAAGGACGACATCCAGGCGTTGATGCACGTCATCAACCGCACGCCCGAGCCGGACCTGCCGCGCGTGCTGGCCGAGCACTTCGAGCTGGAGGGCTACCTGCGCACGCTGGCGGTGGAGGTGCTCATCTCCAACAACCTCCACCAGGACTCGCAGAGCTACTTCATCCACGACCAGAGCACGGGCAAGTGGACGTACGTGGCCTGGGACCTGAACAACAACGACGCGCGCTGGTGGCCCACCTACGGGCTGGGGATGAAGCCGGTCATCGAGCACCCGCTGTTCCCCTACAGCCTCTCGGACGGCTGGGTGGCGAAGATGCACGCCAAGCGGGCCAACAAGCCGGGCTACCTGCCTGCCTTCTCCAACCTCAACACGCGCATCACCTACCACCCCGAGCTGCGCGGGCGCCTGGTGGCCTTGATTCAGAAGGGCTTCGCCGAGCTGTTCGCTCCCGAGGTGCTCCACCCGCGGCTGGATGCGATGTACGCGCTCATCGAGCCGCACATGGCGGCCGACCCGTACCTCCACCTCGGCCCCGAGGGGCAGCCGGATCCGGACGGGCTGGCCAAGTTCCACGAGGGGCTGCCCTTCCTCAAGGCCTATGCCGAGCAGCGCGCCGCCTTCGTCGACTCCGAGCTGAAGCGCTTCGAGGCGCCGCCCCAGACGCTGCGGCTGAGCGCGGTGAACCCCTCGGAGGGCTGGGTGGAGGTGCACAACCCGACCGACCGCGTGCGCTCCCTGAGCGGGCTCGTCCTCTCCGCGGATCTGCGGCGGACCATCCCCTCGCTGCGCCACCCGGGCACGAGCGCGGTGCTGCCCGAGCTCCAGGTGCCCCCGCGGGGCACGGTGCGCCTGACCCGCGAGACGCTGGGCTTCACGCTGCCGCTGGAGGGCGAACTGGGACTGTTCGACGGGCAGTCGGTGTCGGGCGCGCTGGATGTGCTCTTCTACGGCGCCCTGCCCCCGGGAGGCTTCTACGTCCGCACGGACGCGGCTTCTCCCTGGCAGACCCGCTGAAGCACGCGGCTCAGGGCCCTGAGCGCAGGGCCTTGAGCGCCTCGCGGAACAGAGCCTGGAAGGCCGCCTCGGGCCCCAGCCGCTCCCCCGCCAGCTCCGCCGCCTTCTCCGCCTGGGGCGCCTTGTAGCCCAGGTTCAGCAACGCCGAGACGAGGTCCGCCTTCGGCCCACCGGCCGGAGGCGTCACCGTTGCCCCCTTCGCCACCGCCTCCAGGTGCAGCTCCTTCACCTTGTCCTTGAGCTCCAGCACCAGCCGCTCGGCCGTCTTCTTGCCGATGCCGTGAATCTTGGTGAGCCGCGACACCTCGCCCTTGCCCAGCGCCACCGCCAGCTCCGACACCTCCATGCCGGACAGCACCGTGAGCGCCAGCCGTGGGCCCACGTGCGACACCGAGGTGAGCATGAGGAACATCTGCTCCTCGGGGCGCGAGAGGAAGCCGAACAGCTCGAAGGCGTCCTCGCGCACCACGGTGCGCACCCGCACCTGCACGGGCTCGCCCTCCGCGGGCAGCTTGCCCAGCGTCAGCGACGAGAAGGCCACGCGGTAGCCCACGCCGTTCACGTCGATGACGGCCTCTTCCAGACTCTTCTCGACAAGGGTTCCCCGCAGTGCGGCGATCATCGCGCCTCCGGGCGCCGGTAGGACGGGCTCAGCCGGTCCGCGAGCAGCGCGGCAGCTCCCTTGCGGCGCTTGCCGCTGAGGCCTCCCGCCACGAGCCCCGCGGCCCGTCCGTGGTTGAGATGGCAGAGCGCCACCGCGAGTGCGTCGCTGGCGTCCGCCCGTTCAAGCACTTCGATCTGCAACAGAGAACACACCATGCGCCCCACCGCATCCTTGCCGCCCGCGCCGCCCGCGCCCACCGAGCGCTTCACCTTCGCCGGCGGGTACTCGTGTACCGGGAGGCTGGCCTGCGCCGCCGCCAGCAGCGCCACGCCCCGCGCGTGCCCCAGCACCAGGGCGCTGCGGGCGTTGCGGAAGGTGAACACGCCCTCCACCGCCACCGCGTCCGGCTTGTACAGCCGCACGAAGCCCGACAGCTCCGCGTGCAGCACCATCAGCCGGTGGTGCAGCGGCGCATCCGGGTCCACCTTGATGACCCCGTGCGCCACATGCACGAGCTTGCCACGGCGCTCTTCCACCACGCCGTAACCCATGAAGCGGCTGCCAGGATCGACTCCAAGGACGCGCACGTTCCTCTCCAACTCCACAACAACGGAACCGGTGTTCAGCCCTTGTAACGTGGGGGGGGGCACCCTGTCGATCCCCCCCTCGGCAGGCAGGCTAATGGAGCGACTCCATCAGCGCTTCGTCGATCTCGAAGTTGGCGTGCACGTTCTGCACGTCGTCGTTCTCGTCCAGCGCGTCCATCAGCTTGAGCATCTTCTTGGCGTTGTCCGCCTCGAGCTTGACGGTGTTCTGCGGCAGGTAGGTCCACTTCTGCTCGCCCAGCTTCAGCCCCGCGCTCTCCAGGCTGGCGGCCACCGTGTGCAGGTCCACCGGCGCGGTGCGCACCTCGAAGCCCTCGTCTCCCAGGTTGATGACGTCCTCGGCGCCGGCCTCGATGGCCTTCTCCATCACCTGGTCCTCGGTGGGGCCCGGCTTCACGGAGATGACGCCCTTCTTGTTGAACATCCAGGCGACCGCGCCCTCGGCGCCCATGTTGCCGCCGCCCCGGCCGAAGGTGGCGCGAAGCTCACCGGACGTGCGGTTGCGGTTGTCCGTGAGGCACTCCACCAGCACCGCCACGCCGCCGGGGCCGTAGCCCTCGTAGACCACCTCTTCGTACCGCTCGCCCTCCAGCTCCCCGGTGCCCTTCTTGATGGCCCGCTGAATGGAGTCGTTGGGAATGTTCGCCTCGCGGCCCGCGGCGATGATGGCGCGCAGGCGGGCGTTACCGGCGGGATCCCCTCCGCCCAGCCGGGCGGCGACGGTGATTTCCTTGATGATCTTCGAGTACAGCTTGCCCTTGGTCGCGCCCATCGCGGCCTTCTGGCGCTTGATTTTCGACCATCGGTTGTGACCGGACATGGGAGGGCAGCTTCTCCCTTAACCCGGCGGGGCGAGTCAAACTTTGTCCACGGGGCGCGCACGGGCCGACCCGGCCCCCGAGGCCAGGTGGAACAGCCCGGCCTTGCGGCCCTTGGGCCGCTCCTCCCAGCGCCGCACCGGGGGCTTGGGGGGCAGCGCCATGGACGCCATCGGCCAGAGCGAGAACTCCTCTGACGGCTTCTCGGCGTCGGAGGCCACCGGGGCCTGCTCGGCGGCGGACTGGGCCTGCGCCTCGGCGGCGGGCGCCTCGGTGACCTGGACCTGCGCCTCGTGCGCCTCGGCGGCCTGCTCCTCCGCCTCGCGCTCCTCGGCCACCAGCGCCACGCGCCAGGCCTCCGCCTCTTCCAGGTAGCGCGACATGTCCTGCACCCGCTGCTCGCGCTCCTCCACGTGGCAGGCGGGCACCAGCACCCCGAGCGCGAACAGCCGGGTGATGGCCTCGAACGCCACCACCTCGGTGAAGCGGCACTCCTCGAGCACCGTGCGCACCGTGCGGCGGCCATCGAACAGGCGAACCAGCCCAATCACATCGTCCGGCAGCGACGGCAGGTACTCGGCCAGCTTCGGGAACTCCACCGTCAGCCGCGCGGCCAGCGGCACGCCCACCTCGCGCAGCCGCTCGAAGCGCTCCAGCCCCGGCAGCACCTGCTCGCACAGGAAGGCCTTGTCCATCAGCAACGAGCCGCGGTGCAGCTCCGAGCCGAAGGACACCGCGTACACCCCGCTGCCAAAGGCCAGCAGACGCCGCAGGGCCACCACGCCGCGCTCACCCTGGAAGCCCGCGTCCACCACGTGGCCGCCGCGGAAGGCGAAGAAGCCCTCACAATCCTTGAGCACCACCCGGCCCGAGCGCGCCCCGGTCAGCAGCGCCCGGGCGATGTGGGGCAGCGGCAACCGCGCCGAGTGCGCCTCGTAGGACAGCTCTCCCGAGCGGCGGCCGGCCTTCAGCCGCGCCAGCGCCACCAC
>DASVVJ010000102.1:0-10957 GCA_036389955.1 Myxococcaceae bacterium
CAGGCGCTCACCTCCGCCGTACCGCTGCCCTCCGAGCCGGAAGCACGCTCGCGGATCGAGTCCCTGGAGAAGCAGGTGGATCGGCTGGGCGCCTTGTGGATGGCAGGCAAGTTCCAGGAGGGTCTGGAGCTGAGCTCCGAGCTGCTGCCCCAGGTGGAGACGCTGGACTATGCGCCCTTGCAGGCGCAGGCGCTCTACCATGCGGGCCGGCTGCACGGAGATACCGGCAACTATGGGCGGGCCGATGCGCTGCTGAGGAAGGCACTCGTGCAGGCGGCCCGCGGCAAGGATGACGTGCTGGTGGCCCGGGTGTGGAACATGCTCATCTGGAACGCGGAGGTCCGCCAGGCCCGCCGCCCCGAGGTGCTGGACACGGAGTCCGTGGTGCTGGAGGCGGCGGTGGAGCGCGCGGGGGACGAGCTGGCCCGGGCCGAGTCGCTCCACATCCTGGGAGGCGTGCTCTACAAGGTGGGGCGCTTCGACGAGGCGCGCAACCGGTTCCAGCAGGCGGCGGTGCTCATGGAGAAGGAGCTGGGCCCCGAGCACCCCTTCGTGGCCTCCATGCACAACAACGTGGGTGTTGCGCAGGCGGAGCTGGGCTCGTTCGAGAAGGCGCGCGCCAGCTACGAGCGGGCCCTGGCCATCACGGAGAGAGCCCTGGGGCCCGAGCACCCGGACGTCGCCAACACGCTCATCGGCCTGGGGCGCGCGCTGGTGTACATCGGGGATTTCGGTGAGGCGGAGCTCCGGCTCCAGAGTGCCCTCACGCTGGGGCAGAAAGTCCTGGGGCCTGAGCATCCGCTGGTTGCCGAGGCGCTGCTGGGCCTGGGAGAGCTGCACCTGGCCCGGGGCCAGCCCGTCCAGGCGCTCGCTCCGCTCGAGCAGGGCCTGTCGATGCTTCAGTCCGAGGTGATCGCCGACACCCGCTTCACCCTGGCGCGGGCCCTGCTCGCCGCCAATCAGGAGCGCACGCGCGCTCAGCGCCTGGCCACCGAGGCGCTGGAGCACTACCAGCGCCTTGGCAACCAGCCCAAGGGCAAGGAGATCTCCCGCTGGCTGGCGGAGCACTTCCCGGCCACGGCCTCACGTGAGCGGTAGCTTCCGCGCGGATTGAGCGCAGCCATGCCTCGCGTGTGCTATCTGCGGCCGGTCCGCTTCACGCTGGGAGCCCGCTGCATGTCATACGTCGATCCGAATCTGCGCCGCGAAATCTTCGGCTGGTACAGCCACCGCCTGGGCATGGACATGCCTATCGTCCGCTACGGCCACTGGGGCCCGGCGCTGTTGCTCTTCCCCACCGCGGGCGGAGACTTCCTGGAGGCCGAGCGCATGGGGCTGATTCAGGCGGTGGCCCACCACCTCTTCTCGGGCCGCGTGCAGATCTTCAGCATCAGCAGCATCAACAACCACGCGTGGCTCAACAACAGCATCCCCATCCACGAGAAGGCGCGCCGCCAGGTGCTCTTCTCCGGCTACGTCGAGGACGAGGTCGTCCCGCACATTCGGGGCGTGCTGCAGAACGGCTCGGCGCGCATTGGCGCCACGGGGGCGAGCTTCGGCGCCTTCCACGCGGCCAACGCCTTCTTCCGCCGGCCGGACCTCTTCGAGGTGCTGCTGGCGATGGGCGGCATCTACGACTTGCAGCCGCAGTTCCTGCACGGCTTCTGGAACGACGACATCTATTACAACAACCCCGGCTCCTACGTGCCCAACCTGTCGGAGGGGCACGCGATGGACCTGCTGCGCCACCACAGCCGCATCAACCTGGTGTCCAGCCGGGGCCAGTGGGAGCACCCGCACCTGACCGAGCACTTCAGCTACCAGCTCAACCAGCGCGGCATCCCCCACAACCTGGACATCTGGGGGCACGACATGCCGCACGACTGGAAAACCTGGCACCGGCAGCTCGACCACTACATCTCCGAGCGCCTGGGCTACTGAGCCACCTGCGAGCGGCGGGTTCGATTGCCGCCGCTCTGCCCCCGCTTGAGGGAATCGTGCCGGGCACGAGCGCGACCCGGCCGAAGGTCCGAGCCTCAGGGGTAGGTCATCAGTACCCGCTGCGTCGTGTCTCCGGACAGTTCGAAGGCCGCGTCCGAGAAGTCCGGTGGCCCGTTCCAGCTCAGCGCCGCGCCGTTGGAGAAGGCCAGCCCCTCCTTGGGAATGAACAGCCGCTTCTGGAGCTTGCCGTCGGCATTCTCGTCATGGTGCACCCGCAGGGCGTAGCGGCCTGGAGCCAGCCCCTCCAGGAGGATGGGGCCGCGCAGCTCCGCCACCCGGAATGTCCGGGTGACGAGGGAGCTCTGGTACTTCGTGGGGAAGTCGTTCGCCGCGCTCTCGGGGAAGACCATGACGATGAGGTCGCCGCCCCGGGTGCTGCGCAGGTTGGGGAACTCCACCCGCAGGACGGGAGCCGGCGCGGATGCCAGCAGCAGCAGCGCGAGCAGCGTCATGGCGTCACCCCGCTGGCCGGCACTCCGGAGGAGAGGCGTGGCGGATCCTCGCGATTCATCAACCGTGTCAGCAGGCCAGGAGCCAGGCGCAGCAGCAGCGGCAACAGCCGCGCCTTGCCCACGTGCACCACCGGGGCCCCGCTGGCGATGCCCTCGAAGATCTGCTCAGCCGCGGCTGCGGGGCTCAGCTTCCCGCGCCCGCGGCCGTGGGTCATCCGCGTCTCGACGAGCGGCAGGACGATCTCGACGAAGCACGCCCCCGGGTGCTGCAGCTCTGCGGACCGGGTGTACATGGAGAGCGCGGCCTTGGTCGCGCAGTAGACCGGAGAGCGGGCCTTTGGCACATAGGCCAGGCCCGAAGAGACGTTGGCGATGAAGCCTCCCTGGGAGGCCACCTCCGCCATCGCCAGGTGCCCCAGCGCGAGCGGCGCCACCAGGTTGATGCGCACCTCCTCCTCGAGCCGCTCCTCGTCTGCCTCGGCCAGGGCCACCGCGTAGGCATGCTGGATGCCCGCGTTGTTGATAAGGCCGTACACCGGCCCCAGCTCCCGCCGCACTGCCGCAAGCAGCTGCCGGCGCTCCCGCGCGTCCCCCACGTCGCAGACGAAGCCCCGGACGCCGGGGACATGCTGCTCCAGGGCGCGCAGCTCCTCCTCGCGCCGCGCGCAGGTGGCGACGCGCCACCCCTCGCGTGCGTACTTCTCCACCAGGGCGCGGCCCACACCCTGCGTGCCGCCGGTGATCAGCACTGTCTTTGCATTGCTCATACGCTTCTCCTGATTGAGTTGAGCTGGGAACTCCGAAGCCTGACCGCGCTTGCGTGTGAGCAGCAGCGCCAGGCCCGTCAGCGCGGGCAGGCCGATGCCGACAACCAGCGCGGGCCATGGCGCATCGAGCGTGCTCTCACTTCCAGCGACGGAGCCCAGCACCGCGGCGGGAACATTGCCCAGAGCGAACCAGAGGTAATAGCGGCGCGCGGGCATCCGCCCCGCGCCCGCGAGGGCACTGAGCACCTCCGGGAGGATGGGCAGGGCACGCGCCAGCAGCAGCGGACCTGGCCCCACGGAGCCGACGGTGCGCTGGACGCGGGCGATGGCCTCGGGGCTCACCAGGCGCGTGGCGCCCACCAGCCGCGCGCCCCAGTAGCAGATGGAGCCCGCGAGCAGCAGGCCCACCATGGCCGCGGCGCTGCCCAGCACGGTCCCGAGCAGGTGGCCACCGACGATGATCGTCGTCATCGTGGGCACCGCGAGCACGCTGTCGATGGCCAGCACGCCCACGACCCCCGCGAAGACCAGGGCAGGGCGCTCGGCCGCCGCCTCGAGCCACGCTTGAATGTCCGAGGGCGCAAGCCACCCGAATGCCAGGTTGAGGGTAAAGGTGCTGGCGAAGGCCAGCGCCAACACCAGGGCCGCCTTGAGCGTCGTGGACATGACTACCTCCTGACGCTGTTCTACGGAGCCTGGCTCCCCCCTTCATTAACCTGGGATAATTAACGCATCCCGCTGAGCCGCCCCCCTCTCCCCGGCCGTGCTCTTCTGCCGGTGCGGCCGGGGGTGGCTACTGCTTCGCGGGGCGCGGGCGGCGCTTGCGCGCCCGGATGCGGCTGAGTGCCACGGGAGTGATGCCAATCCACCGTGCCAGCTCCGCCTGGCTCAGGCGCTGCAGCAGCTGAGGGCTCTCCTGAATCACCTGCTCGTAGCGTTCCTGGGCCGAGAGCAGCAGCAGCTGGTACTCGCGCCGCTCCTTGCGGAAGGCCAGCTCCTGGAAGAACTTGCGGCCGATGCGCTCCCACAGCAGGTTCCGCTCTAGCCGCGCGAGGAAGGCGCTGAGCGGAAAGCGCTCGGCCTCCACCGGTTCGAGTGCGATGGCCGAGAAGCCGCATGCCGCCTCGGGCCCCATGCTGCCCAGGCTGGCGAACAGCTGGCCCTCCTGAATCAGCGACTTGGTGCGCTCGGTGCCCGAGCGCGTCACGTAGCAGAGCTTCACCAGCCCCTGGCGCATGAAGTAGGCGTAAGGGTGGCGCTGCCCCTGAGAGAACAGCGTCTCGCCCCGGGCCGCACGGAAGGGCTCGAGCTGCTGGGCGAAGTCCTCGTAATCGTCCAGCCGCGCCCCCGCCAGGTACTCGAGCACATCGCGTAGCCGCATCTGTGAGCCTGGTTCAGCCATGTCACCGTGCCGAGGCAGCGCTCAAGCCGGGGCGCTGGGTCCCGCCTCCCCTCGGTGCTCCCCGCGACACGAGCGTCAGGCGATACCCACGAAAGGTCGGATTCATCCCTCCAGCGTGCCAGACCTCCACCGCCTCTTCCAGGGAGGGCCGCGCTCCTCAATCCCTGAAGCGGAAGCCAGCCCCTCACGAGGGCATTGGGCGTGCTCGGTTGGGACGCTCCCGGTTTTTTAGACTGAAGTACACCTTGAGGACCCAGACCAAAACAGGGGGCCGGGCCCGCGGACGGACTGGCGGGTCGTCCGTGGCCTCGGGCATGGTGAAGCTCTCGAATCCGAGTTCTGGCTGCGCATTGGGCTGGCCAGCCTGGGAGGCGGCCCCCAGTCCCAGATGCTCCTTCCAATACGTGTTCAGGAAGATGCCTTCCGGATCCCATTTCCGCCGGACATCCATGAAATCATTCCACCTGTCGTATTGCTCGCTCAGATACTTGGCCCCCGTTTTAGAATCTGCCTTGGGCAGGTATTTGCCCCAGTGCGCACGGAAGTCGATGCCCTCGTCCTGTAGCAACTTCCAGAACTGCCCGAAGAACTCCTCCCGGCGCTTGGTGTCATCCGTCTCGTCCGTGCGAAACCAGAAGATGTCCAGCCTGACGGAATGGCGCCCATGGCTGGGGCTCAGCCAGAAGCGGCTCTGGTGGCCTGGGTAAATCTCAAAGGCATATGACCCAGCGCGTGCCATGCCTCGCGCTTTCCCTTCCTGGCTTTCAGGATGGCAGAAGAATTTCTTCAGGACCTCCATCAGCTTGCCGGTCTGGGAGATGTCGATGAACAGCTCCGTGAACTCAGTTGGGACGAACCTGTCCGAGATGTGATCGTCCATGGGCAGCGCCTTGTACCAGACGTCCTTGAACGTCTTCTTCTTCTTGCGCAGGAGAAGGCACAGGAAGTTGCCCACCAGTGTCTCGGTAGCCAGTCTGAAAGGCGGTGCGTCGTCTTTCGCGATGAAGGTGAAGAACGGCTTGACGAGGAGCCTCTGGAGGATGCCCGGGGTTCCAACAAGAGGCCTGAGCTTGCGCCGGCTGGTCACCAGCATCTTGCCCCGGTCCCAGGCTTGCCTGGTGCGATGCCACCGCGCTCCCCGGCTTGCGGCATCGGGGCGCTTTCCTGTCCAGAGGTCGACCAGATCGACGCCCTGCTGTGGCCACCAGAGCAGCCGGATGTACTCGTTCTCGGGCTTCTCGAAGAAACCCTCCAGCCCGTCCTTGCCCATCTCGAACACACGAGCGGGACACTCCTGGGTGACGCTGATCTCGTGGGTCCCCTCGATGTAGTAACGACGCTCGCACTGGAACGTGAGTGTGGACACGATCCCCAGCAACCCCATGGAGACACCCGCGGCGTAAAACGGGTTGTGCTCCTCGTCCCTGGGGTCCTTGGGATTGGGAGCAAGGTCGTGCACCTGGCCATTCCCATCGATGATGCGGATGCCGACGATGGCTCCGCCCAGGTTGTGCTTCAGCGTGCCGCCCATCGAGCCCGTCGAGAAGAAGCCAGACACCGTCTGATGGGTGATGCCCGCGAGGTCGGGCAGGGCCCAGCCGCGCTTGTGGAGCTGCCACAGAAGGCTGTTCTTCTTGTTCGACAAAGGATTGTGCGGATCCACTCCCAGGTGGCAACCCGCCTGGACAGTGACGCGCATGTTCTTCTCGTCGAAGGAGACCTGGTTGTACCGATCGAGCTGCACGTTGATGTGGGGCCCGCCCTCGTCGGCATAGATGCCCTCGCGCACGCAGTGGGTCGAACCGCGCACCCGGATCTGGACTTTATAGGCCAGGGCCTTCTTGACGAGCTGGAGGAGCTCTCCCTCTGTCCGGGGATGTTCGAACAGTGGATCCAACGCCGGGTGCAGGTATTCGTTCACGCGGAACCGGACCCAGCCTCCCAGGCTCGCGCCGATCAGCAGCAGACCCATCGCAATTGAAATGAGGATCTTCTCGGAGTGAGTTCCCCCAGGCTGGAAGCTCGAGACGAGGAGCACACCATCGAAGACGAAGAACACCAGCGCCACCACGTTGGCGAAGCCGAGCAGCCCCCGGTACCGGGCCGCGGTGAGATGGGTGGCTCTAAAGGCGGAGTAGTAGCCCACGAACAGGAGATACCCCATGAGGGGCACCTCGATGAGATGCATGGCCCGGACGCACCCCGTGCTCTGGCACGTGGTGAAACGCCCCCATCCCAGCCACCCCGCATGTGCCAGGAAGATGCTGCCCGAGAGCACGAGCGCCACGGTCAGCCATCCATAAATCTTGACCCACGTGCCGACACTCTTCCATTCCGTCTCGGCGCTGCGCGGGCGAGCAGGCGAGGGCTTCGTCTGCCGCGGCTGCTGTGTCACAGACTGTGTGCCAGCGGCTCCATTGAGAGCGTTTGTAGTGTCGGGAGGCATATCCGTTACTCCAAGGGTGAAGGACTCGAGCGCCCAAGGGCGCGCGCCGGAAATGCCGCACACACCACAAGGCTGTCATAGGGTCAGAGAGTCCTCAGGGCGGGTGTGACGGACCTCCCAGGGGGCTTCGGCCATGATCTGATCGACATCCAGTTCCCCCGCGTGCTCATCCTGAAGCCTGCTGAGCATCATCCGGGCGACCCGGAGCTCGGCGGAGTCCAGGCCGGGAGGAAGGGTTTCGAGCAGCTCCACCAGCACGCACTGAGCTTGCCGGCTCCGTCCCTGCTCCTGCAGCAGGTGGCACAAGCTCAACGTGGCCCGGCTCTCGATGCAGCGCGTGCCGGACCGCCGGGCAATCTGTATCGCCTCGTGAAACTCAACCAGCGCCGCGGCGGCTTCGCCCTTGCGCAGCAACAGCTCCCCCCGGAGCCGGTGCAGCTCGGAATCCTCCAGGTGCTCTCCTGTCCGCTCTCCCCAGGCCAGTCCCTCCGTTACCGCGGCCAACCCTTCATTGATCAGCCCCAGCCTCAAGCGCGCATCCGCGAACAGGCAGAAGAAATAGGTTCCCCCGGACTCCGCTCCTGCCAGCTTGATGCGCTCGAAGTCCCGCTGCAGCAGTTCATAGCCTTCCTGCTGCCGGCCCAGCAGGAGCAGTGCCCACCCACGGAGAGCCGGCGCCCAGCCCTCCCAGGACGCGAACAGCGCTCGATCCAGAATGACAAGGGCTTTGTTGGCCGATTCCAGCATCCGGTGCACATCGAACCGGACCCAATGCAGCAGGGTGGCTGCCTCATACGTCAGCAGAGACGTGTAGGGGTGATCCAGCCGCTCGGCGCGCCGCACGGCCAGGTCGATGAGCCGCAGCGCCTGTTCTTGCTCACAACGGATGGCGCAGGTGATGGCCTCGTAGGCCTGCGCAATCGCCAGCGGATCCGACTCGAGCACGCCGAGCCCCTGCGGCTCCAACTCCGCTTCCGAAACTCCCTGAGCCACGGCCTGACCGAACAACCTCTGGGCTTCCACGATCTCGCCCTGGAGCAGACGGCTCGTCCCGCCCATCAGCCGGCCCACGACCAGCAGCTGGGGCTCGTGGATCCGCTGGCCCAGGGCGACGATCTGCTCCGAGAGCTTGAGCGCCAGCGGGAAGTTCAACCGCATCAGGTTCTTGGTGAAGAGACTCCTGCAGGCGGAGATGAGGATGGGAATGTCGCTCACATCCTGGAAGAGCTCCACGATGCGGGTATAAAGCTGCTCCACCTCGGGCGCCGCATAGCTCCGGGCGGCAACCAGGGCCTGGCCCAGCAACACCAGCAGCCGGAGCTCCTCCTCCAACCGCCGGGCCGCGCGGGGCAGGCGCTTGAACAACCCGAGCGCTTGCTGCAAGTGGGCAATGGACTCCTCGAAGGCAGAGCGCTGCAGTGCCAACTCCCCCGCCTGCGCCCAGAGCCGGATGGCCGGTTCCAACTCACCTGCCTGGGTATAGTGGTGGGCGATCAGCTCCGGTGGAGCCAGGGTGGCTCCCGGGGCCGGCTGTTCCAGGAGACGGGCAACCTGATGATGGTATTGCCGTCTGCGAGGCCTCAGCAGAGAGCCATAGGCAGCTTCCTGGATCAGGGCATGCTTGAACTCATAGCGGGATTCCGCGTCATCCCCCTTGCGCACGAGCAGCCCCTCCTCGACGAGCTCCTCGAGCTCCCGGCGCAGCGAGGCGCCGTCGAGTTCCGACAGGGCAGCCAGTTGCCGCTCGGTGAAGCTCCGGCCAATCACGGCCCCCTTCCAGGCCAGCTCCTTCTGCTCTTGAGGCAGTGGATCCAACCGGGCCAGGAGCAGCTCCTGCAGGGTGACGGGCAGAGAGCCCGCCGAGGGCGCTTCGATGCCCGGAACAGCCCGGGCCAGCACCATGCGGGTCATCTCCTCGACGAACAGGGGAATGCCTTCGGTCTTCCTGACGAGCAGCTCCACTGTCTCCACGGGCAGGTCGGGCCGGTCCCGGGTGAGCCGCCGAACCAGCTCGGCGGTGTCATCCGCCACGAGCCGATCAAGCACAACCCGGTGGAGGCTGGAGTGCCGCCGCCAGGTGAGCTTCGTCTCAGGGCGCGTGCTCAACAGCAGGCACATCGCCGAGAGCTCGATGCGCTCCTGCAGGAGGGTGAGAAGCTCCATGGTGGAAGGGTCGGCCCAGTGCAGGTCCTCCAGGATGAGGAGCAGGGGGCCGGTGCGTCCCCCTCGCAGGAGCAGCGCTGGCAGCCGCAGCAGAATGTTGATCAGAAGCTCCAGGGTGTGCTCCCGCTGCTGCTCGGGAAGCAGCAGCAAGGGGGCCAGATCCTCGCGAGGGGGCAGATCCAGCAGCTGGCCGAGCAGCTGCAGCCCCTCTGGGACAGGGAGATCGAGTGCCTTGAGCACCTCCTCCAGGCGTCCCCACTTTTCCGCTGGCGAGGCCTTCATATCCAGCCCGAGCAGGCTCACCATCCACTCGAGCACCGGATGGAAGGCGCTGCGGCTGAGCTGTTTCCAGCACTGGCTGGACACGCAGAAGGCCCCCTCCAGGGTGGCACGCTCGAACAGCTCCTGGATGAGCCGGGATTTGCCAATCCCTGCCTCGCCGCTGAGCACCACCACCACCCCCTGCCCCTGGCGGACCATCTCCCAGCGGGCGATGAGCTGGCGCAGCTCCTCGGTCCGGCCCACCAGGGGCGAGCGGCCCCGGGCCAGCGACCGTCCGAAGCGGGTGCCCTCCGGCCGCTCACGCACCAGCCGGTGAACGCTCGTCCGCACTGTTCCCTGCGAGGAGGGGAAGTCCTGTTGTCCCAACGGCTCCGTCACGAAGTTTCCCTGTGCCCCCTGGCAGGCGTTCTCGCTGAGGCTCGCCGTGTTGGGCGCCGCCTGCCTGGCCAGCCATGCCGCCAACCGGGGCGCCTCTCCCTGAATGGACGGCGAGACCCCTTGTCCTCCGGAGGGATCGAACACTTCCAACACCACCATGTCCGTGTGCACCCCCACCTGCACCACAAGCCGGGTCTGCAGGTCCTGGGGCAGCTCCTTCGCCACGCACGTCAGCGCGAGCGCGGCCCGCCCCGCGCTGAGCACGTCATCCTCCCGGGACAACGGGTGGCCGAAACAGCCCAGCACCTCGGCTCCCATGCGCAGTGCCACCCACCCCCCATGCCGCTCGAAAATGCGCGAGCAGGCCTGATGGAACTCCGCCTGCAGGTCGCTCAGGTCCGCGGAATCGAAGGCGGCCAGGTGCCCCGAGAGCAGACAGCTCACCAGCGTCACCTGCCGGCGATGGGGGACAAACCGCAGGGGCGGCGCGGCAGCGGAGGGGGCCAGGGTCCACTCCAGGACCCGCAGCCGCTCACGCATCTCCAGCGCGCTCTGAAAGCGCCGGGAGGGGCTCTTCGCCAGCGCCCGTGCGAGGAACAGGACCACCGGCTCGGGGAGATCCGGACGGCGTTCTCGCACGGGGTGGACGGGCTCTGGCGAAAGCACCCGCTCGCGAAACACCTTCATATCGCTGGGGGAGTAAGGCAGGACTCCCGTGAGCATCTGGTACAGCATCAGTCCGGCGGCCCAGGTGTCAGTGCGCGTGTCCTGAGGCTGGCCCCGCCATTGCTCTGGGGCCATGAAGGCAGGGGTTCCCGTGGAGGGCATGTCGAGCGAAGAGGCGAACCGCGCCATGCCAAAGTCGAGCAGCTTCGCCCGTCCGTCCGGGAGGATGAACACGTTGCTGGGCTTGAGATCCCGGTGGATCATGTGGCGCGAGTGGGCATGCGCCAGTCCGGCCAGGATGTCACTCAGGATGCGCAGGGCCTGTCGCAACTCCAGCGGGCCGCTCCGCAACAGCGCCTGAAGCGACTGTCCCTGTAAGCACTCCATGATGAGGACCGGA
>DASVVJ010000103.1:0-2122 GCA_036389955.1 Myxococcaceae bacterium
CAGGGGGCTGGCCACCTTCACGCCCTCCATCACACGGGGTTTGTCGCGCTCCTGGCGGCGCACCAGCAGGTAAAAGTCATTGGGGGCCGGCTTGTCCTTGGGCAGCGGCGACAGCTGAAAGCGTCCATCGCGGCACTCAAAGGGCCGGTAAGAGCGCTGGCTCGTCTGCGGGCGGAAGCTGCGGTTGAGCAGCTCCATCCACCGCAGCAGGCCGGGGCCGGGTTCCTCGTGCCGGTAGGGGGGCAGATCCTCTTCCGGCTCGGTCTCCAGATAGCAGCACGTCTCGAAGTAGAGCCGGCGGAGGGCCTCGAAGAGGTGATAGGTGGGCGGGTGAATGCCGTGACGCATGTCGCCGCGCAGGGCCTGGATCTGGCGGACCGCGCACAGCGCACGCCGGGCGTTGGAGAGCCGGTCACCCCGCACGTAATTGTCACGGATGGAGGTGCGTAGCTGGCCATGCGCCTGCTGAAGCAACTCATCCAGTTGGGTAAAAAGCTCCGAGAGAAAGGGATGAGGCCCCACGCGCACCAGGGGAGGCAGTTGCTCGCGTGACAGCCGCCACTGCCCGTGCTCATCCTTGGAGAGTCCCATCAGCGCCAGCGAGCTGAGCCCACCTTCCACGGCGGGATCCGCGGACAATTGCAACACATACAAAGCCCGGTGAAGCGCGGGCGGATCCGCCGCATAGAGTGGCATTCCCTCGGCGCCGCGAGTCTCCCTCATCAGGTGCAGGTACACGGTGAGCTGGGAGAGGCCCGTCTCTTCCAGGGAGAGAGGTGCCACGGTGGCATTGCTGGGCACTTCTACCAGGTAGCCTCCCGGCAGCACCGCGCTCAGCGAGGTAAGCGCGAGCGTGCCTTCGGACAGCAGCACCGGGTTGAGTGCGAGCGAGCTGATCCCCAGCATGGGCAGGCCCGTCAGCTCGGCGTAGAGCCGGACCTCGGTCGAGAGTGCCTCCTCCTGAGCCTGGAAGTGATCAGGCAGCAGCGGCTGCCCCACCTGCCAGCGGACTCTTGCGAGCTTTTGTTGATCCATAAAGACTTTCATGAGAGGCCTGGCTTGGCGCCAGGCTTGGCGCCCACCTCGCGGGGATGACGGCCGGAGCTGAGAGGGATTTTCTGCCATAAAGCTAAAGCAAGTGTCTGGTAACGTACAGGCCTTGGCTGGTTGTGGAATCCCTCTCACCCTGGGCTGACTTGCCGAGTAGAGATGGCAGGCCAATTTCAAGCGATGGGCTGGCGAGCCGGTTGCCTGATCAGTGCAACGCGTTAAAGACTTGTCAGGATCTTTGGGCCAGGGTGCCTTGCATTTGACAATTGATATGAGTTACCAATGCCGCTCAGGGTGTGGCATCCGCCTCACTCATACGAAATGCCTTCCTCTGAGGCGTGCATGGCCATCAACGACGAAATCCCCAAGTCACGAATTACTCTCACCTACCGCACCAGCGTCAATGGAGAGCGGGCCGAGAAGGCTCTACCGCTCCGTCTCCTGGTGATGGGTAGCTTCTCCAGCGGTACCTCCACCGACAGCAAGAAGGACCTGGATCAGCGGCAGATCCGCAACCTGGATGGGAAGAATCTCGATCAGGTGATGAAGGACATGGACATGCGGCTGCGGTTCCAGGTGCCCAACCGCATCGATCCCAGCAACGCCGAGCAGCTGGATGTGGAGCTGCCCGTCGACTCGATGAAGTCGTTCACGCCGGCGCAGATCGCCAAGAACCTTCCCAAGGTCCGCGCGCTGCTGCTGCTGCGCAAGCTGCTGCTCGAGCAGCAGGGCAACCTGGACAACCGCAAGGAGTTCCGGCGGATGGTGCGCGAGCTGGCGCAGAACCCCGAGGCGGTGGCCGCTCTCAAGAAGGAACTGCAGGACTTCAACGGTCTGACGATCCCCAGGCCGCAGCTCCCTTCGGGCAAGCAGGACGGCGCTGCCCCCGCCGATGCGTCCGCCAAGCCGGTGTGAGCCGGGGCCGCTTCCATACGTTCTGAAAGGTTCTAGCAAATGTCCAACACGACGAAGACTGCCCCCTCTACTAACAGTGAACCGCTGGACTCGAATTCCCTGGGACTCCCGCAGTTTCTCACCAGTGTCCGGCTGAGCACCGACCTGCCTCAGCGCC
>DASVVJ010000104.1:0-3526 GCA_036389955.1 Myxococcaceae bacterium
GCGCATGCTTCTGTTGGCCCAGGTGCATCGCCCGGGTGATGGGCTCCACGCAGCCGTCCACCATGACTTCCTCGCCGCACTCCTGCCGCGTCGGTGAGCGGTCTCCGAAATGCTCCGCGTTCACCTTCCGCTCCGCATACCGGGCGCACTCCACCAGTAACTCTTCCAGTTGGCTCACCTGCTCTTCGCCCTCCATCAGGCGAATCAGCCAGGGAGCATTCCGAACCAGATTCGAGGCCACCGCCCGGGTGGTCGACAGCGCCAATCCGCTCGCCGCCTCGCTCGCAGCCGCCGCGTGCTTCAACTGGCTGGCCGTCTCCGTGTCCAGGCGCAACTCCCGGCGGGGGCCGGACCTGGAACTGCTGACGCAGGCTGAGAACAGGACACTGGCCAGGCACAACCCGGTGAACTTCCAGCGCTCGCTCCGGCTCAGCGTCATCTCTGGCTCCAGGAAGAAGACCCTCCAGGGGCATGAGCATGCATCATAGGATGCCGGGTGTATGCCCTCCTCCGACGCGACCGGGACTCTCGACTTCGCCACTTCCCTGCTCTGTCAGCAGTTGTGGAACGGCGACCACCAGGCGTTCCCTGTCGCCGCGCCCACCATGACGAGCCACGCCTCCACCCGTGAGGCGTGTCTGGCCGAGCAGCGTCTGTTTCTCGAGGAGCACCTGTCCCGCGTCGAGCCCGATGTCCTTGCCCGCTTCTCGCTCCCAGAGCAGGTCCGCATCGAGATGATCGAGGTGGTCGCCCCTCGCGCGGACCTGCCCAAGCGCGTGTTCAAGCCCACCTCCCTGGAGCTGGCCGCCGTCATCATCCCCCTGCCCCAGGAGACCTGGGCCTTCGTTCCCGCGCTCGACCACACCGTCTATGTCGGCCGCAACCAGAACGTCCTCGACGTGGTCCGCACCGACGTGGAGCGGCTGCTCACCGCGCGCGAGCTAAGCGCTCACGAGTACCTGCGCCTGCTGCCCCCCAAGGCCGTGACGCTGGAGACCGTGCAGCTCAAGCTCCGGCGCCAGGACGCCTTCGGTGACAAGGCCCGCCAGGCCCGGAAGCGTCTCCAGGAGAAGCTCAAGCGCGATCAGGCCCACGAGGTGCTCCTCTCCGTCTCCACCGTGATGCACGAGCGCGAGGAGGCCAAGCGCGGCCCTCCGCTCATCGGCCGGGACACCGAGCTGGCCCTGCTCACCAGTCTCCTGGGAGGCGAGAAGCGCCAGGGCGTACTGCTCGTGGGCCCCGAGCTTGCCGGCAAGTCCGAGCTGCTCCACGCCTGGCTCCGAGCCGAGCGCAAGGCGGGCCGCGAGCGCAGCGTGTATGCCACCAGTGGCTCTCGCCTCATCGCCGGTATGTCCGGCTTCGGCCAGTGGCAGGAGCGTGTCCTCCGCGTCATGCGCGCCGCTCAGGACCTGGACGCCATCCTCTACTTCGAGAACCTGGGCGAGCTGCTCGCGCAGCACTCCACCGAGTCCATCGATCTGCCCGGCGCCATGAAGCCCTTCCTGGAAGAGGGCAAGGTCCGCTTCCTGGGCGAGCTCGCCCCCGAGTCGCTCGATCTGCTCGAGAGCCGCTACCCCGGCCTCTTTTCCGCCCTCACCCGTGTGCGACTGGAGCCGCTGGGGGCTCGCGCCACCTGTGAGGCCCTGCGCGCCCGTGTGGCCTGGCAACGCCAGGCGGAGCCCACGCGCTCCACCCTGGCCGATGATGCGATCGAGCCGCTCGTGGACCTCACCGAGCGCTACCTCCCCAGCCGCGCTCTGCCCGGCAAGGCCGTGCGGCTGTACGAAGAGATGCGCGCCGGCCTTCAGCAAGAGCGCGCCGATGACGGCAAGCCGCCTCCGCTCTCCCGCGAGCGCGTTTACTCCCTCTTCAGCTTGAAGACGGGCGTCCCCGAGTTCCTCCTGCGCGAGGACCGCGCCCTGCTCGCCGACGACGTGCAGGCGCACTTCCGCCGCCAGCTCATCGGCCAGGAACTCGCCGTGCGCCGCGTGGTGGAGACGCTGTGCATGGTCAAGGCCGGGCTCCAGCCTCAGGGCAAGCCGCTGGCCACCTTCCTCTTCGTGGGCCCCACCGGCGTTGGCAAGACCGAGCTGGCGCGGCTGCTGGCCACCTTCCTCTTCGGCTCGCCCGAGCGGCTGTTCCGCTTCGACATGAGCGAGTTCATGGACGCCTGGGCCGCCGACCGGCTCATCCGCGGCAGCGAGCAGGGCGAAGGGCTCCTCACCCGCCGCGTCCGCCAGCAGCCTTTTTGCGTGCTCCTGCTCGATGAGATCGAAAAGGCCCACCCCGCCGTGTTCGATCTGCTCCTGCAGGTGTGCGGCGAGGGCCGGCTCACCGACTCCCGGGGCCGCACCGCCTGGTTCCACAACGCCCTCATCATCATGACCAGCAACCTCGGAGCCGCTCACCGCCGCAGCCCGCTGGGCATCGGCGCCACGGCCACCGATGACACCGGGTACTACCTGCGCGAGGTGCACCGGCACTTCCGGCCCGAGCTCGTCAACCGCATCGATCAGATCATCCCCTTCCACTCGCTCACTGGCGAGCAGGTGGCCGAGGTGGCCCGCCTGGGCGTGGAGAAGCTGCGCCAGCGCCGGGGCCTGCTCCAGCGCGGCATCACCCTGGACATTCCTCCCGAGGCCACCGCCGCCCTCGCCGAGTCCGGCTACCAGGAGGCCTATGGTGCCCGGGGCATGCGCAGGCAGCTCGATCAGCAGCTCGTCGTCCCGGTGGCGCGCATGCTGTCCGCGGCGGGGAAGGACGCTCAAGGCGGGCGGCTGGAGCTCTCCCTGCGCGACGGTGGAATCGACGTAGCCCTGCACAAGGCCAGCCCCAAGGCGGCGCGCAACCAGCTGGGCCTGGTGCACAACCTCCAGGCGGAGCGGCGCGCCCTCGACAAGCTCTTCCGGCTCGACGCGGTGGTGCAGCTCGAGGAGCAGATCGCCTTCCTGGTGGCCCAGCTCTCCCAGGGCGAACAGGACGACCGCGGACCCGGCTCGGCCTCGGTGGCGAACCTGCGCGGCGAGCACCACCGGCTCGAGGGGCTCTGGCGCAGCGTGCAGCAGCTACGCCAGGCCCTGGTGGCCGCCGAGGAGCTGGCCCTGATGGCGCTGTTCGAGCAGCAGGATGTCCAGCCCTTCATCGAGGACGCCACCGCGCAGCTCCAGGCGCTCATGCGGCAGATGCCCGCGGTGCTGCTGGCGCTTCAGCCCCGGCGCGATGACATCACCCTGCTGCTCCAGGAGGTGGGCGAGGGCCAGGGCCTGGAGCGCTGGCTGTTGCCGCTGCTGCAGGACTCGACCCGGCGCCGCTGGGTGGTCGAAGGCCGTCCCTCCTCCATCGGCAAGAGCAGCGAGCGCAAGCGCAAGTGGGACTCGCCCCTGGGCCCCGAGGCCCTGCGCAAGGCCTTGGAGACTCCCGACCGCAAGTTCCACGAGGTACTGCTGTCGGTCCACGGGCCCAACGCGGGTGTGTTCCTCGCGCTCGAGGCGGGGCTGCATCGCTTCCGCGGGCAGGACGAGGAGAA
>DASVVJ010000105.1:0-4249 GCA_036389955.1 Myxococcaceae bacterium
TCCGTGAGCCCAACGAGCCGCAGAACCCCGTCTGCGACAAGTGCGAGGGCGCGCTGAAGAACCAGCCCATCATCGGAATGGTCATCCTGCGTGACCTCAAGAAGGACGACGATGAGTGGACGGGGGGCACCATCCTGGACCCGGGCAATGGCAAGACCTACAAGTGCAAGATCGCCGTCGAGGCCGGGGGCAAGAAGCTGAAGGTCCGCGGCTACATCGGCATGTCACTGCTTGGGCGCACCCAGCACTGGGTCCGCGCCGAGCCCGCGGCGCCCTGAGCCGGCTCTCAGGGAGCCTGCAGTCAGCTCCTCGTCAGTCTGGCGGCTCCAGGTAGTTCCCGTTGCCGTCTTCAATGGTGTCCGCAGAGCACCCCGCGGCTTGATCCGCGGGGACCGTCGAGGCTTTCCCTGCGGGGACCTCGGGCGCTGCTTCCCGCTCTTCCGAGAAGGCTTCCTTGGCCGCCTCCTCGCCTGCTGGGATCCGTAGGTCTGCCAGTCCCTTTTTCCGTGGTGTCATCGCGTGGGCCTCTGGGCTGGGCAACTGCCTGAAAGTGTTCACGCCCACCCCAGATGCAAGATGTTGAAGAACTCCAGGCAGCTCTCCAGCACGAGCAGCCGGCCGTCATGCAGAGAGGGAGGCGAGTCGTGTCTTCCGGTACGCCGTCCGCACCGCCCAGCCCTGCGGACGGTTGCAGGTACTCCAAAAAGATCCTATTTCACTACATCAGCAACTTCTACCGACATCTTCAGACAATTAATCTGAAGACCCTTCATTAGGTGCAGAACTCCTACATATGGGGAGTAAGGCATGAAGAAGCAGCGGTTGGGCGAGTTGCTCGAGAAGGCGGGGCTGGTGGACGAGATCCAGCTCCGGGTGGCCCTGGGCGTTCACTTCATGTGGGGCGTGCCGCTGGGGCAGGTGGTGGTGGACAAGGGCTTCTGTACCGCCCAGCAGGTGCTCGAGGTGTTCGCCCGGCAGTTGAACCTGCCCGCGGTCGACCTGGATGCGCAGCCGATGGACGAGTCCCTGGTGGACGTGCTGCCGGTGGAGACGGCGGAGGCGTGCCGGGTGGTGCCGCTGCGGCTCGAGGGGCCCCGGGGTTCGGTGCTGGTGGTGGCCGCCGCGGCGCCAGCACGGCCCACGGAGATGGATGAAGTGGCTCGCGTGTCCGGCAAGGCGCGGGTGAGCGTGCTGCTGGCGACCGATGGGGCCATCTCGCGGGCCATTGATCGCCTCTACTACCCGCACCTGCTGGGCGCGTGCCGGCCGGTAGAGCCCATTCCGCTGCCCGAGGTGGACGAGGAGCTGCCGCTGGTGCGTGACCGCTCCGAGTGCCTGGAGCTGGGCTTCCACCTGCAGAAGGGCGCTGCCTTGGCGCGCACCGTCGAGCAGGAAGGCCTGCCCATTCTGCTGCCGCTGGTGACGGAGCTGCCGGTGGGCGAGCGTGTCACCCAGCCGGAGATGCCGGCCGTCACGCAGGCCCCCGTGGCCACCCGGAGCGAGCCCGAGCCCCAGGTCTGGGTGTACGGCTGGGGCGCCCAGGCCACGGAGTGGCTGCTCAACCTGCTGAAGGGCGCGGACGTCCGGGCGCGCGTGGCACGCACCGAGGACGTGGTGAAGGCCAGCAAGCGCGCGGTGGTGCTCACGCCGCTGCAGTCGGTGGAGTCGGTGATGCGCCATGGCATCCGGGCCCAGCTGGTGATGGCGGGCCGGGCGCATGATCGCGATCGGGCGCTGGCGCTCGGCGCGCATGTCTACCTCTCCGGCCCATTGCGCGCTCAGAAGCTGATCGCCGAGGTGCTCGAGCGGGTGAAGGAGGGCGGAGCGCCTCTGCGCCGGGTGGGGTGAGGGCGCCGCCGTTCAGGACCGGGCGCTTCGCGCGCTCACGCCCGGTGGATGGCCTGGCGCTGGGCGATGGCTCGGCGCAGCTTCGCCATGAGCACCTCCACGTTCACCGGCCGCACCAACACGTCATCCGCGCCGGCCTCCAGGCCCGCCGTCACGAAGGCGGGATCCTCGTAGGCCGCGATGAGGAAGAGCGGCAGGTGGGCCGTGGCGGGAGCGGCCCGCAGCGAGCGCACCAGGCCATGGATGTCCCCATCCGGAAGGGGCGACTCCAGGATCGCGGCGTGGGCACCCACGAGTGCCTGCTCTATTTCAGCACGCGTGCGGGGCCGCTGAATGGCAAGGCCCTCGGTCATCAACCGCAACTGCAGCGTCATGGCCGTGGCCGCGTCGCTGTCGGCCACCACCACCCGGGGCGCGGTGCCGTTGGCCTGAGGGCCTGCGCCGACCTCGGTGGCCAGTGCTTCCAGCGCAGCAGGGGTCAGCCGTGGGCTCTTCTGCAGGTTGCGCAGCGCTTCGACCACCTCGGCGGCGGTCGGTTGCACACTCTGCGTCTGAAGGACGAAGGCCGTGGCGCTCAGCACCGCCAGCGCCGAGCGCCCCTTGGGCGGGCCCACCGAGGCGCCTCCCGTCAGCACCGCGGTGAGCACCCCGGAGAGTTCGGGCAGCTCTCCGCCTACCAGGGAGCGGATCCCCGCCATGGAGGGCAGCACGAAGCGTGAGGGCTCCTCCATCCGCGCCGCCAGAGCCAGCGCCGCCGCCGCCGTGCCTACCAGCAGCTCCTCGGTGCTGCCGGCGCCCAGCCGGGCCGCGCAGCGCCGCGCCAGTTTGATCAGCATGGGCGCCAGGGCCGCGCTGCCGCCCATCATCGACAGCGCCCCTTCGAGCAGCCGGGCCTGCACGGCCAGCATCCGCGCCAGCGGGCCTCCCTCGCCCAGCAGCGCCGCGCTGAAGGAGGGCAGCACGCGCACCCCCAGGTCGGGGTAGGTCAGGCGCAACTGCTCCGCGACGGCCGCGGGCTCCGCTACCGCATCCTCCACCACCAGGGCGAGATCATACCCGCCCAGCGCCAGCGCCTTCTCGGCGGTGGTTGCGGGACTGGCGGCCGCCGCGATCCCCTGCTGCAGCAGCAGCTTCACGGCGAGCTCCCGCGGCTCGGAGGCATCGGCCACCACCAGCACCATGCGCGCGCGAGACATGTTGCCGGGGATGGTCACCGCGCGCGGGGGCACGGCAGCCGGAGGCGGCGGGGTGGGCACAGCCACCGGTGCCGCTGGCGGGGAGGGGGCAGGGGCCAGGGGCTCCAGGGCCCGGGTGGCCTGGGCCTCCAGCTCTTCGCCATCGATGTTGAGGACGCTGCGGCCGGTGAACCGCTCCACGAAGTTCAGCACGCGCTCGCGGTTGAACGTGGTGTCGCCATCGCCCACGTCCCCCGGGAACCGCGATTCCTCGCTGACCGGGTAGAAGCGCCGGATGGCGCTGCGGATCGCGCTCTCCGTGGCGAACAGCCCGTGCACCGTGATGGCGCCGGCGGCGAACTTCAGCGCGTCCAGCACCTTGATGTCGCGGGGCTCCGGCATCGCGCAGTACAGCTCGCGCTGGCGCATGGCCACGGGCACCGCGCAGAGCTTCTCGCAGAGCTCCCGGCTGAGCAGCCGTGTCAGCTCCTCCGGTACCGCCATGGACCGCAGCTTCTGCTCGGTGATGTGAGGCAGCCCGGACTGCTCGGAGAGGGCGCGGACCAGATCCTCTGGATCCAGCAGCTTCTCTCCCACCAGCACCTCCCCCAGCTTGCCGCCGCGGCGCTTCTGGTGGTTCAGGGCCAGCTCCAGCCGCTCGGGGGTGAGCAGACCGCGGGAGATGAGGATGTCACCGACACGCCGCCGGGTAGGGCGCGGAGTCGCGGACCGTGCGCCGCCGGGGCCCGCCTCGACACGGGTTTGTTGCTCCATCGCGGGGCGCTCCGAGGTTTGCCTCGGCACGGCCTGCGCCTGGGGCTGCGCGGGCGGGAGGCCGGGACGCAGGACAGGAGGCGGGGCCTGGGTCTGGGCCACGGGCCGCCGGGGAGCAGGCCGCAGCTGAGGGGCAGCGCCGGGGCGCGGCGTGTCCAGGTGGATCTCCTCGCCCTCGGCACTGGCGAGCCCTTCCAGCGGCGAGCGCCGCTCCGGGAAGGCGCGGGAGAACAGGGCGGAGATGTCCGAGGTGCCCACCCGGAGCCGGTGATCGAAGAGAAAGCTCTGCAGCGCCTCGGAGAACTCGCGCGCGGTGCGGAAGCGCCCCGCCGGCAAGGCCGCCAGGGCACGTTGGACAATGGCCCACAGCGGCGCCGGCACACCGGGAATGGGCTCCAGGGCGCGCTCGCTGAAGGAGCCCAGCCGCTGGACGATCTGCAGGTGGCTGCCCA
>DASVVJ010000106.1:0-4200 GCA_036389955.1 Myxococcaceae bacterium
AGAGAGTCGCGGTGGGGCTGGACAAGCCGCTCGCGCGCTTGATGGGCGCTCCGTCCAGCCGCAGCTCCACCGCTGAGACGGAGTGGTTGTCGCTCGCGGCCAGTGCCACGGTGAGCGAGGTCCCCTGCTCCACCTGCACCACCGGAGTGGAGGGCTGGGTGAGGACCACCGTGGGCGGCATGTCCTCTACCACCTGCACCGTCACCTCGACCTGGTCGCTGTTGCCCGCGTTGTCCTCCGCGCGAACCCGCAGCGTCGAGGGCTTCGAGCGCATGCTCCCGGGCCAACGGTACGTGGCCTTTCCGTCCGAGTTCACGTTCACGGTGACCCCGTCCACCCAGAGCTGGCGGAGCTTCAGCCCACCGCTGTCGTCCGAGGCCACCACCCGCAGAGCCCAGTCCACCTCGGCCGCCAGCATGGTGCCCTGCGCCAGGGGCTGGGTGCTGTTCTCCAGCCGCACGTACACGCTGGGCGGCACCACGTCACGCGAGCGGAAATCCCGCCTGGATGCGACAGCATCCACGATCGCGTTGCCGAACTGGTCCGCCACCCCCGCCGCCGTGAGCCTGAACGCGGTGGTGGAGGGCAGCGGCGACGCCGGGGTGAAGGTGACGCTCAGGCCATCCGCGGCGACGGCGTGCGTGCCCGGCTCGGGCACCGTGCCGCCCTGGCGCAGCAGCCGCACCCCGGTGGCCGTGGCGGGATCGATGGGCTCACTGAAGCGCACCGTGAAGACCGTGTTGAGCGGCACCTGCTCGGGGCCTGTGGTGTCCAGCGGCTCCCAGGCGATGACGGCGGGCGGAACGCTGTCGGCGCGCAGCACCGCCTGCGCCAGCGTCACCGGCGGCGTACCCGCCTGCGTCACCTGGAGCGACAGCCACCCGGCGGGCCCAGGCGGCACGCTCACCTTGAAGCTCGTGGGCGTGAAGTCGCTCACCGGGGCCGCCAGCCCGTCCAGCCTCGCGGTGAGGCTGCGGTTGAAGCCCGTGCCCTCCACCGTGACCACACCTCCGCTCAGATCCACCTTCGGCGGAACCACCCGGGAGAGGGCCAGCGGCGCCACGTAGACGAAGCCCCCAGGCACGTCCACCGGTGTTCCCGCCGCGCCCTGGCTCAGCCGCAGGCGCACCGGGCCTGGCAGCGGCGAAGCGGGCGCCAGCACCTGCAGCGTGTCCTCGGACACCGGCGGCACCACCGTGGCCAGGCGGGTGCCGAACAGCACCTGGGTCTGCGCGTCGAAGCCCGCGCCCGTCAGCACCACCGGGTAGCCGCCCGCCACGTCTCCATAATCCGGCACCACCGCGTCCACCCGGAGCGGGGGCGCCTCCGCGCTCGGGAGCACGGTCCACGTCCAGGGCCCGAGGACCGTGCCTCCCACGTACGGCGTAGCGCCCAGGGTGACGCGAGCCTGCACCGGCTCGCCCGGAGTGAGCGGCACCGAGGGCCGGAAGAGCACGGCCGCGCCCTGCACCGTGCGCGTGCCGGGGATAACGCCCGCCGAGCCCACCAGCTCCATACCAGTGCCCTGCACCACCGTGGGCGGCAGCCGGTCCGCCAGCGTGACGGAGACGGCCGCGCCCCAGGGCAGCGTTGCGCCGGGCTGGGGCTCCTGGCCCGAGATCGTCGGGTACGGCAGCTCGAAGGTCCGCAGCTCCTGGCTCGTGGCCGCCACCGCCACTCCCGCCCCCACGGCCACGTGCGAGGCATAGCCCAGCGTGGAGCTCCGGGTGCGCCGCCTGAGCCCCTGCGTCGTGTCCAGCCACGCCAGGCCGTGATCTCCCGAGGCCAGCGCCCAGGGCCCCGACAGCGTCACCGCGTACGACCGGCCCAGTCCTTCTTCCCACTGGCCCAGCAGGTACGGCACGGCCGGATCGGCGGTCTCATAGAGGCGCACTCCCGCGTTCGAGGCCACCGCCACGCGCGTGCCCTCCGCCGCCAGCCGGTACGGCGTGCTGGGCAGGCCGGACACCTCGCCCACGAGCTCGAGCGTCCCGTCCGCCACGTCGCGCAACTCCAGCCGGCCCGTCTGCGGACCCTGCACCAGCACCGCGAGCACCCGGCCCGCCATGGCCACGCCGCGCACCACTCCCGGTCCCACGTCCACCTGGGCCACCACCCGCGTCACTCCGCCCACCCGGCCCAGCAGCACCACCTCGCTGCCTCCGGCCACCGTCACGTACGCGCTCCCGCGCCCCGCCGCCACGCTGGCCAGCCCCGAGGCCAGCAGCGGAATGCGCTCCACCTCCTGCAGCGGACAGCTCACCGGCAGGCCCGAGCCACAGCCCTCCAGCGCGTAGCGCACCACCTCGCCCTGCCCCGCCAGCCAGGCCTCGTCGCCCACCACCACCAGGCCTCCCGCGCTCGTCACGCCGGGGACGTTGGCCACCTCGGGCAGATCTCCTGGCCGCGTCAGGTCCAACCCCACCAGCCGCCCCGCCCGGGCCACCAGCAGCACCCGGCCCGACACCGCCAGCGACTCGGCGCCGCTCGCCACGCTGCCCAGCGGCTTCAGCGTATAGGTGAAGCCATTGGGCATCCGCGACACGCGCGCCCCGCCCGGCATGGGCGTCGCCACTGCCACCTCCACCACGCCGGTGATGTCGTCCGGCACCTCCACCGAGAGCCCACCCTGCGCGTCCAGCACCGGGCTCAGCGCGGGCCTGCCGCCGAAGGTCACCTGCGTGGCCGCCGCGAAGCCTTTGCCCGTGAGGTACACGCGCTGCCGGCTGCTGAAGGGCGCCTCGTTCGGCGACACCTGCGTCAGCTCGGGAGGCACGAGGTAGCGGTACAGGCCGAGCCGCAGCGTCTCGAGGCCGTTGGGGTTGCGCACGCGCACCGCCGCCGCGCCCGCAGGCCCTGGCGGCACGGTGAGCGTGATCCGCGCGCCATCCGCCGACACCGTCACTCCCTGCGCCAGGGTGTCACCTACCCACACCTGGCACCCGGGCAGGAAGCCCTCGCCCGTGAGGACGGCCGTGTCCCCTCCCGCCTCCAGGCCCGTGGCGGGCGCCATCGACAGGATCACCGGCTGCTCGGGCGCCGCGCTCGGCCCGGTGCGGAAGCGCACGGCCACGTCCGTGCCCAACGGGCGGCCTCCGAGATCCGCCAGCGTCTCTCCCACGCGCAGCACGTAGTCCGTGCTCACCGCCAGCGGCGACTGCGGCACCAGCGCCAGCCGCCCGCCCTCCGTGTCCGCCCGGGCCTGGCGCGCCACGCGCACCTCGGCGCCATCCGCGCCCTCCAGCCGCGCCGCTCCCGCCGTGGCCATGTCCGGCAGCCCCGTGAGCAGCACCTCGGGCACCACGCCCACCGGCACCACCGCGCCCGCCACCGGCACCGTGCCCCTCAGCTCCAGGTGATCCAACGCCACGGAGACGAGCGAGCCCGCCAACGCCCCCGCCGCGTCCCGGGCGTCCGTCAGCGGCATCTCCACCGCGCGCCCATTCACGTCCAGCAGCAGCGTGCCCACCATGAGGTAGCGGCCCGCGCGCGCCAGTGCCTTCGCGTCTCCCGTCACCGCCGCCGTCTCCAGCCACCGCGGCTGCTGCCCCACCGGCGCCACGAAGCGCTGCACCTTGCCGCCTCCACCCGCCACCCACACCACGTCCCCCGCCACCAGCGTCTGCTCGGCGGAGATCCACCCCTGGTTCAGCTCATCCCTCAGCACCAGCGTGCCCGCCGGAGCCGGCGCCGCCGGATCGGTCAGCTCGACGATCGCCACCTGCCCCGCGCGGCCCAGCGAGACAAAAGCCCGGGTGCCCTCCACGGCGATGTGCCGCGCCGGAGCCGACAGCGGTAGCTGCGCCTCGGGAGCGAGCTGCGGCAGATCTCCCCGGCGCGCATCCAGCACGTAGAGCCTGGCGTCCGTGGGGCTCGCGTTCGAGGCCAGCAGCAGCCCGCCATGCAGCGCCAGCGCGCTCGCTCCGCCCGGCAGCGGCCGGTGCGCCACGAGCATGGGCAGCTCCGTCTCGCCCGTGCGGAACACCCTCACACCACTGCTGTCCGCCACGAAGATCAGGCTGCCGACGGTGAGCACGTCCACCGCCTCGCCCTGCACGGGCAGCGTGAACGTCACCGCCGCGTTGGCCGGCTGGGTCACATTCACCGCCACCACGCCCGAGTTGCCCGCGGCCATATATAAGGTGTTGCCCGCCCGGGCCATGTGGCGCACGCCCCCGGGCGCGGACACGTTCACCCGCT
>DASVVJ010000107.1:0-4051 GCA_036389955.1 Myxococcaceae bacterium
CATCCACATTCTGGAACTGCGCGGGCACGGGAAGAGCTCGGTGGCCTTCCAGCGCGAGCGGGCCGCGCGCTTCCACCGGCCGCTGCCGCCGGACCTGGACTACGAATGGGACATCGACAGCTACTTCCTCTACGACCTGCCGGCGGCGGTGTCGGGGGTGAAGCGCATCACCCGGCGTGACCGCATTTTCTACTGCGGGCACTCCATGGGCGGGATGCTGGGCTACGGATATGCCGGCATCCACAACGACTTCGAGGGGTTGATCACCATCGGCGCCCCAGCGGACCTGGGGCGGGGCTTCCTGGCGCTGAAGGCGCTGGCGATGAGCGCGCCGGTGCTGGCCAGCGCGATCGACATGGCGCTGACGGGTTACAACGTGCAGAGCCGGCTGGGGCACCTGAGCCGCTCGGTGCTGGCGCGCGGGGCCCAGGCGGTGAGCAAGGAGCTGGGCAAGCGCCTGTCTCCTCTGCAGGAGCCTCAAGACGCACGCTTCAACTACGTCCCGGTGGACGCCTGGCTGAAGTACGCCGAGAAGCAGCTGGCACGTGCCGAGGGCCACCCCATCTACGAGAAGCTGGCCGCGCGGGTGAACAAGCTGAGCAACCCGGCCCGGGCCAGCTCCAAGGACGTGCGCTGGCTGCTGCGCGAGGGTGGCGAGCGCGAGCCTCGCAAGGTGCTCGAGCAGTTCGCCAAGTGGATCCGCCGCGGCGAGATGGTGTGCTACCGCACCGACTATGACTTCAAGCGGGGCTTCTCGAAGATCGCCATCCCCATGGCCATCATTTTTGGGGACCTGGATCCGCTGGCCTCGGTGGAGTCCACCCGGAGTGTGTACCGGGCCGCCAAGAGCGAGTACCTGCTGTGGCGGCCGGTGAAGGGCAACAGCCACATCGAGCTGACGATGGGGCACGACATCCGGCAGATCTGTTACGACATCAAGAACCTCATCGAGTACTCGAGGACACACCGGGTTCGCTCGCCCGTGCTGCCGCGCCTGAAATAGGCGTCCAGCAGCGGACACGCGGGGCGGAAAATTGGAGCCAGGGGGCGCATGCCCTACAGTCGCTCTCTCTGAGGGAGGAGCGTGGTGTCGATGAAGGCCTTCGCGGTGTCAGTGCTCGCCTGGGTGTTGCTGCCCCTGCTGGCGCTTGCCCAGGAGAAGGTGGAGCTCAACCGCATCACCAGCGTCCGGGTGAACGGCGGAGCGGTGGAGATCACCGGCAGCAAGAAGCCGAACTTCACCACCTTCACGATGACGGATCCGCCCCGCCTGGTCATCGACATCTCCGAGGCGGTGCTGGCGCAGGTGCCCGGGGAATTGCCGGCGAGCAACGGTCTGATTACGGGCCTGCGCACGGCGAACTACGGCTCGGATGCGTCGGCGATCGCCCGGGTGCTCATCGGCTACGAGCGGGACGTGGAGACGGACATCCAGGTGTCCGGCAATGTGCTCGTGGTGAAGGTGCTGGATCAGGCGGGCGGGCCGTTGCTCGCTCAGGCGCCCACCCTGCCGGATCAGCCCGACGAGACAACGGCCAATACCGGGACGCCGGAGCAGGCGGCCGGGGCGGCTCGGACGGAGACGGGGGCACAGACGCAGGCGGCCCAGGAAGCCACGGCCGCGGCCAACACGGCGGCCACGGACCCGGTGAAGGCGGCGGAGCAGGCCAAGCTGGCGGAGGAGGAGCGCCGCAAGCAGGAGGCGGCTGCTCGCGCGGAGGCGGCGAAGAAGGCGGAGGACGAGCGTCGCGCCGTGGAACTGGCCGCAGCCGAGGAAAAGAAGCGCCAGGAAGACGAGGCCCGCGCGGCGGCCGAGGCCAAGAAGGTGGCGGAGGCCGAGGAGAAGAAGCGCAAGGCGGATGAGGCCGAGGCCCGGCGTCTTGCCGCGGCCGAGGAGAAGAAGCGCCAGGAGGACGAGGCCCGCGCGGCGGCCGAGGCCAAGAAGGTGGCGGAGGCCGACGAGAAGCGGCGCAAGGCCGAGGAGGCCGAGGCCCGGCGCGTGGCGGCGGCCGAAGAGAAGAAGCGCCGGGACGACGAGGCCCGCGCAACAGCCGAGGCCAAGAAGCTGGCGGAGACCGAGGAGAAGCGGCGCAAGGCCGAGGAGGCCGAGGCCCGGCGTGTGGCTTCGGCCGAGGAGAAGAAGCGCCGGGATGACGAGGCCCGGGCAGCGGCGGACGCCAGGAAGCTGGCGGATGCCGAGGACAAGCGCCGCCGGGATGCGGAGGCCGAGGCCACCCGTCTGGCCGCGGTGGACAAGCGGCGCCAGGAGGCGGATGCCCGCGTGGCCAACGTGGCGCCCCCGCCTCGCCGCGAGGAGCCGGTGAGCCCCACGCCCGCCACGGAGGCCAGCCCCGCCGGAAAGCGCCGGACGTTGGAGATTGTCGGCTTTCAACAGCAGGCGGGCGCCTCGCGTGTTTACATCCGCACCAACGAGCCGGTGCGCTACAAAGTGTCCGAGGGTCGCAAGGAAATCATCCTCGAGCTGGAGAACACGCAGATCGGCAAGGGCAACAACACCCGTGCGTTGGACACCTCGTTCTTCGATACCGCCGTGGCCCGTGTGGATCCGACCGTGGGGCCGGACCGGTCGGTACGCGTGTCCATCAAGCTCAAGGCGGACGTGCCCGTCCGCACGCGCCAGGAGGGCAACACCATCTCCTTGGACTTCCCCCGGCCCGAGTAAGCTGCGCCCTCGGCGCCACGCCACCGCGGCGGAGGCCCTCAGGCCATGAGCCTCCTGCTCCCGGTGACCGCCGCGCTGCTCGTCACGGCGCAGATTCCCCTGGCCACGCAGATTCAGCTGCCCACCGGGGAAACGGTGGAGCTGGCCGCCGACCACGTCGTCATCGAGCCGGACCGCCAGCTGCTCACCGCCAGCGGCCACACGGAGCTGCGCACCGCCGAGGTGGTGCTGCGCGCCGACGAAGTCACCTACGACCAGGAGGGCCAGACCGCCCGGGCCGCCGGCAACGTGATGTTCATCAGCGGCCTGTTCGCCGCGGTGGCCGATGAAATCGTGGTGGACCTCAAGTCCAACGAGGCCAACGTGAAGGGCGGCCTCTTCATGCAGAAGCGCGGCGTCACCCCCGAGGCCCTACGCGCGGCGGAGACGCCCCAACAACTGCGGCAGATGGGAGAGACGCCCGTCCTCATCAGCGGCACCCGCATCAAACGCACCGGCCCCAACGGCTTCATGGTGGACGATCTCGCCTTCACCCCGTGCGAGTGCGGCCCCGGGGAGCCCAGCTGGCGCGTGGAGGCCAGCGACGCTTCCGTGGAGATGGGCGAGCGCGCCATCCTCAAGTGGCCCGTCGTTTATGTGCACTCGGTGCCGGTGTTCGCGCTGCCCTGGCTCTACATCCCGCTGGCCGAGCGCCGCTCCGGATTGCTCATTCCCCGGCCCACCTCGTCGGGGCTGAGCGGCTTTGGCATCGAGCAGCCCATCTTCCTCACGCTGGGGCGCAGCTACGATGCGACGTTCACCCCGGGCTACTACAGCGGCGGCGGCACGGAGGAGCGCAAGCTCTCCGAGACCGTCACCCGCCGGGAGCCGCGCGGCTTTGGCATCCGCGGCCCGCGCCTGCACACCGAGTTCCGCTACGTGCCCAGCGATCAGACCCGCGGGCGGGCCACGCTGGGCCTCGTCTACGATCTGCAGCCCCGGCGCGACCCGGTGTCGACCGGCTTCTTCCGGGTGGGTGGGGTGGGCGACGCCGAGGCCATCACCGACGCACGGGGGCTGCGCGGAGAGGCCTCCTGGCAGCACACGCAGGACCTGGGCAACGGCTTCTACAACCGCGTGGACGCGGCGTTCGTCTCGGACGGCTTCTATACGCGAGACCTCACCGCGGACATCGTCGCCCGCGAGCTGCAGTACCTGCGCAGCACCGCCGTGGCCTACCACCGGGGCGAGGACCACTACGCCGGGCTGGACGTGTCGATCCGCCAGGACATCCGCTGGGGCTTCCACTACTTCCGCGAGGATCGCGTGCCGGCCGCGGCGAACCCGGCCCAGAGCGTGTTACCCGGCCCGCTCACCATCAACAAGGTG
>DASVVJ010000108.1:0-10975 GCA_036389955.1 Myxococcaceae bacterium
CCAGCGGAGGCTTGGCTCGCACCTCTGGCCGGAGCACCTGATCCAGGTAGCGGAGCACCTCGGGGTGTCCCTTCTGGAGCGCCTCCTCGCGTGCCGAGTGCTTGCCTCCCTCGTCCACCCGAGCCCCCGCCTCGACGAGCACCTTCACGGCCTCCAGGTGGCCCTCTGCCGCCGCCCATACGAGTGGCGAGCGCTTCCCCTGGGCGTCGTTCGGATCGAACCCGGCCTCGAGCAATGCACGGATGACCTGGGCCGCTCCGTGCCCCGCAGCCCGGTGCAGCGCCGTGTTGCCGAATGCCACCTCCTTGCGCACGGCTCCCGCCGAGGCCAGCGCCCGGATCAGGGCCGCGACGGCGCCTTCGTCATCGGGTGACGACCAGGTCGCCTGCCACAGCGGTGTCGTGCCCTCCTTGCAGACCAGGTCGGCCTTGGCGCCCGCGCGCAGAAGCTGCTCGGCGATGGTCACCCGCTGCAGCCGCGCGGCGTGGTGAAGCGCGGTGAAGCCCTCCTCGTCTTGAAGGTCGAGCGGCGCGTGGGACCGGAGCAGCTCGGCCACCACCTCCGCATGGCCCGCCGCCGCGGCCACATGCAGCGCCGTCGTGCCACGAGGGTGGCGTAACAGGAAAGACTTCTGCCAGAGGTCTCCACGCGTCTGGGCCCCCACTTCGGCTCCCGCGCCCAGCAGCGCCGAGACCGTGGGGAGGTGGCCCGCCAGTGCAGCCAGGTGCAGCGGCGTCAGCCCGCGATTGCTGGCCACGTTGGGCGAAGCTCCCGCGCCCAGCAGCGCTTGCACCAGTTCGAAGTGGCTCCGCTCGACGGCGATGAGCAACGCCGTGGAGCCCTTCAGGTACTGGCCCCACAGGGACTCGTCCCGGGCCAGCTTGAGGTTCGGGTTCGCACCGCGTTCGAGCAAGGCCTGGACCATGTCCAACAGTCCCGCGTGCGTGGCCCAGTGCAGCGGCGAAATTCCATGGTCCGGCTCACACCCAAGCTCCGCCTTCTTCGCCCGGGAGGCGCGCACCGCTGCCACATCCCGGCGCTTCACCGCCGTGAAGAGCGGTGCATCCGGCCCGAGCGGCGCCTCGGCTTCCTCCGCCATCAGCTCGAAGTCGATGACGAGGCAGGCCCTTCGCCCCTCTGCATCCATGCCCCACCAGGAGACATAAACCCCATCTCCGGCACCGGACGAGAAGGCCACGAGGTTGCCACCGGTGCCGCGCACGTCGACGCCGGTGCCTCTGCCCGCCATCTCCAGCCAGGCGGAGATCGACTCGCGCCCGGGATCGTTCTTCGAGAGCCAGCGCGCCACCTCCTCGTCCATGAAGGCAGCGGTCGCGTAGTCCACCCCGAAGCGGAACGGGTCGGAACGGCCCTCCACTTTCCGGCGAGCCGCCTGCCACCGCAGCTCCCCGCGCTGCACGCGTTGCAGGGCGTCGTCATGGAAGGCCACCATGGCGCCCGCGACCCGCTCACTGCCACCGTCCAGCCAGACCGTGGAGACGTACACCCGGTGGTAGCCCGCGGGGACAGGTTCCTCGAACGGATCTTCTCCGTTCATGTACGGATCCTGCGCGACGAGCCGGCCGCTCGGTAGCCTCACGCTCTCCGTCCTACGGCAGACCGTGACACCGGCTCCCAAGCGTGTAGAGAGGCGCTCATCATCCCGGAACAGCAGGGCGAAGTCCGATCTTGGCGAAGCTGGCTCGGGGGCGTGGGGCATAGTGGCGAAGCGCGGAGTGCAGGGTACTTCCGTGCCAGTATCGAAGAAGCGCCTGGGTCCAGTCACCCAGGGCCAGGGGAGACAGAATGACACGCGACAGGGAGATGGCGCCGGGCAAAGAACCCAGGGAGCACACCCTTGACCCAAGCGACTGGGAGTCCTTCCGGGCGCTTGGGCACCGGATGCTCGACGAGATGATCGATCACCTCGCGAACCTGCGTGAGCAACCCGCCTGGAGGCAGGTGCCCGAGGCGCAGAAAGCCCACCTTCTGGACGAGCCCGTGCCGAGACTTCCGCAAGGTGAGCAGGCCGTCTACGAGCAGTTCCGCCAGGAAGTGCTTCCCTACCCGAACGGCAACCTGCACCCTCGGTTCTTCGGTTGGGTGCAGGGCAATGGCATGCCCCTGGCCATGCTCGCGGACATGCTTGCCTCGGGGATGAACCCGCACCTGGCGGGCTTCCACCAGGCCCCAGCCCTGGTGGAACAGAAAGTCGTCTCGTGGCTCGCCTCGCTCATGGGCTTTCCGGAGAACGCCAGCGGCGTGCTTGAGTCCGGGGGCACCATGGCCAGCATCCTCGGGCTGGCGGTGGCCCGGCACGCCAAGGCGGGCATTGACGTGCGGACAGAGGGGCTCCAGGGCAGGCAGGCCCCCCTCACGGTGTACTGCTCTACGGAGACACACGGGTGGGTGCAGAAGGGCGTGGAACTGCTAGGCATCGGCACTGCCTGGCTGCGGCGCATTCCAGTCGACTCGCAATTCCGGATGCAGCTTCCGGCGCTCCGGCAGGCGGTGGCCGAGGACCGGGCCGCGGGGCACCGGCCGCTATGCGTCATCGGCACGGCAGGCACCGTGAACACGGGGGCCATTGACGACCTGGAGGCACTCGCCCGCTTCTGCCAGGAACAGGACCTGTGGTTCCACGTGGATGGGGCCTTCGGAGCCCTCGCCAGGCTGTCACCGAAGCTCGCCCCGTTGGTCGCGGGCCTGGAGCGCGCGGACTCGCTGGCGTTCGATCTGCACAAGTGGATGTACCTGCCCTTCGAGATTGCCTGTGTGCTGGTGAGAGATGCCTCGGCCCACACGGGAACCTTCGCCTTCGCGCCCAGCTACATTGCCCGGCAGGCACGTGGCGTGAGCGCGGGAGGCTTTCCCTTCTCGGACCGGGGAGTCGACCTGACCCGAAGCTTCAAGGCGCTCAAGGCCTGGATGTGCATGAAGGCCTACGGCGTGGACGCCTTCGCACAGCTCATCGAGCAGAACGTGGAGCAGACCCGCTACCTCGTCCGGAAGATCGAGGAGCACCCGAGCCTCGAGTTGCTGGCGCCCGCACCGCTCAACGTGGCGTGCTTCCGCTACCGCGCGGAAGGCCTCCCGCCCGGTGAACTCGATCGGCTCAACACGGAGATCCTCCTCCGGGTGCAGGAGAGCGGAGCCGCCGTGCCGTCCTCGACCGTGATTCACGGGGCTTTCGCCATCCGTGCCTGCAACGTAAACCACCGGACCACCCGAGCGGACCTCGATGCGCTCGTTCAGGCCGTGCTCGACCAGGGCGCCAGCGTGCTCCGGGAGTCGGGGCGCACCTAGTACAACTCCAGCCACTCGGACGTCTTCTGCCGCCACCACTCCGGTGGCGTCTTCGTCATCGCCAGCCTGTGGGCATGCTTCATCCCCGCGCCATTCTGCAACCCCTACGCCACGAAGAGCGCTCCGGGGTACACCGGGCTCACCCCGGGACGTACGCCAGAATGACAAAGTCACCGGCACGGGCGTGTCACTTCGCCCCACCGCACCGGGCCCGGCTGAGCTATGCCTCGGCAGCGTTTCCACCTTTCCGTCCCCAGGTGCTGACGATGCGCTTTCTCCCGCTTTCCCTCTTGGGCGTGCTCGCCCTGGCCTCGCCCGCGCTCGCGGCCAACCCCGACCCGCTCTTCAACGAGCTGCGCCGGCTCACCTCCTACAACGCGCAGGCCCCGCTTGAAGTGAAGGAAGTGCGCTCCGAGCGGCGCGGCGACGTCACCGTCACCGAGCTGACGTACACCAGCCCGGCGGGAGGCCCTGTCCCCGCCTACCTCGTGCTCCCACCAGGCCGAGGCCCCTTCCCCGCCGTCCTCTTCCAGCACTGGGGCGAGGGCACCAGGAACGAGTTCCTCGACGAGGCGCTCTCGCTGGCCCGCGCGGGCGTGGTGAGCCTGCTGGTGGACGCACCCTTCGTCCGGCCCGAGCCGTGGCGCCGGCCAATGATGGGCCTCGAGATGGCCGACACCTGGCGGCAGGCGCTCCTGGACCTGAGGCGCGGAGTGGACGTGCTCACTCGCCGCCCGGACGTGGACGGCCAGCGCCTGGCCTACGTGGGCCACAGCTTCGGGGCGAGCATTGGCGGCACGCTGTCCGGCGTGGAGCCCCGCTTGCGCGCCTTCGTCCTCATGGCGGGCCTGGGTGACTTCAGCGACGTCATGCGCACCGGCACCGGCCCCGTCGAGACGGGGTGGCGCAAGAACACTCCCTCGGAGGACTTCGAGGAGTACTTGAACGCTATCGCCCCGCTGGATGGCGTCGTCGGCGTGCGCAACGCCTCCGCGGCCTTCTTCTTCCAGTACCCGCGCGCGGACCAGTACGTGCCCTACGAGCGGCTGCGGAAGTACTTCGAGGCGGCACCCCAGGCCAAGCTGCTCAAGGTGTACGAGGGGGGCCACGAGCTCAACGAGGCCGCGCGCCGGGACCGCGCCCAGTGGCTGCGCACGCACCTGAGCTTCGCCGAAGTGCCCTCCTTCGGCCTGCCGATGATCGCCAACGCCGCCATCACGAATCCGGACAGGAAGGCCTCCAACCCGCCCGAGTTCCCCAAGCAGCGCCCCGTCCTCACCGTGCCCGGCATGGAGCAGATCGAGGTGCGCAAGGACCTCGTCTACAAGGGCACGGGCGGGCAGGAGCTTAGGCTGGACCTCTACCTCCCCGACGTGGCCAAGCGGCGCACCGTGCCCGTGGTGGTGCTGGTGCACGGCATGGCGCCGCCCGCCCTCGCGCCCTTCCTCAAGGACACCCCCTCGTTCGATGGCGAGGCCCGCTGGGTGGCCGCCCACGGGCTCATCGTGGCCGTGCCGGCGCTGGGCTCTCCCGCCCGGGGCCCTCAGCCCGATCAGTGGTTCGCGGGAACCCGGGACCTGGCCGCGAACGTGGAGGACGCCATCGCCTTCGTGCGGCGCGAGGCGGCCACCCACTCGATCGATCCGGAGAAGGTGTGCCTGATGGTGTTCTCCGGCGGAGGCCTGTGGGGCCTCAAGCCCGTGCTCAATAACCCGCCGCCGTACCTCAAGTGCGCGGTGGCCTACTACCCCATGCTCGCCACCCAACCGGCGCAGCCTCGCGAGCTGGTGCCTCTCGAGCTGCTGCGCGCCACGCGCAAGCCCCTGCCCATGCTCCTGGTGCGCGCGGGACGGGACATGCCCGAGCTGAACGCCGGCATCGACGCCTTCGTCAAGGAGGCCAAGCGCCGCAATGCCCCGCTCACCCTCATCGAGCTGCCCGAAGCCCACCACGCCTTCGAGTTCACCGATGACGTGGAGAGCAGCCGGGACGCGATGCGCCGCACGGGCGCCTTCCTCAACCAGCACCTGGGGCCGTGACGATGACTGACTACGATCTGGTGGTGCTGGGCTCCGGCCCAGCGGGCGAGCACGGCGCGGTGCAGGCCGCGTGGCTGGGCAAGCGGGCCGTGGTGGTGGAGCGCGAGCCCGTGCTGGGCGGCACCGCGGCCAACACCGGCACCCTGCCCTCCAAGACGCTGCGGGAGACGGCGCTCTACCTCTCCGGCTACCGGGCCCGCGGCCTGTACGGCGTGGACACCACCCTGCGCCGCGAGGCCACCGTCTCCGACTTCCTCTACCGCGAGCGCCGGGTGAAGGAGAACGAGCGCCTGCGCATCACCCAGAACCTCCAGCGCCACGGCATCGAGGTCATCCAGGGCACGGCCTCGCTCGCCGACGCCCACACCGTGCTGGTGCGCCGCGAGGGCGCTCCCGAGCGCCGGCTCACCGCCAAGCACATCCTGATCGCCACCGGCTCCTCCCCCTTCCGGCCGCCGCTCTACCCCTTCGGCGATCCGCGTGTGCATGACTCGGACGAGATCCTCGATCTCCACGCGCTGCCCACCGCCATGGTGGTGGTCGGCGGAGGCGTCATCGGCTGCGAGTACGCGTGCATGTTCGCCGCGCTGGGCATCCCCGTCACCCTGGTGGACGCGAAGAAGGAGCTGCTGCCCTTCCTGGATGACGAGTTCTCCGCCCTGCTGAGCCAGCGCATGGAGGCGCTCGGGGTGCGGATGCGCTTTGGCCACACGGTGGAGTCCGTGCAGGTGCCGGAGCAGACCTCCGTGCCCATCCGCCTGACGCTCTCGGGCGGCGAGGTGCTGGAGGTGGATCAGGTGCTGGTGGCCTCGGGCCGCTCGGCCAACACCGCGGGGCTGGGGCTGGAGGCCGTGGGCGTCAAGCTGGGCTCACGCGGCCAGGTGGAGGTGGGCCCCAACTACCAGACGGCCGTGCCCCACATCTCCGCGGCGGGAGATGTGATCGGCTTTCCGGCGCTGGCCTCCACCTCCATGGAGCAGGCGCGCCTGGCGGTGCTGCACGCGTTCGGCGTTCCGCACTCGCTCTCGCCCGTGCTGCCCTACGGCATCTACACCATCCCCGAGGTCTCCATGGCGGGAGAGACGGAGGAGGGCCTGCGCGCCAAGGGTGTGCCGTACGTGGCCGGCCGGGCCCCGTTCTCCACCAACGCGCGGGGACAGATCATCGGCGAGACGCACGGGCTGCTGAAGCTGCTCTTCCACCGTGAGAACCTGAAGCTGCTGGGCGTGCACGTGCTGGGGGAGCAGGCTTCGGAGCTGGTGCACGTGGGCCTCACGGCCCTGGTGGCCGGAGCGGGTGCGCAGCTCTTCGTGGAGACGTGCTTCAACTACCCGACGCTCTCGGAGTGCTACAAGGCGGCCACCTACGACGCCATGCACCAACTCAAGGCCTGGACACGGTAGGCGCGGCGCTGGGGCAGGGCCTCAGCGCGACTGCTTGAGGCTGCCCACGGTGAGCCCCGCCATCATGGGGGCCACGCGGTTGATGCCATCTCCGGACGAGCGGGCCAGAGCCGGGGCCGACGAGGGCGAGGGAGGCCGGGGCACGGACGTGCTGCCCGAGGCGCCGCGCAGCAGCTCGCGCACCCGCTGCCAGCGCACCTTCTCCTCGGCGATGAGGCGGGTGAGTTCCTCACGCGCGGCCGGATCCGACAGATCGCCCGCCGCCGCCGCCACCTTGTCGAGGAACGGCATCAGGTAGCCAAAGTCCTTGTCGAACGCGCCAGGAGCCGCCACGGAAAGCCTCCGGAAGAAGACGAGCGGCGCACACCCTACCCCATCCGCAGCCCCGTGGGGCAACAGGCTCCTGCTCGCGGAGACACCGCTGTTGTCCACTCGTTAGAGTGCGGGGGCCATGACATGGCCGAGTCCGATGGCGACACGTTCCGCTACCGGGTGGAGGGCACCAGTGCCAATGGGGAGCTGACGGTGCGGCACATCACCGATGCGAACAACAAGGAAGTGGTGAAGGAGGCACGCCTGCGCCTCTCGAATGGCACCCTGGTGCAGATCATTCCGTGACCGCACACGGAGTGCGCTATGATCAGCACCACCATGGCGACCAAGAAGAAGACTGCGAAGAAGGCCGCGGCGAAGAAGAGCCCGGCCAAGAAGGCCACCGCGAAGAAGAGCCCGGCCAAGAAGGCCACGACGAAGAAGGCCGCTGGCAAGACGAGCGCGGCCAAGAAGGGCTCGTCGCGAATCCTCCTGCCGAGCGGGTAACGCAAGGGCTCGGGGAAGCGCGAAGGCGACCTGACGCTTCCCCGAGCTGGCTTCACGGGCACGTGCCGCAGTCCGCCTGGCAGCTGTCGTACTTATTCGAGCTGCCGCAGCTCTCGGTCATCTGGCAGGTGCCATCTCCGCAGGAGTAGACGTCCTGCTCACGCAGCCGCGTGGTGAGGGGCCGGTAGGTGACGCCGTCGTAGCGGCACGAGGTGTAGAACGTCTTCGTCGGATCCAGGGTGCAGTGTTTGGTGCACGAGCCGACGTAGACGAGCGGCGCGCAGCCCATGGCGAGCGACTCCTCCTTGCTCCTCGAGAGCGTGCACACCCGCGAGGTGCTCTGACGCGGGCTGAGGCTGCCCCGATCCGTGCCTACGTGGACTCCCTCGTCCGTGAAGAGGTTGCCGAAGAAGCAGGCCTCCCTTCGCGAGAAGGTCGTCAGCTCCTCCCAGGTGACAGGAATGAGCTGGCCCGTGGCGTTGCGCCCCAGCACGGACAAGGGAACGTGCAGCCCGTACTTGTTGACGTGCGCGGCCAGACAGGCGGACACCACCTGCTGCTCGGCCACGGTGGCGGCCCCGCCCGCGGCCCAGTCGGGGGCCACTCCCAGCCCACCGGTCCAGGTGTAGCTTTGCCCCGTGGCGCTATCCGTAAAGGTCAGCGACTGGCCCTCGGGCAGGGCGCAGCGGACCAGGTAACGCATCACCGTGTTGTTCAGCGGCCTGTCCGTCTGGAACCAGGACTTGAATTGGGTGGTGCTCAGGCCGTTGAGCGACAGGCCGTTGAGCGACAGGCCGTTGAGCGACAGCCCATTGAGCGACAGCCCATTGTCGGCCTGCTGCTCATCGACATGTTGTTCGAAGCGTGGGGGCTCGGTGGTCTCATCCACGGGACCACAGCCGAGGACACCGCAGACCAGCAGCAGGGGTACAACACGACGAGGGGGGGGTGGCGTGAGCATGGTTCCCTCTTCCAGGGGGTGGCTTTGGGGAAGTCACGACGGCGGGGCGCTGCTCCACCAAACTGTGTGGTGGTGATCCAAAACCGGCAGTCCCTGCCATCCCGCCGGCCTGTGAGTCTTCCCGCTGCCTGACATTTCCAGCGTCCACCAGAAGACGCTCGGCGTTCCCCCGCGTCCGCCACAGAACGATCCACCCCCGGTGTGCGAGCAGGACGCACGGCTTGTTCACTTGCAGGACACTGCCAGTTCCCAACCTGTATGGGCCTGGCTAGCCACCACCGGATTCGAGAGCATGCTCTAGTTGAGCCCGTCCCATGCTTCCCCAGGCCTCTTCCGCGACAGTCCCCACTGGAACGGTCGCCCTCGTCTTCACGGACATCGAGGGCTCCACCCGGCTTTGGGAGCGGTGCGGCAATGCCATGCGCGAGGCGCTGGAGCTGCATGACCGGCTGATGCGCGAGCTGCTGGCGCGCACCTCGGGCTACGAGGTGAAGACCCAGGGCGACTCGTTCATGGTGGCCTTCTCGTGGGTGGGCGAGGCGCTGCGCTGGTGCCTCGACGTGCAGGAGGCGCTGCTGCACGTGCCCTGGCCCGCGGAGCTGCTGGAGCATGCCGAGGCCTCGGAGAAGCGGGGCCCACGCGGGCTGCTGCACCGGGGCCTGCGCGTGCGCATGGGGCTGCACGTGGGCGAGCCCGAGTACCGCGTGGATCCGCGCACCCACCGGGTGGACTACTTCGGCCGAATGGTGAATGTGGCCTCCCGCGTGTCGGATGCCGGCCACGGCGGGCAGATCCTGATGAGCGGGGCCGCCTGGGAGCAGGTGGCCAACGCGCTGGACGCCCTGGGCAAGCCGGTGGCCCGGCCGCTGGGCGAGTTCCGCCTCAAGGGGCTCGCGGAGCCGGTGCCCCTGGTGGAGGTGCTGCCCGCCTCGCTGGCGGACCGCCGCTTCGCGGGCCTGCGTGTCCCCGAGGAGCGGCGGGGCAATGTGCCCACCGCGGTGGACGCCCTCATCGGCCGCGAGGCGGAGTTGGCGTGTCTGCAGCGGTGGCTGAACGAGGGCGTGCGGCTCATCACCCTGCTGGGCCCCGGCGGCATGGGGAAGACGCGGCTGGCCACGCACTTTGGCGCCACCCAGCTCGAGGGGCGGCTGTGGGACGGTGGCGTGTGGCTGTGCGATCTCACCGAGGCGCGCACGGTGGAGGACATCTGCCATGCCGTGGCCCGCTCGCTCGGCGTGGCCCTGACCCGTGAGGGAGACACGAGCGATCCGGCCGAGCGGCTGGGGCGGGCCCTGGCAGGCTTCGGCGCCGCGCTGGTGCTGCTGGACAATGTGGAGCAGGTCATCCAGCACATGCCGAGCACCGTGGGGCGCTGGCTGTCGCTGGCGCCGCACTCGCGCTTCCTGGTCACCTCGCGCGAGGCGCTGCAGCTCACTGGAGAGAAGCTGCTGGACCTGGCGCCGCTGGGACTGCCTCCGGAGGGAGAGGAACGCCTGGAGGAGCTCGCCCGCTCCGAGGCGGTGCGCCTGTTCGTGCAGCGGGCCCGCGCCGCCCGGGGCCACTTCGAGCTGACGGCCGCCGAGGCGCCGCTGATCGCCGACATCGTCCGCCGGCTGGATGGCATCGCGCTGGCCATCGAGCTGGCGGCCGCGCGCACCCACCTGCTGAGCGTGCGGCAGCTGCGCGACCGGCTCTCCCGCCGCTTCGAGCTGCTGCGCAGCGGCCTGCGCGGGGCCTCGCACCGGCAGGCCACGCTGTGGGGCGCGATCGACTGGTCGTGGACGCTGCTGGACACCACCGAGCAGGCGGCGCTGGCGCAGTGCTCGGTGTTCCACGGCGGCTTCACGCTCGAGGCGGCCGAGGCGGTGCTCGTGCTGCCTCCCGGTGGGCCGGATCTGCTGGACACGCTGCAGCTCTTGCGCTCGAAGTCCCTGCTGAAGATGTCGGCGCCCGACAGCGGCGGCGAGCCGCGGCTGAGCATGTACGAGAGCATCCGCGAGTACGCCAGCGCCCGGCTGGCCGAGCAGGGCGCTGGCTCGTCCACGATGGCCCGGCACGTGGAGTACTTCGTCACCCTGGCCAGCGGCCTGCGCGGCCAGGTGCGCGGCGGCGGTGGGCTGGAGGCGCTGCGCCGGCTCGCGCTGGAGCGGGAGAACCTGCTGGCCGCCTGTGACCGCAGCCTGATGACGGTGCCCAACACCGCCGAGTCCGTCTCTCGGGCGCTCGAGGGACTGGTGGCGCTCGAGCCCGATGTGGCGGCGCGGGGGCCGGCGGGCCTGCTGCTCCCACGGCTGGAGCTGGCGCTGGAGCTGGCCGCCTCCCTGCCGGTGGCGCCCATGCTGCGCGCCGAGGCCCTGGCGGTCCGTGGCCGCGCCCACATGGAGGCCGGGCAGCTCGTCCTGGCCCGGAGGGACCTGGAAGCGGCGCGGGACGCGTTCCACACGCTG
>DASVVJ010000109.1:0-9003 GCA_036389955.1 Myxococcaceae bacterium
TACTGCTCGACGCGCTCGGACTTCGTCTTCACCGGCTCGCGAGGGCCATCCGACGGCGCCTCGAGAGGGGACTCCTCGCGGACCTCCACCACGGTGGAACTCCTCCGGCCCCGGATCAGCAGGCGCAGCTGCGCGTAGGACACCTCCTGCCGCTCGCCGCGTGTGCCCTCCAGGCCCAGGCGCTGCTCACCCAGCGAGAACTGCCGCACCGTCATCAGCCCTCCGGCCGCGCGGGGAGGCACCTCGGCGCTCACCGCCACGAAGCCCTCGGCACGCAGCACCTCGCACAGGGCCCGGGCCTCGGAGGTGGGCAGCCGCACCAGCACCGCTGGCTCCATGGGCGTCAGGCGGAAGCGCACGTCCACCGGAGAGAGCTTCAACAGCCGCGCCAGCTTCGGAATGTCCTCCTCCAGGCGGGCGGGCTTCTGGACCAGGGCGAGCAGCGAGGTGGGCACACTGCCAGAGCGATCCGGAACGGCGGGCGTGGCCCGTGGCACGGGGGCTAGCACGAGCCGGGGTGAGTTCTCACGCGCCTCCATCTTTTCCAGGCGCGTGCGCAGCCCGGCCACCTCGCGTCGAGCCACGTCCAGCTCCTGACCCAGGGACTCGCGCTCCCGGGACTGGTGGGCCCGCAGCTTCTCCAGGTGCTCCTTCGTGCGGCGAAGCTCCGCCTGGATCTCCTCCAGCTTGTCACGCAGTGCACGCGTCTCGCTCATCCGCCCGGCAGCTTACCTCGGCCAGGCGGCCTTCAACTGCCGCCGCAGCTCCCGCGCGTTCTTGATCGCGTAGCACTCGCGGTCATTGTTGAAATACGCCCACACACGCTTCGCCCCGCTGTCGCGGATGCGCTGGACCCACACCGCCAGCTCCTCCCGGCTGTAGTCGTGCCGGTACCAGCGCTTCGTCCCGTGGAAGCGCACGTAGAGGTCGTCCGCGGTGTGCACCAGCTCGTCCGGAAGCCGCGGGCCGCTGGTCGAGCAGAAGGCCACCTTCGCCTCCCTGAACGCGTTGAACACCTCGGGGATCCACCAGCTCTTGTGCCGGAACTCCACCACGTTGCGCCGCGCCGGCTCGAGCTGCGCGAGGATCGTCTTCAGCCGGGCCGGTGTGTAGTGGTAGCTGGGCGGGAGCTGGAACAGGAAGCACCCCATGCGCGGGCCGAGCAGGTCCGCGATGTGCCCGAAGTCCCTCACGAGCGTCTTCGTCCCCGTGAAGCGCTTCACGTGGGTGATGAGTTCGGACACCTTCACGGTGTAGACGAACTGCCGCCGCCCCGCCTGCCGCACCCACGTGTTCACCGCCGCCACCGTGGGCCAGGAGTAGAACGGGGCGTTGAGCTCCACCGTCTTGAAGTGCCTGGCGTAGTGGTCGAACCACTGGTTGTTCGGTGTTCCCGGTGGATAGAACTGGTCTCGCCAGTGCCAGTAGAACCAACCCGAGCAGCCGACATGGAACTCCGGGCCGCCAGTTTCCGCCGCTTCCTCTTCTAAGGAGGAGACACCCTGCCCGGCCTGCTCGCGCTCGTACGCCAGGCGGGCCTTGTGCATCTTCTCCGCACGGCCAATGTTCGCCGCCCGCTGCTTCTCTCTGCGCTCCGCTCGCCGGGCTCGCCGCTCGAGGAGCCACTGCCGCTTTGCCTCGGCCTCCGCTTCCGCTTCCGTCACGGTCGGCACCTGGCTAGCCAAGCACCGCGATGAGTTGCCGGCACTGCGCCAGCAGCGTCCCGTCCTCGCTCCAGAGCTCCTGGTAGTCCTCCGAGAAGCCCTCTCCGGCCCACCGTGAGTGCCCCGTGCGCAGGTACTGCGCTCCGGCTTTCTCTTCGGGCCTCGGCAGGGCGTGGAAGAAATGCATCGTGAGGTCCACGCTCGCTGCGTGCTTCACGCCGTCCACCCACGAGAGGACCGAGGGCGGGTACGAGTCCATCAGCCCCGCGCAGAGCGCCGCGTCCAGCACCAGCGGCGGCCCCTTCGGGCGAATCCACCCTCCGGTGCGCGCCTCCCCGCCCGAGTACGGCGCCGAGCCCACGCAGAAGCGGTACTCGAAGAACTGGCAGAAGGTGGGCATCGGCACATCCTCCGGCACCGGCTGCAGCGTCTCGGGCCGCGGCACGTCCGGCGGCTTCACGTCGAAGTATGCGGGGGCGCCGGCGCGCGAGACGCCAAAAGTCGCGCTCGCCACCGCCACCACCCCCGCCGCGTTCTCCACCCGCGCCGTGGCGTAGCTGACGAGCTTGCCCACCCGCTCCAGGCGCGTGTGCACCTGCGCCTCTCCCTCCACCGCGGGCGCGCAGAAGTGCACGGTGAAGGAGCGCACCGGACGGTTCGGATCCGCCACCTCGTGCTCCAGCGCCCGGATGAGCTGCGCCGCCACCACGCCTCCGAAGGCCCCCCGGCCCTGGTACCACGGGGCATCGAAGCGGCTGCGGAAACGGCCCTCTCCCAGAGAGGTGACGGTGGTGGCGGTCAGAAACGGTGAGCTCATGGCCGGGGCACCCTACTGCATGGGCCACGGGGACGGGTCAGGAACCCTCACCCCCCGCCCTCTCCCGAAGGGAGAGGGGGTTCCCTCTCGGCTCAGGTGCTCCAGTCGATGGGCGGCTGTCCCCTCGCCATCAGTGTCTCGTTGATGCGGCTGAACGGCCGGCTGCCGAAGAAGCCCGTCATCGCCGACAACGGCGAGGGGTGCGAGGACTCGATGACCTCGTGGCACTCGGTGTCGATGAGCTTCTTCTTCTTCCTCGCGTAGGTGCCCCACAGCAGGAACACCATCGGCTCAGGCTTCGCGTTCACCGCGCGGATGACTGCGTCCGTGAACTCCTCCCAGCCCTGGTTCGCGTGGCTGTTGGGCTGGGACTCGCGCACCGTCAGCACCGCGTTGAGCAGCAGCACCCCCTGCCGCGCCCACGGCACCAGCGAACCACTGCCCGACGGCACCACCCCCAGGTCGCTGTGCAGTTCCTTGAAGATGTTCGTCAGCGAGGGCGGCGGCGCCACCCCCGGCTGTACCGAGAAGGCCAGCCCGTGCGCCTGTCCCGGCCCGTGGTACGGGTCCTGTCCCAACACCATCACCCGCACCTGCTCGTAGGGCGTGAGCCGGAACGCCGAGAACATGTCCTCTTCCGAGGGATAGATGGTGAACCGGCGGCGCTCCTCTCCCAAGAACGCCTCCAGCCTCTCGAAGGACGGCGAATTCAGCGCTTCCCTCAATACCTTTCTCCAGTCTGCCGGCAACCGCTCCCGCATGGACCCCCCCTTCTGCGTCACATTCAATCATGCCTACGCGGCAGGTTGGATAAAAAGCGGAGCAGCGCTCCTGGGACGGCGGTAGGGTGCTCACTACCTTGAATTCTCCCCTGGCGCACGACTCCCCCGAGCCCGAGGTCCGCGCTCCCGCCGAGCCCCTGCTCCGGCTCTTCTGGCGCTTTCTGCGCTTCGGTCTGCTCGCCTGGGGTGGCCCCGTCGCGCAGATCGCCATGCTCCGCCAGGAGCTCGTCGAGGAGGAGAAGTGGGTCAGCCCCGCCCACTTCAACCGCGCCCTGGCCCTCTACCAGATCCTCCCCGGCCCCGAGGCCCATGAGCTGTGCGTCTACTTCGGCATGCTCTCGCGCGGCCGGGTGGGCGGGCTGCTCGCCGGCCTGGGCTTCATGCTCCCGGGCCTGGTGCTCATGCTGTTCTGCTCCTGGCTCTATGTCCGCGCCGGCCTGGACTCGCCCTGGGTCCGCGCCGTCTTCACCACCGTGCAGGCCGCCGTCGCCGCCCTCATCGTCCGCGCCGTCCACCGCATCGGCAGCCACGCTTTCTCCCGCCGCTCCCTGCTCGCCATCGCCCTGCTCGCCGCCGTGGCGCAGCTCTTCGGCGTGCCCTTTGCCCTCACGCTCGTCTGGGCCGGGCTGGCCGCCGTGCTCCTCTACGCGGGCTCCACCCTGGGAGCCGTGGCCCTCACCGCCGGGTGCGCCGCCGCCGCCGGGCTCTTCCTCACCTTCCTCTCCCCCGAGAGCGCCGCGCCCCTCACCGCCTCCGTGCCTACTGGCGCCCCGCCCAGCACCCTGGCGCTGCTGGGCTCCGGCCTGCGCACCGGCCTGCTCACCTTCGGCGGCGCCTATACCGCCATCCCCTTCCTCCAGAATGACGCGGTGGCCCGGGGCGGGTGGATGACCGATGCCCAGTTCCTCGATGGGCTCGCCCTGGGCGGCGTACTTCCCGCCCCCCTCATTATCTTTGGCACTTTCGTGGGCTACCTGGGCGGCGGCCTGGCAGGCGCCCTGGCGATGACGGTGGGCATCTTCGCTCCCGCCTTCGGCATGACGCTGCTGGCCCACCACCCGCTGGAGCGCCTCGTCCACCACCCGCGCGCCCGCGTTTTCCTCGAGGGCGTCACCGCCGGCGTGGTGGGCCTCATCGGCGGCACCGCCCTGCCCCTGCTGCGCGCCGCTGTGGATGATGCCGTCACCGGCATCGTCTTCGCCCTGGCCCTCGTCGCCCTCTTCCGCTCCAAGGCCCGCCTGGCCCCCATGGCCGTGCTGGCCGCCGCCGCTCTGGTGGGGCTGGGGGTGCGTGCACTCGGTGGGATGTAGGCCGCCCACCCGCCAACCAGGGAAGCTCAGGGCGGTTCTTGGGTTCATGGCGCCGCTCGCGCTACGCTTGCCCGCGCCATGTCGATGTATTCCGAGTCGCTCCGCGCGTTCCTGAAACCGGTCCTCGTCTATCTGGATGATCCGTCGGTGACGGAGATCATGATCAATGGTCCCACCGACATCTGGATCGAACGCAAGGGCAAGGTCTTCAAGACCGATGCCGTCTTCTCCGAGGAAGGCCTGCTCGGTGCCGCGCGCAACATGGCCCAGTTCGTCGGCCGCGTCCTCAGCGACGAGCGCCCCCGCCTGGATGCGCGTCTGCCCGACGGCAGCCGTATTCACGTCGTCATCCCGCCCATCGCCCGCAAGGGCACCACGATCGCCATCCGCAAGTTCTTCAAGGACAAGCTGACGATCGACTCGCTCATCAAGTTCAAGTCGATGACGAAGGAGATGGCGCGGCTCATCGACGCGGGCATCCACACCAAGCTCAACATGCTGGTGTCCGGCGGTACGGGCTCGGGCAAGACGACGCTGCTCAACATCGTCTCCTCGCTCATCCCCGACGACGAGCGCATCCTCACCATCGAGGACTCGGCGGAGCTGCAGCTCAACCAGTCTCACCTGGTGCCCTTCGAGAGCCGGCCGCCGGACAAGTTCGGCAAGGGCGGCGTGGACATGGGAGACCTGCTCACCTCGGCACTGCGTCTTCGCCCTGACCGCATCGTGGTAGGCGAGGTGCGCGGCGGCGAGGCCTTCTACCTGGTGCAGGCGATGAACACCGGCCACGGCGGCTCGCTGGCCACCTGCCACGCCAACACCCCCACCGACACGCTGCGCCGCATCGAGTCGCTGTGCCTCATGTCCGGCATCGAATTGCCCATGGTGGCCATCCGCGCCCAGGTGGCCAGCGCCATCAACTTCGTCGTCTGCTGCGAGCGCCTCCACGACGGCAGCCGTAAGACGATCGCCCTGTCCGAGGTGCTGCCCCTCAATGAGAAGGGCGACTACCGCACCCAGGACATCTTCGTCTTCACCCCAGTGACCAAGGACGAAGAGGGCCACATCCTCGGCTACCACTCGCCCACCGGCATCATCCCCACCTTCGTGGCCAAGGCGCGCGCCTACGGCTTCACGGACCTGGACGACTCGTTCTTCGATCCGGCCACCTATGGCGTGCCGCCGCCGCCCGCTTTCCAGGTGGGCTCCTCCTATGAGGTGCGGTGGGCGCCCTCGCTCAAGCACCGCGAGACGGGCCACCCGGACCCCCAGGACTTCAAGAAGCACTGGGCCGACTTCGAGCAGAGGCTGAAGCACGAGGCGCAGCACGCCAAGGACGCTGGCCCCGCCGCGCTGCCCGCCCCGGCCTCGCCGCCCGTGCAGGTGCAGGTGCCCGCCAACCTGCCCACCTCCAGCGCCAAGCCCGCGCCCGCCGCCGCCAAGGCGCTGCCGCCGCCCGCGCAGGCCAAGCCGGCCACCAAGCCTCCTCCGCCGTCCGCCGACGCCCTGTCCGACGAGGACAAGACGCCGCCGCCCACGCGCAACCCCTTCGTCCGCCCCGAGGCGGATGACCTCAGCGCTCCCGAGGACATTCCCACCAACACCGGCATGCCTCCCAAGGACGAGCCCAAGGTGGAAATTGCCGAGGACCTGCTGGCCGAGGCCGGTCCGCAGCCCAAGGCCGTGCCCATGCCCGCGCCGCGCCGGCCCGCGCCCCCACCCGCGGGCGCTCCCGCGCGTCCCTCCACCAACGGCTCCCCCAACACCCTGCGCCCCGCCAACGTGCCGCCCCGCCGGCCGGGGGCCCCGCCGCCCCCGCCCGCGCGCGCCGCAGTGGAGGACGACGGAGACGGCCCGGACAACGGCGAGAAGACGCAGATCCGCTCGCCGCCCCCGGAGCGCCCGCGCCGCTGAACCCCGCCCTCCGGGTGCTCCCTGCATTTCTCCCTGGGAACGTGGGCGGTTGTCCCACCACCCTGATGGGCAGGGCGGCCTCCCGGGAACCCGGCTGAAGGGGGCACCGCGGGTGCGTGCGGGGGTGGCTGGCTCACACAAGAGCAGGTCGCAGTCTTGCTCAGCGGGCAGCATGAGGAGAAAGTGCCCCCGTGCTGACTCCTCTGCTCGCCACTTTGGTCCTGCTCTCCCAGGCGCCCGCCTCGCCGGCCGCCTCGCCGGATGAGCCCGTTTCCGTGCTGATCGCCCCTCCGGACACGGCTGGAGTGCCCGGGCACGTCGTGGAGTTTGCCCAGGAGCACGTGGCCGAACAGGCGCGCTCCAAGGGGCTCACCGTCAAGCGGATGAAGGACGTGCTCAAGAAGTTGCCGTCCGCCAAGCGCAGGGCGCTGCTCAAGTGCAAGCGCACCGACTTGCGCTGCCTCATCTCGCTGGGCGAGGCGGCCAAGACCGAGGTGGTGCTCATCGCCGAGCTGATGCAGCGCATGGACGGCTACCGCGTGGGCATCAAGATGTACCGCTCGGTGGACGGCGCGCTGGTGGGCGAGAACCTGGTGTCCGGGGTGCGCGAGGACGGAATGCTCGACGCGCTCACCCAGTCCCTGGACGTGGCGGTGCCGAAGATGCGCCAGGCGCTGCGCCCCTCGGCCACTCCGCCCCCTACGGAGGTCAAGCCGCCGGACGAGGTGAAGCCGGGTCCCACCCCCGGAGAGAACTCCAACCCGCCACCGGACAACCTCCCGCCGCCGGACGATAAGCCCGTCGCGAAGCCGGGTCCCACCCCTGGAGAGAACCTCAACCCGAAGCCGAATCCGGTTCCTCCCGTCCCCCAGCAGTCCGGCTCTTCGCTGCGCAGCTGGGCGTGGGCTCCGGCCGCGGGCGGCGTGCTCTTCGCGGGCGCGGGCACGTTCTTCATGCTCCAGGCGCGCGACAAGTACAACAAGTTGGACAGTGGGCCGGGGCCGCAGGACGGCGCCCAGCTCGAGAAGGATGGGAAGCGGGCGCAGACGCTCAGCCGGGTGGCCTTCGGCGTGGGCGCGGCGGGCCTCGTGACAGGGGCGGTGTTTTTCCTGCTGCCTGGAGAGCAGTCCTCGGTGCGCCCCTCAGTGAGCGTGGGCCCCGGGGGTGGCATGGTGGGTGTGGCCGGGACGTTGCCGTGAGGAGACCTATGTTGAAGAACTGGAAGGCGCACCTGTCTGGGGTTGCGCTCGTGGCGGTGGTGGGTGTGGTGGGCTGCTATGACTTTGGCGACGCGCGCACCCGGTGCGAGCAGGAGGGCCGCTGTGGTGCGCAGCCGGACGGAGGACGTCCGGACGGCGGCGGCGGTGAGTGCATCCCGACCGGTACGGATGATCCGCCGGATGACAACTTCGAGGACTCCAACTGCGATGGCGTGGATGGCATTGCCACCGCCGGCATCTTCGTGGACCCCGAGTTCGGCGATGACGGGGCCCTGGGCACCGGCGCCAACCCGGTGAAAACCATCTCCCGGGCCGTAACCCTGCTGCAGAGCGGCCTGAGGCCCGGGGTGACCGCGCTGTACCTGGCGCGCGGCACCTATAACGAGGCGCAGCTGGTGCTCCCCGTGCCGGTGTCGCTCTACGGCGGCTACGCGGGGCGCGGCAACTGGAGCCGTGACGAGAGCTATATCACCCACGTGGATGGCGGCCGTGTCGGCATGACCCTCGAGAGGTTTGGGGATGCGGGCGTCATCCTGGACCGGCTGTCGGTCAGCTCGGCGAATGTGGCGGTGGCAGACGGTACCCCGTCCATTGCCCTGCACCTCATTGGCTCTCAGGGAGTGCAGCTGCGCTACAGCACCTTCGCGGCGGGCCAGGGGGCCCCGGGCCGGAGGGGCAACAACGGTCCCAGCGGCGCGGATGGCGGCTCGGGCGATGCGGGGATCACCGCCGTGCAAGGCACTGCGGGCAATCCCGGACCGCCGGGGATCAGCGTGTGCGGCACCGACTACAGCGGAGGCGGCGGCCGGCCGGGAGGTGGTGAGACCGCGGGCCTGGTGGGCCTGCCTGGCAGGCCCATCCCGCTGGGAGGTGGGGGTGGAACCGGTGGCACGATCGGCGCCCCCATGCCTCCCACGGCTGGCGCTACCCGGTACGACTGCACCGCGGGCACTGGAGACGCGGGCACCCCAGGCACCTCGGGAGATGCGGGCGTCGCGGGAGAACGCGGCCTGGGCCTGGGCTATCTGCTCAGCAACACCTGGGTGGCCACCGTGGGGAGCACCGGCACCCCGGGCAGCAATGGCACGGGCGGTGGCGGAGGAGGCTCCGGCGGCGGCTGTCCTACCGAGCCCAACACCGGCCTGGCCGGCGCGGCGGGCGGTGGCAGCGGAGGTGGCGGCGGCGGTGGCTGTGGCGGCGGCGCCGGTGAAGGCGGTGGCGGCGGCGGCGCCTCCATCTCGATTCTGCTGGTCACCTCGGACGTGCGCTTCGAGGGGAACGTGGTGCTGAGCACCG
>DASVVJ010000110.1:0-5266 GCA_036389955.1 Myxococcaceae bacterium
ATCAAGGTGCCTAAGTCCCCACGGGTTCGATGCGTGCTGGTGGGCTGGGTCACGTACCTGTCTCACCGTCTGGGCCGTGTGCCCCCATTGCCTGCTCCCGTACGCATCGAACCCGTGGGGACTTAGGCACCTTGATCATCCTGACTCCTGAGCGCTTCACCGCTTCCAACCCCGAGCATGTGGATTTGGCCGAACGGGTGCGCGAGCGGTTGGACCGTGCTGGCCTGCTTCAGCGTACCGGAGCGGGTGGGACTTCCACCCATGAGGCTTAGCGGCCGTCTTCCTCGAGCGCCGCCAGAGCGTAGCGCGCCACCCGGGCAATGGCGTCCGCCGAGTCCGGAATGTCCGGGTAGTGGCCCGCCAGCGGCCGCTGCGGAAAGCGAAGCTGGGCAATGGCGTTGCGGTAGCTGCGCCGTGCCCCGTCCTTGTCGTTGGTGCGCTCCTGCACCTGGGCCAGCAGGTAGTGGCTGATGGCCAGCGTGGGCTCCAGGAACAGTGCCTTGCTGAACTCCGAGCGCGCCTCGGTGAGGTTGCCCGCCTGCAGCGCCGCCACACCGCCAAAGACGCGTGCCTCCACGCACAACGGCTCCCGCGTCAGCGCCTGCGCGAAGGCCTCGCGCGCCTCGGCGATCTTCCCGGTGAGCGAGTAGAGGTTGCCCAGCGTCAGCAGCGCGTCCAGGTGGCCCGGCTCGTCGGCCAGCAGCGCCTCCACGTCCTTGATGGCGGCGGGGAAGTCGCTGGACATCATCTTTCGCACCGCCTGGCTCAGCCGCGCCGCCGGAGGCAGCGTCTTGGCGCCCCCGGGGACCTCGGTGGTGCGCACCACCCGCGGCTCGGCCGAGCCCACCGCCGGCATCTCCATCGTCAGGCGCGTGGGCCGGGGCGGATCGCCCTTGGTATCCGTGCCGCTGTTGAGTCCCCCGCCAGCGGCCAGCCGCTCGCGGATCGCCGCCAGGTTCGTCTCAGGTGCCTTCGCCCGGCTGTTCGGCTGAGCATTGGCAGGCAGGGGCGCGGGCGTCGTCGGAGACGTGGGCAGCGGCACCGCCGTAATGGGCACCGCGGGCCTGGGCTTGGGTTCCACCAGCGGGCGCCGGTAGACGAAGGCCCCATCCACCTCGATCATCTCGAAGCGGTCGTAGACCTTGAAGAGGCTTTCCGAATAGCCCAGGAAGAGCAGCCCTCCGGGCCGCAGCGCCGCCAGGAACCGATCCATCAGCCCGCGAATGGTGGGCAGATCGAAGTAGATGATGACGTTGCGGCAGAGGATCAGATCCAGCGTGCCCGGCGTCACCATGCCCTCGAAGGAAGGCGCGGCAAGGTTCAGCCCATCGAAGCGCACGTACTCGCGCAGCGAGGGCTGCACCTCCATGCCCTCCTCGACGGGCTTGAAGAAGCGCTCCAGGCGCTCGGCCGAGATGCCCGAGGAGCGCCGCACCGAGAAGCGCCCCTGCTTCGCCGCCTCGACGGCCGCTAGGTTCAGGTCGGTGGCCAGCAGGTCCACCTCCATCGCCAGCGCACCCAGCTCCGACATCACCATGGCCACGCTGTAGGGCTCTTCACCCGTGGCGCAGCCCGCGGACCAGATGAACACCTTTCGGTTCTCCCGCCGCGACCTCGCCAGCAGCTGCGGAAGGATGAAGCGCTCGAGCGCCTTGAACTGCTTGGGGTCCCGGAAGAACTCCGTGTGCCCCACCGTGACGAGCGGCAGCAGCGCGCGCAACTCCTGCTCGCCGCCAATTTCCCTCAGCCGCTGAACGTAGACTTCCGGATCGGTGACGCCCACCACCGGCATGCGCGTGGACAGGGCCATCCGGAGGCTGTGGTAGCCATCCGGCGTGATCTTCAACCCCGCCCGCTCCAGCAGAAGAGCGGCAAGCGCCTGCAAGGCCTTGGGGCTGACGATCAGCAAGTCTCCACCCACTCCAGAAGCGTGGGTCCGATCCGATCCAGGGCCAAGATCTCCTCCGCCGCGCCCAGCTGCACCGCTTCGCGGGGCATTCCGTAGACGACACACGTCTCCGCGTTCTGCGCGATGGTCCTTCCGCCCCGCTCGCGGATCTCCTTCAGCCCCCGCGCCCCATCCTTCCCCATGCCCGTGAGGATGACGCCAATGCACCGGCGCCCGAAGGCCTCGGCCGCCGACGATAGCAGCAGATCACACGAGGGCTTGAACCCTCGGATTGGAGGTCGATTGTCCAACAGCAGCCGGCCGTCTCCCCGCACCATCAGGTGCGCACCCGAGGGGGCGATATACACCGTGCCCGGCTCCATGGGTTGCTCGTGGATGGCCTCCTGCACGCGCAGGGCCGTCTCCAGCGAGAGCCAGTGCGCCAGCCCCTCCGTGAAGCCGTCGCTGATGTGCTGGCAGATGCACACCGGCGCCGGGAAGCCCTTGGGAATGACTCTCAACACGTGAGAGAGCGCCCGGGGCCCGCCCAGCGAGGCGGCGATGGCCACCAGGGGAAAGGGCGCGTCGGCCCCCTCGTGGGTCTGTTTGCGGCGCAGCTTTCCCTGGACGTGACGCACCACCCGCACCTGCGACAGCACCATCAACTGGCGCGCCACGGCCTGCCAGAAGTCCGGCCCGGGTACCGCCGGCCGCTCCATCACGTCCAACGCCCCGAGCGCCAGCGCCCGGAAGGCCTGCGTGCGCTCCAGGTGGCCGGGATCCAGCGCGAGGATGGGCGTGGGACGCTCCGCCATCACCCGCTCGATGGACACCAGCGAGTCCTCGGACGTCAGGTCGATCAGCAGCACGTCCGGGCTCTGGTCGCGCACCACGTCCAGCGCGTTGAGGAAGGTGCACTCCCCCGCCACGGAGAACGCGTCCCCGTCGAACAGGGTGCGAGCCAGGATGCGAAGCCCTGGCCCCACCAGCAGCACCCGATATGCCAGCCCCGGAGCAATCCGCACGGCGTCCCCTCTTATGTGAGCCGCTCGATGGTCTGCGCCAGGCTCTCCACGCCGAGTTCACCCTTGACCAGGTACCCGTCCGCTCCGGCCTCCAGCCCGCGCCGCTTGTCCTCCGGAGAGGCCAGCGAGGACAGGATGATGACGGGGATGCGCGCCACGGCCGGCGTCGTCTTCAGCTTGCGCGTGAAGGAGAAGCCGTCCATGCGCGGCATCTGCACGTCCGTGAGGATGAGATCGTACGTGGTGTTCTGCACCTTGGCGTACGCCTCCTCGCCGTCCTGCGCCTCCTCCACGATGTGGCCCAGCGCCTTGACGAGCGCGCCTTCGGTGGCGCGGGCGATGGGCGAGTCATCCACCAGCAGCACCTTGAGCCGCTTGGAGGTCTGCTGCTGGGTGACCGGCCGCGCCATGCGGCGCACCTCGGCCATGATGTCCGGCACGTGGCAGAGCACCGCGATGCGCCCATCCTCCAGCGCCGCCGTGCCCGCGATGAACGGAGCTCCCTTGAGGAAGTCGCCGCCGCACGGCTTCACGGCCACCTCGCGCTCGTCCACGAAGCCGTCCACCACCAGGGCCGCGTGATCGTCGCTGTGCCGCACCACCACCGCGGGAGGCTTGTCGAAGCGGTTGCCGCCATTGACGCCCAGCAACGGCCCCAGCGCCACCAACGCGGTGGGCTTGCCCCGGTGCTTCACCGCCAGGGTGCCAAAGACCTCCATCCGGTCCTCGGGCTTCACGCGCGTCACCGCCACCACGTCCGCGGCGGGAATGCCGTACACGTCGTCGCCCAGGCGCACCAGCAGCACCTTCATCAACGCCAGCGACTGGGGCAGGCGCAGGGTGATGGTGGTGCCCAGGCCCTGGCGGCTGGCGACGCTCACCGAGCCACCCAGGGTCTCCACCTTGCGCTTCACCACGTCCATGCCCACGCCGCGGCCGGAGATCTCGCTCACCTGCTCGCGCGTGGAGAAGCCCGGGCGGAAGATGAGTTCGATCGCCTCGCGCTCGGAGAGCGCGGCGGCCTGAGCCTGGGTGATGAGCCGCTTGCTCAGCGCCACCGCCTTCAGCCGATCGGGATCGATGCCCCGGCCGTCGTCCTCCACCTGAATGTGGAGCATGTCGCCGTCGCCCCGCACCCGGATGCGGATGCGGCCCGCCGCGGCCTTGCCCAGCGTCAGGCGCGTCTCGGGGGACTCCAGGCCGTGATCCACCGCGTTGCGCAGCAGGTGCACCAGCGCATCACGCACGTCCGCCAGCATCGAGCGATCCACGCCGATGTCGGCGTTCTCGATGACGAACTCCACTTCCTTGCTCTGGCTGCGCGCCAGCTCGCGCATGGCCCGCGGGAAGGCCTCGAACACGCTGGAGAGCGGCACCAGCCGCGCCTCCGCCACCGCGTCGGCCATCTTCGCCAGGTTGCCGTGCAGCGTGTTCATGCCGTCGTCGTTGCGCCGCAGGAAGCGGAACGCATCGTCACGCAGCATGTGCAGATCACTCTCGACGCGGTCGAGCTCCGCGCGCAGCTCGCCCTCCAGGTGCAACCGCTCTCCCAGCCGCAGGAAGCGATCGCCCAGGCGCGAGAAGCGCTCGAACAGGTCCGCCGTCTCCGAGCCGCGCAGCCGGCCGCGCGCGCTCTCCACCAGCAAATCGCCGGAGAGCAGGCCCAGCTGATCGAGCACCTCCACGTTCACGCGGATGCTGCGGTCGGCGATAGACGACTTGGTGCCCGTCGTCGCGGTGGGGTGCTCCTCCTCCTTCTCCTTGGCCGGAGCGGGCGCAGGGGCATGCGCATGCGCCGGAGCACGAGCCGGAGCCGTTCCCGGAGGCGGGCTGACGGACCGCGTCGCCTGAGGGGGCGGCTGCGGCGCGGCAGGTGCGGGCGCCGGGGGTGGCGCCGCCGGACGGGCCGTCACCGCGCGCCCGTTGAGGGGCGGGATGGGGCTGCCCGAGGCCGCCGCCAGCGCCTTGCACATCTCTTCGCTGGCCGGAGTGCCAGTGTGCGCGGCGGGCAGATCCTCGAGCAGATCCGACAGCGTGTCGCACGCCCGCAGGAGCAGGTCGGTGGCCACCTCGGTGGCCGCCTTCTTCTCGCGCTCGGCGCGCAGCACGTCCTCGGCGGCGTGTGCCAGCTGACCGATGCCCGCAAGGCCCAGCATGCGGGCCTCGCCTTTCATCGTGTGCAGTTCGCGCGCGACGTCGTCCGCCGCCTGCTCCGCGTTGGGTTTCTCGAGATCGAGCACCCCCAACTGGATTTTCTGCAGGCGGTCGGCACTGACCTCCTGGAACTTCTTCAGGAGGGATTTTTTGAGTGCCTCGGTATCCATGGCCGGGAGCTCGTAGAGCGGCTCTCCTA
>DASVVJ010000111.1:0-1791 GCA_036389955.1 Myxococcaceae bacterium
CAGCCGGACATCCTGGTGGACCGGCACCTGCTGGAGATGCAGCGCGAGGTGGAATCCTTCGGGGCCCGGCGCGTGGTGGTGGACTCGATGACGGTCTTCCTCCACAAGATCGACGATCGCCGCGTCGTGCGTGACAAGGTGTTCTGGCTGGCGAACATGATGCAGAACCAGCAGGCGGTGGGCTTCTTCGCCAACGATACTCCTCCCGGCACCCAGCAGATCAGCCGCTTCGGGGTGGAGGAGACGGTGATGGATGGCGTCATCTCGCTCACGCTGGAGGTGGAGGGCCTGGAGCGCCATCGCTACCTGGAGATCGTCAAGCTGCGCAACACCGCGCACGTGCAGGGCCGGCACGCGATGACGATTGGGCCTGGGGGCCTCACCGTTTTCCCGCGCATCGATCGGGTGCTGCCGACCCTGGAGCAGCTCGTCCCGCCCGCGCCCAGCCGACAGCGGCGCTCTTCTGGCGTGCCCGCCCTGGATGGGTTGCTGGGCGGAGGGCTGCTCGATGGCAGCGTGACGCTGGTCTCGGGCAGCCCCGGCACGGGCAAGAGCACGCTGGGCATGCAGTTCTCGCTCGAGGCGGCACGGAGCGAGGAGCGCGCGCTCTACATCTCCCTTGAGGAGGGCCCCGGCCAGCTGATCCAGAGCGCCGAGGAGCTGGGGCTGCCGGTGCGCCAGGCGCTCGACGCCGGGCGGCTGGAGATCCTCTACCTGCCGCGCGAGGACCTGCATGCATCGCGCTTCCTCAGCGTGGTGGAGGACCGTGTCCGCGTCTTTCAGCCCACCCGGGTGGTGCTCGACAGCGCCAGCGACATCGAAGCGCACGCGCTGGCCTCTGAAGAGCTGCGGCAGTTGCTCTATGGCCTCGTCATCCGCTTGCGCACCCTGGGGGTGACAAGCCTCTTCACCCTTGAGGCGAGCACTCTCTTCTTTGGAGACACCCTGAGCGAGCAGGGGCTGGCTCCCCTGGCGGACAACATCCTCATGGTCCGCTACACCCAGGAGCAGGACCTGCTCGTTCCCAGGCTGAGGGTGGTGAAGACGCGCGGCAGCAGCCACGATTCGTCGAGTCACCGCATGAGCGTGGGCAAGGGAGGCGTGCTGCTGGGGGAGGCGAGCACTCTGGCCGCCGAGTCCCCACCTTCGAGGAGCGGGACGAGGAGCGGGGCGAAGAAGAAGCCCCGCCTGGGGCTCAAGCGCAAGCCCCGTCAGTAAGCGCCGTGAGGTAAGCCAGGAGGTCATCCCGTGGAGGATTCGAGCCTGTTGGACATCAAGGCTGGCCTGCCTCAGGAAGGAAGAGAGACGCAGGCAGGCCCGCTCCGGGTATTCCGCGAGCTGGAGCATGCCCGCCGCCACCTCGACTACCTCTATGAGATCAGCAAACAGCTCACCGGCTTCGAGGGGGTGAAGAGCACCTTCCCCCCGTTGATGGCCATCGCCGCACAGGCGCTGCCCCTGCGCACGGCGCTGCTGCTCGAGGGAGTGGACGAGGGCTGTCACCCGCTTCCGGAGCGCCCGTACATGACTGCCTGGCAGTCAGGGGGTGTGACGAGCGCACAGCTAGCGGTGGCGGCCGACCGGGCGCTCTCAGCGTATGCCTACCTGGCCGGGGTGAAGGGGGTGGAGCCGCAGGGTGAGCTGGCCCTGAAGCTGGAAGGGCCCGGGGCCTGGATCCTTCCGGAGCCTCCACCGCAGGACGAGCCGACCTTCGTCCTGCTGCCGCTGGTGGCCAAGGGGCACATCTTCGGAGCGCTCCAAGTGGAGGCGGCCGGGGCACTCTCCGAGGAG
>DASVVJ010000112.1:0-68064 GCA_036389955.1 Myxococcaceae bacterium
GCTCGTGGAGTGCGCCAGGCAGGCCGAGAAGCAGGTCAACACCGAGCACTTCGGCGATCGCTCTCCGACACGCCAGGAGTGCGGCGAGGAGGTAGTGGTAGATGGTTGTGCCGAGCCCATCACCCGCGCCATGCTTCTGGGCCAGCAGAAGCATGCCCTGGCCCTTCAGTGCGCTCGCGATGTGCTCAAGGAACTCTGGCCGGCGTCGTTCAGCCTCGAGCAGCGCTACCGCTTCTATCCCAGTAGCCGGTTCCTCGAAGTGGTCAGCAAGCGGGAGGAAGAGCTCCTACTGGCCCAAGGGTGTGCTCAGAAGCTCTGGCGCACCATCAAGCCGGACATCGCTCTTCATCCCGGACACGACGTGCGGCAATCCCTGCTCACTCTGGAGTTCAAGTTCCCCTGTCCCGACACCAACGAGCCCAGGTGGGCGCGTTACGGAGAGTCCAGCGCCTACGCGGGCTCGTCCCAGAAAAAAGTCTATGAAGCTGCATTGGGGGGTGAAGCCCTGATCATCTCGCCACACAAGGTGGTGACAGAATGAGGGAGCAATTTCCTGTCTTCCGCTTGCGCAACCAGAGCGGAGAGGTGGAGGCGCGCGACGGTGTCATTCTCTGCTTCTTCATGCGGCGCTCGCATGAGGAAATCGCCTCCGCGGTGTGGCGGGCCCTGCAACTCTACCTGCGCGCCATCCCACCCGGCTCGCTCAACTGGTATGGCAGTGATGACGGAGACACCCTCCCGCTCGATGAGAAAGGTTGGGAGGTTATCCGCAAGACCCTTCTGACGCGTCGCTGGGGAAGTGCCTGGATCGTCGAGTTGGAAGAACTCTGCGGCGAAGTGGGCAGCTACCACTTCGAGTACCACGGCAAGCGGCTCGACGACCCGCTCTACTCTCATGAGGGCGAAGCCACTGCCCTGTCCTTCTCGTTTCCCACCGAGTACTTGCTGGAGCATGGCCCCGCTCACCTGCGTGCGCTGGCCCTCGACCTGGCACGCGAGCTGCCCCTCAGCTTCGGCTATGCCAGCTTGGCAGCAATCTCACCGCGCGGTGGCTGGTACCCGGTACGCAAGGAACTGCTCGGGCTGCTCTGCCACTACTACGGCCTGGACTTCTATCATCTCAGCAAAACCAGCGGCCTCATCGGCACCGGAGCCCGGGGCGCCTACTGGCTTACCTTCCTCGGCCAGCCCCTGCTGGGCCAACTCGGCGGCACCGAGCGGCTGCGCCAACACCTCTCCTTCCCGGAAGTCTCTTTTCACCCGCTAGAGGGCGACAGGTTGCTCACCTCTCTCGGCGAATGGCCCGAGGCGCTCGACACGACTCAAGGGCAATATGTGCCGCAGTACCATGAGCTGGCGAGCCTGCTGGAACCGTATTTCCCCGACGAGACCATGGGCTGGACCCCCACTGCCAAAAGCAACATGTACCACTGGCTGCGCCGCCTCTGCCGCTTGCCCTGGAGTTATGAGCTTCACGACGACGGAGACACGCCTACCGCGTCGTGAGCTCAGCCGTAACCGCCGCGCTGCTCTCCCGGGTGCCAGCCACGGGAAGCTCGACGATGAAGGTAGCTCCCTGTCCGGGAGCCCCCTGGGCCTTCACTGTGCCGCCCATGGCCTCGACGATCTTCCGGGTGATGTACAGGCCGAGCCCCAACCCGCCATAGTGGCGCTCCGACACCGCGCGCTCGAAGCGCCCGAAGATCCGCTCCAGGCTCTCGGGCGCAATGCCGATGCCCTGGTCCCGGACGGCAAGCTTCACGGCGTTGTCATCGGCCGCCAGTGCCACGTGGATCGGCTGGCCCGCGCCAAACTTGATGGCATTGGAGAGCAGGTTGGTGACGACCTGCCCCAGCCGCACGCGGTCGAACCGGCCCACGGCCCGTGACACAACCTCCACCTGCAGCGGCGAGCCGACCCGCTCCGCCTGCGGTGCCATGCCCTGCGCCGTCTCGAGAACGACCTCCGCCACGTCCACCTCTTCCAGCACCAGCGAGAGCCGGTCCTCGCTGATACGCGTCACATCGAGCAGGCCATCCACGAGCCCCGCGAGCCTGCGCAGCTGGGCCTCGGCGAGCTCCAGGTTGCGCAGCTCCCGGGCCCGGGAGGGCTGGCCGGACGCGGCGCCCCGGGCCTCGCGCTGAACCTGCGCGAGCCGCAGCGCCAGAGACGTGAGCGGCGTCTTCAGCTCATGGCTCGCCACGGAGAGGAAAATGTCCCGGGCCTCGATGGCCTTCTTCAGCTCCGTGGCCTGCCGGCGCTGGTCCTCGACGTCCGTGTTGGTGCCAAACCACCGGACGATGTGGCCCTCCGCGTTCCGCAGCGGCATGGCCCGGGTGAGATGCCAGCGGAACTCCCCGTCGTGGCGCCTGAGCGGGAAGGTGTCCTCCCATGGCTCGCCGGACGCAATGGCCGCTTGAAAGCCCTTCAGCACGCGCGGCAACTCGGCCGGATCGTGCACCTGCTTCCAGCCCCAGCCTCCCTCGGCCTCCATGTCCTCGGCGCTCGTGCCCGTGTACTCGTACCAGCGGCGATTGAACCAGTGGATGGCGCCATCCGCCTCGGCAATCCATGCCAGCTGCGGGATGGCATCGGCGAGCGTGCGGAACTGCGTCTCGCTGGCCCGCAGGCGCTCCTGGGCCTTCTTGCTCTCGGTAATGTCGCGGGTGATGGTGAGCGCCAGGATCTGCTTGCCCTGCTCGTCCCGCACCGGCGCGCCGCTGTGCGAGAAGAACCACTCCTGTCCCGTATCCGTGCGACGTCCGAGCAGTTCCCACTCCGCCACCGTCTCTCCGCGCAGCACTCGCGACACGGGCCACTCCTCGACCGGCAGCAGCCGTCCATCCGGGTGCGCGATCTCGAAGACCTGGGCGAAGTACGGCAGATCCCGCTTCATCGCCTCGGCGTTCGGGTAGCCGCAGATGCGTGCCTCCGATTCATTGACGAAGACGACGCGGCCCTCCATGTCGAACACGACGACCCCGTCACTCATCGACTGGAACGTGGCCTCGAGCTGTGCCCGGTTGCGGACGGCGACGGCGGCGGCTCCCCGGGCACGCGCCTCGCTCTGCTTCAGCTCCGCCTCGCCCTTCTTGCGCTCGCTGATGTCCAGGACGAAGCCCACCCCTTCGCGCCGGTTGCCGGGGAAGAACGTGGAGGCGACGATGAGCGGCAGCCGGGAACCGTCCTTCCGGAAGTACTCTTTCTCGGCGGGCGGGTGCTTGCCCGTCTCGAGCATCATCTTCACCAGCGCTTCGTCCTGCGCGTGCCATTCCGGGGGCGTGACCTGCCGCCAGTCGATGCGGCCCGCTTTCAAATCCTCCCGCGTGTAGCCCAGGGCCTGGAGGAACGCATCGTTCGCGTCGATGACGCCACCCTCGACGTCCCAGAAGAGAACGCCGATGATGTTGGCCTCCACCAACGTCCGCAGGCGTGCTTCTCCGGTCCGAAGCTCCTCCGCGAGCGCCTCGATCTTGCGCCGCGCCAGGACCTGGGCCGTGACGTCGAACGCGAACCCGGCGATGCCGTCGATGGTCCCCTGGGTATCCCTCGTGGGTTGATAGACGAAGTTGATGAAGAGCTCCCCCACCGTGCCGTCTGGCTGGGTGAGCCTGAGCGGCATCTCCGTCGCGGTAACGGGCTCACCTGTGCGGTACACCCGGTCGAGCAGGGCGAGGAAACCGTCGGCCTTCGCCTCGGGAAAGGCTTCCCGCACAGGCTTTCCCAGCACCTCCCGATGCCCGACCCAGGCGTTGTTGATCGGGTTCGAGAACACGTAGACGTGGTCGGGCCCCCGGGTCATCGCGATGGAAGCCGGCGCGGCCACGAGCAGCGAGGAGAGCCGCGCGAGCTCCGTCTCCAGCACCTGGACACGCCGCTCGGCCTTCCACCGCGCCTTCGTCTGCACGAGCGCCAGGGCAAGGAACACCAGGCTGGTGACGATGGCGGCCCCGGTGAAGTTCCCCCCGTAGCAAGCAGTGGCCGGCAGAAGAAGAGCACCGAGGAGCATGGAACGAATCACCGGATGGCTGGGGGCCATTGTTTCAGGCAAGAAAGCCTCTGCTCAGGAGCCTCATCAGCAACAACCAGGGGGCTCGGCTTGTGGGAGGACGTGTCCTATGGCGACGGCGCTTGAAAGCCTAAGTTGCCCTACGGCCTGCCATCCCCTGCTTCGCCTCTCTAGCAGCGGCGGGTGTTCACTGCTGAAGGCGGCAGCCGGCCGCCGGGCGACGGGGCGGCTGCCTGCACACCACCGTGCTGGGAGTCCGACCAACTCAGGCCAGCACCTGCACCTCGTCACCCACCTGCAGTGTCCCCGGGCGGCGAACCAGCACGTTCTGACCGAACATCGCCTTACCGTTGATGCGGCGAACCCTGGCGAGCGTGCGCAGCGGCTCACCGTCCGAGGCCTTCTGCCCCGTCACCGGATCCACCGTGGTGAAAACGCACCGCGCGCAGGGCTTGACCACCTCCAGCTCCACCTCGCCCACGCGCAGCCGCTTCCACCGGTCCTCCGCGAAGGGCTCGCAGCCTTCCACCACCAGGTTGGGACGGAAGTTCTCCATCGCCACGGCACGAGGCAGCTGCCGGTTGAGCTCCTCCAACGAGGCCCGCGACAGCAACAACAGGGGAAAGCCATCCGCGAAGCCCACGCGATCCTCGGGAGCCGCGTAGGTGGGATCCACCGGCCGTTCCATCCGGGCATCCACGTACGCCAGGGAGACAGGCTCCCCGAGGAACCGTGAGAACCAACCGGCCGCCTCTTCGCCCGCCATGGCCGCTGAACACGTGTCGTTCCAGATGGTCACGTCCTGGCGCGGAGCCCCCACGGGCGGCGCAGGCACTTCCAGCTCGGGCATCCCCGGCGTGGACAGCCGCAGCCCGCCCCCCGTGGGCACGGCGCTCACGAGCACCAGCGAAGGACACTCGCGCCCCGTGATGAAGGAGCCATCCGGACGCACCAACATCCACCGGCGATCATGCTCCAGCCCCAGGGGCTCCACCTTCGCCCGCGACAGCGCCAGGCCTTTCGTGGACTTCAGGGGATAAATGAAGAGTTGGCTCAGAACAGACATGGATTTCCGGGTGAAGTCCGTTTCGGTTGGGACCTGTCTCATACAAGGAAGTCTCATGCTCAAGAAGCTTCTCCTCGGCCTGGCCGCCGTCCTCGTGGCCCTGTCCGGCTACATCGCCACCCGCCCGGCCGAATTCTCCGTGCAGCGCACCGCCACCTGAAGGCGTCGCCGGACATCGCCTTCGCGCTGGTGAATGACTTCCGCCAGTGGGGCGAGTGGTCTCCGTGGGAGAAGATGGACCCGGCGATGAAGAAGACCTTCGAGGGCGCCGAGTCGGGCGTGGGCGCGAAGTACTCCTGGTCCGGCAATGGTAACGTGGGCGAGGGCCGGATGACCATCGAGGAGAGCAAGCCGTACGAACTCGTCCGCACGAAGCTGGAGTTCATCAAGCCCTTCGAGATCACCAACACCACCACCTTCACCTTCAAGTCCGAGGGCGAGAACGTCTCGGTGACGTGGAAGATGCAGGGCACCAACGGCTCCCTGGGCAAGGCCTTCTCGGTGTTCATGGACATGGACGGGATGGTTGGCACGGACTTCGAGAAGGGCCTGGCCGCCATGAAGACGCTGGCCGAGGCCGAGGCCACCAGGCGCGCCGAGGAAGCCCGGAAGGCCGCCGAGGCCAGGGCGGCGGCCGAGAAGGCGGCGGCCGAGGCTGCTGCTGCTGCTGCGGCGGCGGCTCCCGCCGAGGGCTCCACGGCGGCGGCTCCCACGCCGTAACACGCTGTACCGCATACTGGCGGAGACGCCTCTCCCCCACTGTCAAGGGCCGCCCTCCACTCCCCGGGAGGTAGTGACCCCGGGTGGTGGGGGCCCCCCCTTTCACGTTCGAGCCCGCCCCCGCGTAGACTTCACCGTGCGAGGTCCACGCGATGACGAGCGGGCTGAAAACGGGACTGGTACTCGGCGGCGGCGCCGCACGAGGCGCCTACGAAGCGGGAGTCCTCTCCTACCTGCGGGAGGAGTTCGAGCCCGAGTCTGGCCGCGAGCTGAAGCTGGACATCCTCGCCGGCACCTCGGTGGGCGCCATGCACGCCTGCTACATCGCGGCCACGTGTGACCGGCCGCGGGAGCAGGCCCGGGGGCTCATCGCGCGCTGGCACGCGATGAAGGTGGAGGAGGTGCTCCGGTGCAGCTACGGAGACGTCTTCCGCCTCATCCGCGAGGCGATGAGCAAGCCCGCGCCCCACGAGCAGGACATCAACTACGGCGGGCTGGTGGATCCGCGCGGGCTGCGCGCCCTGGTGGGCGGAGGCATTCCGTGGCTGGGCATCGGCCGCAACCTGCGCAAGGGCCACCTGGAGGCGCTGGCCGTCAGCGCCACGCACGTGGGCACCGGCAGCGCCACCGTCTTCATCCAGCAGCGGGGCGGAGGCATGCCCCGCTGGAGTGATGATCCCGCCTACCGCGCGGTGGCCACGCGCATCGGGCCCCACCACGCCCTGGCCTCGGCGGCCATTCCGGTCATCTTCCCCGCGGTGCGCATCCGGGGAGAGCTGCACATCGACGGGTTTCTGCGGCTCAACGTGCCCATCAGCCCCGCGCTGCGGCTGGGGGCGCAGCGCGTCATCATCATCTCGCTGCGGCCGGAGGTGGGCGTGCAGAAGGCCCCGCCCAGCGTGCTCGAGGAGGATCGCGAGCACGCCGTGGCGAGCGCGCCCTTCCTGGTGGGCAAGATGCTCAACATGATGATGACGGACCGCACGGACCAGGACCTGGGGCGGCTGCGGCGGCTCAACGCCATTCTCGAGGCGGGGACAACGGCCTACGGGCCCGGCTTCGCGGAGACGATGAGCGCGGCGCTCTACCCTCACCGCAGCCAGCCGGTGCGCTACGTGCGCGAACTGCTGGTGCGGCCCTCGAGGGACCTGGGCGAGCTGGCGGCCGAGTACGTGCGGACGACGGAGTTCCGCCGGAGCAGCAACGGGCTGGCCCACAAGACCATTCTGAAGCTGGTGGAGCGAGGAGCCCCGCGTGAGGCGGACCTGGCCTCCTACCTGATGTTCGACGGGGGCTTCGCGGACATCCTCATCGACCTGGGGCGGAGGGACGCACGGGCGAGGCGCGCGCAGTGGCAGCGCTTCTGGTCCGAGGAGCCGCAGTGCATCTCGGAGGCGGCGTACATGAACAAGCCCGCCCCGGCCACCGCCGCGTAACCCACCCCTCTCCCTTCGGGAGAGGGACGGGGTGAGGGTTCCGTCAGGGCTTGGCCGGCTCCGCGATCTTCTGCTGGGAAGCCTCGGCGGCCTTCTTCGCGGCCTCGGCGATCTTCTTCTCCGCGCCCGCGTGCCGGTGGATGAACACCTCGAACTTGCGCTCCTCGGTGCGCTCGTCCTTCTCCACGCTGAAGGCCAGGCGGTTGATCTCGTGCCCGTCCTCCGTCTCCAGCACGGCGATCCAGTCGCCCTCGGGAGGATTGGTGAGGTTGGCGAAGGTGCGGTAGCCGACCTCGGCTCCCGAGGACCGGGCGGGCAGTGACATCCGGTAGAACTGGCGCCAGCCCTTCTTCGGATCGTCGTAGAGCCAGGTGACGTAGACCTTGTACTGATTGAAGCCCTTCGGAGCGAAGACGCTGACGAAGTAGTTCACCTTGTCGCCCGGGCGCACGAGGAAGTCCTGATCTCCCTTGTGCCAGAACTTCCACCACGAGCGCTCGTGGTACAGGTGGTACTCGGTGCCGCCGGGCACGCCGTTCACGCGCTTCACATCGTGGTAGATGCCGCTGAACGTCACCGCCAGGGGCACCGGCGGAATCACCCGCACCAGGTAGAGCAGCAGCAGCGCCGCCAGCACGCCAAACCCGGGGATGGCGATCTGCCGGATGGCCGCCTTCGCATCCAGCAGGTTCCACCGGCGCAACAGCCACATCATCCCGTAGATGCCGCCACCGGCGAGCACCTGCGCGAACAGGAAGATCCAGAAGTTCAGCCGGCCAATGGCCACCGGCAGCACGTAGGACAGGTACATGCTGAGGCACATGGCGAACAGGCCCACGCGGATGATGGGCCCCTTCTGCCGGAACTGCGGCAGCTCATTGGCCACCAGCAGCGCGAACATGGACACGATGAACAGCACCGCCACCAGGCCCGACGCGCTCTTGAAGAAGAAGAGCATGAAGGTGCTCAGCAGGCTGCCGTAGAAGAAGTGGATGGCGTCCTCGCGCCACTTCCACACCTTGGCCAGTGCCTTCGGCGGTTCGACGCCCACGGGGTAGCGCTGCTCGAGCAAGAGCAGCGAGGCCAGCACCACCAGGTACACGAACTGCTGCACCATGGTGAGCGTATCGTCCACCCGGCTCAGCGTGAGCACGTCGTAGAGGAAGCCCACGAAGAAGAACGCGGCGATCTCCCACTTCTCGTGGCGCGCGCGGAACTCCTGCACGCGGTCCATCAGCGTCTGGGCTTTCGCGGTGGGGATCGCGTCCTGGGGATCCGCGGGCTTCGCCACGGGCGTGAGCGGGGGCTCGAGCGCGGCGGCCGGTGCGGGCGCCGTCAGCGCGGGCGCCTCGGAGGCCAGGGCATTCGAGGCTCCGGCGGGGGCTCCAGTGGCGGAACCAGTGGAGACGTCAGCGGGCGAGGACTCAGGAGTAGCGGTCGTCTCGCCAGGGGTGGGCGGTGTTGCTGTAGCCACGGCGTTCCCAGAAGCCTGGTTGATCGTGCTGGAGGAACTCGATGCGTTTGATCCACTTCGCTCCCTTCCAGGCGTACAGCTGGGGAGTGATCATCCGCACCGGGCCACCGTGCTCTTGCGGTAGCGGCTGCCCATTGTACGTGTGAACGAGCAGCACGTCGTCCTTGAGAGCCTCCTCCAGCGGCAGGTTGGTGGTGTAACCGTCCGAGGCGTGCGTGCGCACGTACCCTGCCTTGGGGAGGAGTCGGGCAAGCGCCGCGAGTGTGGAGAACTGTACCCCCCTCCACTGCACGTCCATCAGGCTCCACGTGGTGACGCAGTGGAAGTCGCTGACGTCTTCGTACTGCGGGAGCGCCAGGAAACTCTGCCAGTCCAGGGTGACGGGGGCCTCGACGGCGCCGTCGATCGTCAGGCTCCACGTGGCGGGAGTGACCGGGTCGAAGGGAATGCCCAGGTCCAGCACGGGCCACTTCTTCGTCACGTGCTGGCCGGGCGGCAGCTTGGGCATGCCGTGGCGGTTGGGCTCACCGCTGCCCATGGGGCGCGCGTCGCTCACCCCGGGCGTGCCCTTCATCTTGTCCAGGTACCGGGCGCGCAGCTTCATGCGCGCCTCAATGATGCGCTGGAACTTCTCGTCCTGCTCGGACACGGCTCAGGATCCGGACGGCACGCTGCTGGCGATGAGGCTCTTCAGCTCGCCGTTCTGCTCCAGCTCCATGAGGATGTCCGAGCCGCCGACAAACTCCCCGTTGATGAAGACCTGGGGAATGGTGGGCCACTTCGTGTAGTCCTTGATGCCCTGGCGCACCTCGGGGTCCGCCAGCACGTCCACCGTGTGCACCTGGCCGTACTGCTGCAGGATCTGCAGCGCGCGGGCCGAGAAGCCACACTGGGGGAACAGGGCGTTGCCCTTCATGAAGAGGACGATCTTGTGGGAGCGGGTCTCCTGATCGAAGCGGGCCTTGAGTTCCGGATTCATGTCGCGTCCTTCCTGGTGCTAACCGAGCTTCTTCCACTGCTCGGGCGAGTAAGTCTTTAACGCCAGCGCGTGCAGCTCGCCGGAGTCCAGCCAGTCCTGCACGGCGGCATAGACGAGCTTGTGCTGCTGCACCAGCGGCTTGCCCACGAAAGCGGGGCTGGTCACGTGCGCCTCGAAGTGGTCGCCCGTGCCCTTGAGGTCCTCGATGCGCATCTCCGCGCCCGGCAGGGCCTTGAGAATGCGCTCACGAATGCGCTCGGCGGTCAGCATCAGTTCAGCCCCTTTCCCATCATCAGCATGGCCGGGTCCACGCCCATGCCTCGCAGCGTCACGTCCCAGAGCTGAGCCGGGTCCCCCTTGAGCAGGGCGTTGGCCGAGACCTCGGAGAAGAGCCAGGAACCAGTGGCCATCTCGTTCTCGAGCTGACGGGGGCCCCAGCCGGCATAGCCCAGGCAGAAGCGCAGGTGCACGTGGGGGCGCTCGAGCAGCGCGCCCAGCGCATCCAGGGTGACGCTCAGGTGCAGGCCCGGCATCACCGTGTGCTTCTCGAGAATCGTGTCGTCGTCATGGAGGATGAAGCCGCGGTGCGGCTCCACCGGTCCACCGACATAGACGGAGTGCTGCGTCAGCTCGGTGGCGATCTTCAGTGACTGGCCGCGGGCCAGCTCACCGAGCGTCAGCGGTGCGCCGCGGTTGACGACCAGGCCCATGGACCCGGTCTCCGAGTGCTCGATCATCAACACGACCGAGCGGTGGAAATTGGGGTCCCCGAGCTGGGGCATGGCCAGGAGCAACCCGGGAGCGAGCGTCTTCACGCCTTGAGCATCGGGCGTTCGCGGGACACGTGCAACCGGTTCTCGCGCTCAGTGCCAACTGGTGTGCTTGGACTGTAGGGCCTTGGCCAGCTTCTCTGGCATCACCGGCTTGCCGATGAACAGGTCCGCCCCGAGCCCCTTGCACTTGCGGGCCATGGCCGCGTCGCTCATGGCGCTCACGCCGATGAGGACCGCCTGGGGGAAGCGCTCGCGCAGACGGGACATCAACGTGGCTCCGCTGCGGCCGGGCAGAAAGACGTCCACCACGGCGGCGTCCATGCGCTTGTTGCGCACGGCGAACTCGGCCTCCTCGGCGCTGCCCACGGGCAGCGGCTCGTAGCCCCACTGGGTGAGCAGCTCCACGAGCAGCTCCCGGCTGGCGGGGTCATCTTCGACGACGAGGACGGAGCCGCGGACCGGCTCGACCTTCAGATCATCGTTGCGCCGCTCGCGCTCCGTGGTCTCTGGTCCCGTGGCAATGGAGAGTTCATCGGTGGGCAGGGACATGGCTTCGCTCAGGAATGAAAGAGAAGGCTGCGTTGGAGGAACGCACCCGCTCACGGGGGGAATTCCTCGGGCGAGGCCCGAAAAACCAAGGCTGCTCGAAGCTTGCGCGCCCTCAGGCCTTGCGCGGTCCCGAGGCGAGCGCCTGAGACGCGAGCGAGGCGCCGAGCACCAGCAAGACCAACAGGGCCCAGGCGGGAATAACGACGCGAGCGCCCCCTTCGTAGATGAGCGCCGCGTAGCTGGTGCCCAGGTAACGGCCCAGGGACATGGGCTCCATCCGGGCGATGCCGAAGAAGCTCACGGTGGACTCGGCGAGGATGGCGGCGGGCAGGCGGCTGAGGAACACCGCGAGGACGAAGGGCCGCAGCGCGGGCCACAGGTGGACGCGCAGCACGTGGGGCCGGGTGCCGCCCAGGGCCCGGGAGGCAGCGATGAACTCCTGGCGCTCCAGGGTGTCCAGGCGGTTGCGGAACATGCGCGCCGGCCCTGCCCAGCCCACCAGGGCCAGGGACACGACCATGAGCCCGAAAGGCCCCAGCCCGGCGCCACCGCCCGCGTCCACGAGCGACTGTCCCGCCAACTGCAGCACCATCACCACCAGCACGTCCGGTAGCGCGAAGAAGGCATCCGCCAGGCGCATGACCCAACGCTCCAGGGCTCCGCCCACCAACCGGGCCACCCCGCCCACCAGCAGGCCCAGCCCGGTGGAGAGCGCCCCCGCGGCCAGTCCAATGGCGAGCGAGATCCACAGGCCCCCGAATGCCAGCTCGCACACCGTGCGGTCAGGCCGGGTCGGATCCCTGCCGAGCGGACAGGCGTCCGCGAGTGCCTCGGGGAACAGGCGGCCGCCGAGAAAGCTCAGCAGGCCGAGTCCTCCCAGGAGCGCGAGGCCCACCCAGGCCCGTGGGGAGATGCGCCTCATGCCTGGGCCTCGCGGGCACGCGGGTCCACGAGGAGACGGACCACCTCCACCACCAGTCCCACCATGACGAGCACCGAGGCGAAGACGGTGGTGGCGACGACGACGACCGCCACCTGCTTCTGGAGCACGGCGAGAACGTAGAGCTGGCCGAAGTACGGCAGGCCGAAGACGCGCTCAGCGGCGAACGAGCCCGCCAGCAGCGCGGTGGCCACGGGTCCGATGGCATCCAGCAGTGCCGGCAGCACGTTGGGCAGCACATGGCGGCGCAGCACCAGATGAGGCGGCAGGCCCTTGCTGGCGGCGGTGCGCACGTAGTCCCGCGCCAGCTCTGTCTCCAGCGCGTCGGCAAGCAGGGTGCCCAGGAAGATGCCCGGCCACACGGAGATGACGAGCGCGGCGGTGAGCTCCGGAAGCAGGCTGCCGCGCTCCACCACGGCGGGCGCCAGCAGCAGCGCGGGGATGAAGACGGGCGTCCCGAAAGCCGCCGCCGGAATGGCGTCTCCGAGCACCGCCAGGCGGCCGCGCCTCCACCGGTTCTTGAGCAGCGCGAAGCCCATGGCCCACCCCAACGCAAGCACCAGCGCCACGAGCCCCACGCCCACGCTGCCGGAGAGCTTGAGCAGCAGCTCGTCCCCGGTGACGCCCTGAGCGCTGGTGCCCAGGCGCTCGCCACGGAAGAGCTTCTGCCACGGGCGCAGGAAGCCCAGCGGCTCGCCGATGCCCAGATCCCGCCGGTACGAGGCGGCCAGCTCCGGGGACACCTGACGCTTGTTCTCGTCCTCGGTGGTGAGCGGCAGGCTGGCCATCAGGAAGTACGAGGCCACCGCGACAATGGGCACGAGCGCGAGCTGTCGGCCCACCCGGACGAGGAGCTGCCTCATGGCTGAGCCCCCTGCCCCGCCTCGGGCCCGAGCCTCAAGGCCTTCAGGGCGAGGAAGTTGAACGGGTCCACATCCAGGCCGCGCAACCGGGCGCGCGCGCGGTAGTAGCGGTCCGGGTGGTACAGCGGGGCGATGACGGCCTGCTCGTCCAGGAGCACCGCCTGAGCCTGGGCGTAGAGCGCGCGGGCCCGCTCGGCATCGGTCTCCGCGTCAGCCTCCTCCAGCAGCCGCTCGAAGCGCGCCATGGGCTCCCCACCTGCCTGGAATTCCCAGCCGGTCTGGTGGTTGCCCTCACGCTCGAAGAGGGTGAAGAAGGTGTTCGGGTGCGCGTAGTCGGCGCCCAGCCGGCGCAGGTACATGTCGTAGGCGCGCGGTCCCTCCGGAGTGCGCCGCGCCACCTCGGATGAGAAGTCGGACCGCGCATCGAGCGTCACCTGAATCCCCACCGCCGCGAGCTGCGAGGCGATGCGCTCGGCGATGGCCACCTCGGGGACGAAGGAGTCCCCGGCCCTGTAAACCAGGCGCAAGGGGCGCTCCAGGCCCGGTACGCCTTGCAGGTCCGCCTTCGCCCGCTCCCGGTCGAAGTGGGGCAGGCGCGCGGCCTCCTCGGCGGTCGCGGCCCCGGGCAGCTCCGGCGGCAGCAGCACATTCGTGGGACGCGCGGAGGGCAGAAGTCCCGCCATCAGCGCCTCCCGGTCCAGCGCCCGGGTGATGGCGCGCCGCACTTCGGGCCGGTTCAACGGGGGCCGCTCGGTGTTGAAGGCCATGAAGTACGTGGAGAGCAGCGGCTCATGCCGCAGATCCTCCGGGCGCTTGCCCCGGAGTGCCAGCGCACTGTCCACGAAGACGAAGTCCACCCGGCCGCGCTCGTACAGCGCGGGGCCAATCTCCGACCGCATCAACGTGACGACGGGCGCGGGACGCTCGCCTTCCCCCAGCGGCGGCTGAAACGCCGAAGCCGGGTTGTGCACCAACCGCACGCGCTCGCCCGCCCGGTCCCAGCGCTCCACCCGGTAGGGCCCGAGGGACAGCGGCCGGCCCTCCCGAGGCCGGTCGAAGTAGTCCTGAATCTCCTCATCGGACCGGCCCGCCAGGTCCGCCGAGGGCGAGGGAAAGAAGAGGTACACGTTGGCCAGACGCGCCAGGAAGTAGCTGCGCGGGTGCTCGAGCGTCACCCGCAGGGTGTGCGCCCCCAGCACCTCTACGCCCGTGCGCGCCACCGCCGCCTGAACCTGCTCTCTCGGAGCACCGCGCTCCAGCAACTCCAGCACGGCCCGGACGCCCGCCACCTCCGCCATCTCGCCGCGCTCGCGTCCCACCATGGCGCGGCGCCAGCCGAACAAGAAGTCCGGGGCGGTCAAGGGGGTGACCCCGTCCGACCAGCGTACGTCCCGGCGCAGGTGGAAGGTGTAGACCTCGCGGCCCTGGGCATCGCGCTCGCGGTCCCAGCGCTCGGCCAGCCCGGGCTGCACCGAGTGGTCCGCCCCCAGCGTGGTGAGCCCCTTCTGGGTGGCAAGCATCACCGGGTAGTTCGACCAGCTGGCGGGATCCGAGAAGCTCCAGTCCAACGTGGTGGGCATCGTGGGCACGACAATCTTGATGCCCGGATCGGGCTGAAAGCCGCACGGCCCGCAGGCCATGGACAGCCCCAGCCCGAGCAGCGCCAACCAGAGTCGGGAACGGGAACCCACCGGCGCCCGCTTCACGCCTGCTTCTTACGGGCGATGTACTCGCCAATCACCCGCTCGAGAATGGACATGGGCATCGAGCCATTCTTGAGCACCTGGTCGTGGAACTCGCGGATGTCGAACTTGTCCCCCAGCTCGGCGCGGGCCTTCTCGCGCAGCTCGACAATCTTGAGCATGCCGACCTTGTACGCGAGCGCCTGGCCGGGGTTCACCAGGTAGCGCTCGATCTCGGCCGTCACTTCATCCTCGCCCATACCGGTGTGCTCGCTCATGTACTGGATGGCCTGCTCGCGGCTCCAGCGCTTGTGGTGCATGCCGGTGTCCACCACCAGGCGCACGGCGCGGAACATCTCCGCCTGCAGGCGGCCCAGGTTGTCCAGCGGGTTCTTCTGGAAGCCGGCCTCCCACGCCAGGCGCTCGGTGTAGAGCGCCCACCCTTCCGAGTACGCGGTGAACGGCACCATGCGCCGGAACATCGGCAGCCCCTTGAGCTCCTGCGCGATGGCGATCTGGAAGTGATGCCCCGGCACACCCTCGTGATAGGCCAGCGTGCGCATGCCGAAGCGGGCAATCTCGGACATGTTGCGCAGGTTGGCGTAGAAGGTGCCGGGCCGCTTCCCGTCCATCGAGGGAGCGTTGTAGTAGGCGCCCGGCGCCGTCTTCTCCGAGAACTCCGGCACGCGCTTCACCTCGACACCGGCCTTGGGCTTCACCGCGAAGTACGGATCGAGCCCCGCGCTGATCTCGTCGATGATGGCCTGGTAGTCCTTGAGCACCTGCTCGCGGCCCGCGTCGGTGTCCGGGTAGAGCTGCTCGGGCGCCTTGGAGAGCTGCAGCACGCGCGCCCCGAGGGTGCCCTCGATGTAGCCGGCCTCGCGCAGGATCTGGTCCATCTCGCCGCCGATGCGCGCCACCTCGGCCAGGCCGATCTGGTGGATCTGCTCGGCGCTCATGTCCGTGGTGGTGTTCGACTTCACCCGGTAGGCGTAATAGGCGTCGCCGTCCGGAAGGCGCCACACCCCGTCATTGGAGGTGGCCTTGGGCTGCAGCGTCTCGAAGTAGGCGATCAGCTCGCGATAGGCGGGGTAGACGCTCTGCTCCACGGCGCGCGTGGCCTCGTCGAGCAGCGCCTTGCGCGTCTCGGCACTCATCTGGGCCTGATCGATCTTCTCCAGCTTCTTCTGCAGCGAGGTGACCAGCATGTGCTCGGCCGGCTTGGGCTCGATGAAGCCGTGCATCTGCTTGAGCACCTTCTCCACCGTGAACTTCGGGGGGAAGATGCCCTTCTGCTCGCGCAGGCGCAGGCCCTCGAGCACCTGGGAGAACTTCACCGGGAACTTGTTCAGCCGGGCGATGTAGTTGCGCGCGTCACGCTCACGCTCGACCAGGTGCTGGTCGGCCATGAAGTTGGGCAGCATGGACTGTACGCCGAACATCTGGTTGACCGGGAAGCTGTGGTAGCGCCACTTGTCGCCCTCCAGCTGGTTGCTGAAGAAGAAGTCCCAGATGTCGTACGAGAGCAGGTCCTGCTCGGTATAGCTCGCGCGGTCGTAGCGCTTGAAGGTCTCGTAGTTCTTGCGGAGCTTCTCGCGCTGGCGCTCCTCCTCCGCCAGCGACGCATCCGCCAGGTCATCGGCGTGGAAGTCGATGCCGAACTGGTCCAGCAGCCGCAGGCTGGTGAGCAGCTCGGGGTTGTCGAGCGCGAACTGGGCGAAGACCCGGTTGTAATAGAGGTTGATGCTGACGGGCTTGAAGTACCAGACGTGGACGAAGAACGCCCCGCCCAGCACGACGAGGGCCAGCAGCGAATAAGCCACCCACTTGAGCAGCTTGAGAACGGATTTCATCGGGACCTTTCAGCGGCATGCGCGCTCGGGCGCGCAAGATAGCAAGCAAAAGCCCCGCCCTCTCAAGGAGAGGACGGGGCCCGTGCGCTACCGCCTACCGTGTCCCGAGACCTATGACGGAGCCACCGCGGGGTTCGGCTGCACGTCGACCGTGGGAGAGACCTTCAGGTTGTCGCCCGCGGGCTTGCGGCCGAACTCCTCAGGCTTGTCCAGCATCAGCGCCACGCGCAGCACATCGTCCACGAACTCCACGGGGATGATGCGCAGCTGCATGCGGATCTTCTTCGGGATGTCCTTCAGATCCTTCTTGTTCGCCTTGGGGATGAGGACCGTCTTGATGCCGGCGCGGTGCGCCGCCAGGGTCTTCTCCTTCAAGCCGCCGATGGGCAGCACGCGGCCACGCAGGGTGATCTCACCCGTCATCGCCACGTCCCTGCGCACCGCCACCTTGGTGAGCGCGGACACCAGCGCCGTGCAGATGGTGACGCCTGCGGAAGGACCGTCCTTCGGAATGGCGCCCTCGGGCAAGTGCACGTGGATGTCGTAGTTCTCGAACACCTTGCGGTCGATGCCAAACCGCTCGGCGCGCGAGCGCACGTAGGACATGGCCGCCTGGGCCGACTCCTGCATCACCTCGCCCAGCTTACCGGTGATGATGAGCTTGCCCTTGCCCGGCATGACGGTGGCTTCGGTGGTGAGGATCTCACCGCCCATCTCCGTCCAGGCCAGACCGGTGACGATGCCCACCTGGTCCTCGCGCTCGGCCACGCCGTAGCGGAAGCGCGGAGTGCCCAGGAACTTCATCGCCATCTTCCGGTCCACGGCGATGTCGCGCTTGCCGTTCTTCAGCACGTCGCGGGCAATCTTCCGGAACACGCCGCCGATCTCACGCTCCAGCGAGCGCACGCCGGACTCGCGCGTGTACCGGTGGATGATCGTCCTCAGCGCCTCGTTGCTGATGTCGATCTTCACGTCCGGCAGCCCGTTGGCCTCCTGCTCCTTCGGGATGAGGTAGCGCCGGGCGATGGAGAGCTTCTCCGGCTCGGTGTAGCCCGCGATGCGGATGACTTCCATACGGTCCTGCAGAGGACCGGGGATGTTGTGCATCGTGTTCGCGGTGCAGATGAACATCACCTTGGACAGGTCGTAGTCGAGGTCCAGGTAGTGGTCATTGAAGTTGTGGTTCTGCTCGGGGTCCAGCACCTCCAGCAGCGCCGCGCTCGGGTCGCCACGGAAGTCGGTGGACATCTTGTCGATCTCGTCCAGCAGGAAGACGGGGTTGTTGCTGCCCGCCTTCTTCAGGCTCTGGATGAGCTTGCCCGGCATTGCGCCGATGTACGTGCGCCGGTGGCCGCGGATCTCCGCCTCGTCACGCACGCCGCCCAAGCTCAGGCGCACGAACTTGCGGCCAGTAGCCCGGGCAATCGAGCGCGCCAGCGACGTCTTACCCACGCCCGGAGGCCCCACGAAGCACAGCACGGGGCCCTTGAGCTTCTTCACCAGCTGCTGCACGGCCAGGTACTCGAGGATGCGCTCCTTGGGCTTCTTCAACCCGTAGTGGTCCTCGTTGAGCACCCGCTCGGCCTCGGTGACGTCCAGCCGGTCCTGGGTCTCGTCGTACCAGGGCAGGCTGATGATCCAGTCGATGTAGTTGCGAACGACGGTGGCCTCGGCGCTCATCGGGCTCATCATCCGGAGCTTCTTCAGCTCCTTCTTGACCTTGAGCGTGGCCTCCTTGCTCATCCGCTTGTTCTTGAGCTTCTCCTCGATCTCCTGGATCTCGTTCTTGAACTCGTCGCGCTCACCCAGTTCCTTCTGAATGGCCTGCATCTGCTCATTCAGGTAGTACTCCTTCTGGGTCTTCTCCATCTGCTTCTTGACGCGGGTGCGGATCTTCTTCTCCACCTGGAGAATCTCGATCTCGCCCTGCATCAGCTCGTAGAGCTTCTCCAGCCGCTTGGCCGGGCTCTCCGTCTCGAGCAGCGCCTGCTTGTCGTTCAGCTTCAGCGACAGGTGCGCGACGATGGTGTCGGCCAGCCTCGCCGGGTCATCGATGCTCGCCACCTGCATGAGCATCTCGGGCGGGATGCGCTTGTTGAGCTTGACGAAGGCCTCGAACACCGAGTGCACGCTGCGCACCAGGGCCTCGAGCTCCACCGTCTTCTCACTGAGCTCCTCCACCTCTTCGACGTCCACCATGAAGAAGGCGTCGTTAGGCATGAACTTCTTCACCTTCGCCCGGCGCACGCCCTCGACCAGCACCTTCACCGTGCCATCCGGCAGCGGCAGCAGCTGGATGACATGGCCAATGGTGCCGAAGTGGAAGATGTCTTCGGGAGTCGGGTCGTTCGTCTTGGCCTTCTTCTGCGCGGCCAGGAGGATTACGGCCTTGTCGTCGGGTCCCTTGTGGGCCATCGCGTCCTTGAGGGCCGCGATGCTCTTCTCCCGGCCGACGAACAGCGGCACCACCATGTGCGGGAACACGATGATGTCCCGAAGGGGCAGGAGCGGGACCGTCAGTCCGCGCTTCTTCTCATCCTTCTTGTCGTCACGTCCGAAGAACATGTGCTCGCCACCTGCCTGCTTGCCGACCTGAGTCGCAAGCCCCTGGAAGTTACTCGCATGCCTGCCAGGCAAGCATGCGAGGTGAAACGCCGTTCTATAACACGGCCAATTCAGCCGCCGTTCCCCGGCTAAAGGTGGGATGCGGCGACCTGCCATCAAGGGAACACCCCTTTTTCACAGGGTGTCCGCCTGCTCCTTCAGCGGGCTTCAGCCGTCGCTCCACCGGCTGGTCCCGTCATTCCGAACGTCTGGAAGAGAAAAGCGAACATGTCCGCATTGGACTCGATGGCCTTGGCCACCTGGTCCGCGCCTCCGTGGCCCGCGTTGGCCTCAATGCGCAGCAGCGCCGGGGCGGTGTTGCCCGCCGCGTTCTGCACCAGCGCCACGAACTTGCGGGCGTGCATGGGGTCCACCCGGTCATCATGGTCCGCCGCCATCATCAGCAGCGGAGGATAACGCACCCCGGCTTTCACTGCGTGATAGGGCGAGTAGGCGTGCAGCACCTGGAAGTCCTCGGGCTTATCCGCCGTGCCGTACTCGGGGATCCACGTCCGTCCGCTGCCGAATTGGTGGTAACGCACCATGTCAAGCAGGGGCACCGCACACACCACGGCGCCGTAGAGCTCCGGCCGCTGCGTCATCGCCACCCCCACCAGCAGGCCGCCGTTGCTGCCACCGTAGATGGCCAGCTTGGAGGGCTGGGTGTACTTCTCTCGCGCCAGGTACTCGGCCGCGGCGTGGAAATCGTCGAACACGTTCTGCTTGCGGTGCAGACGGCCGGCCTCGTGCCAGGCCTGGCCATACTCGCCGCCTCCGCGCAAGTTGGCCACCGCGTACACGCCGCCGGCGTCCAGCCAGGGGAAGATGCTGGAGCGGAAGCCCGGCACCATGCTCACGTTGAAGCCGCCGTAGCCGTACAGCAGCGTGGGCCGCTGCCCGTCCTTCTTCAGGTCTTTGCGGTGCACCAGGAACATGGGCACCTTCGTGCCGTCCTTGGACGGGTAGAAGGCCTGCGTCACCGTGTAGCGCTCGGTCTCCACCGGCAGGTCGATCTTCGCCCACAGCTCCACCTGCCCGCTGGCGACGGACGTCTTGTAGACCTGCTTCGGCGTGGTGAACGAGCTGAAGAGGAAGAAGGCCTCGTCCTGGTCCTCATGGCCCACCAGGCCGCTGGCGGCACCCACGGTAGGCAGTTGCACGGTGCGCACCGGCTTCCCCTCCAGGGTGGCCACGCGCAGCTCGCTGGCGGCGTCCTTCAGGTACGCCAGCGACAGATGTCCGCCGACGATGCTCGCCTCTTCCAGCACCGCCACCGGATCCTCGGGGACGATCTCCTTCCAGGCTGCCCGCTCGGGCTTGGCCGGCGCGACGCGGAACACGCGCTGGCGGGGGGCACCCTCGTTGGTAAGGACGTAGAACTGATCCTTCCACACGGACACCGTGTACTTGGCGCCGGCGCCCTTCACCAGCAGCCGGAAGTCCTTCTCCCCCACCCGCTTCCAGTAGACGTCGTTCTCGCTCCAGCCGCGCATCACGTAGGCGAACAGGTACTTGCCGTCGCGGCTGAGGCCCCCGAAGAGGAAGCTGGTCGGGTCCCCCAGGCGCGGGTGCACCAGGGTGTCCTTCTTCGGGTCGCTGCCCAGCGTGTGCAGGCGCAGCTCGATGTAGCCCGGCCGCTGGTCCACGGGGATGGACGGGTCCACCGGCAGCCCCTCGTAATAGAAGGCCTTGTTGTCGGGCGTCCACCGTGGGGTGGCGTACTTGGCGCCCTCGATGACATCGACCTGGGAGACCTGGCCGCTGTCCACGTCGAGCACATGGAGCACGGCCTCGTCCGCGGCGTTGGGCTTCTGAGCGAAGGCCACCTTGCGGCCGTCCCACGACGGCACCCAGGTGCCGAGCGACACGGTGCCGTCCTTGCTCCAGGTGTTCGGGTCGAGCAGCACCTTCTCGGCGCCCTTCTCCCCCTGGCGCCAGTAGACGATGGCCTTCTCCTTGTCCTTGTGGGTACGGGCGTAGAAGAAGCGGTCGCCGTAGCGCACCGGCACGGAGATGGAGTCCACGTAGAACAGCTCGCGGAAGCGCTGGGCGAGCGCGTCGCGGCCCGGGACCTTCGAGAGCTGCTCGCGCGTCAGGGCGTCCTGGGCCTTCATCCAGGCCTGCACCTCGGGCGCCTTCTCGTCCTCGAGCCAACGGTACGGATCGGCCACCTGCACCCCATGGAGGGTGTCGGTGATCGGCTCAGCGCGGGTTGCCGGGTACTGCATCCGTTGAGCTCCTTGTCGCGGCGGGGCCGACGAAGCTGCGGGAGCAAGCTCCTCGCGTGTGGCCTCCTTCTGCGCGGAGCACGCAGAGAGCAACATCAACGCGGGGAGCAGGAGTCTCGTCATGGCCGGTTCCAGATACAGGAAGGTCCACCCCCGTCCCACAAAAAGTGCAGTGCGCTGCGCCTCGGAGACACGTGAGGCGCGCCAGAAGCCGCGCTCGCGGCCCTGACGCGCCCCGTCATGCGTGCCCTCCGAAAGGAGGGCCCGTCCGGCTTAAGCGGATTCCTTCTTGGGCTCTTCCTTGTCGTGGGCGTAGAGCACCACGGGCTCGCTCTTCTTGAGGATGACCTCCTCGGAGATGAGCACCTCGCGCGCCGTCTTGCGCGAGGGCAGCTCGTACATCACGTCGAGCATGGAGCCCTCGAGGATGGAGCGCAGACCACGCGCGCCGGCCTTGCGGCGGATGGCCTCGGAGGCAATCGCCTTGAGCGCGCCGTCGGTGAACTTCAGCGTCACCCCGTCCAGCTCGAAGAGCTTGCGGTACTGCTTGGTGAGCGCGTTCTTCGGCATGCTGAGGATGTTCACCAGCGCCGGCTCGTCCAGCTCCTCCAGCGCGGTGATGATGGGCAGACGGCCGATGAACTCCGGAATCATTCCGAACTTCAGCAGGTCCTCCGGCTCCACGTGCTTGAGCAGCTCGGTGAGGTTGCGCTGCTTCTTCGACTGGATGTCCGCGCCGAAGCCCAGGCTGCGGCCGCCCAGGCGCCGCTCGATGACCTGCTCCAGCCCGCCGAAGGCGCCGCCGCAGATGAAGAGGATGTTGGTGGTGTCCACCTGCAGGAACTCCTGCTGCGGGTGCTTGCGGCCACCCTTCGGAGGCACGTTGGCGACGGTGCCCTCGATGATCTTCAGCAGCGCCTGCTGCACGCCCTCGCCCGACACGTCGCGGGTGATGGAGGGGTTCTCCGACTTGCGGGCGATCTTGTCGATCTCGTCGATGTAGACGATGCCGCGCTGGGCCCGCTCGATGTCGTGGTCAGCGGCCTGGAGCAGGTTGACGATGATGTTCTCCACGTCCTCGCCCACGTAGCCGGCCTCGGTGAGGCACGTGGCGTCGGCGATGGTGAACGGCACGTTGAGAATGCGCGCCAGCGTCTGCGCCAGCAGCGTCTTGCCGCTACCGGTGGGGCCCAGCAGAAGGATGTTGCTCTTCTGCAGCTCCACGTCGTCCAGCTGAACCTTGGACTCGATGCGCTTGTAGTGGTTGTGCACCGCCACCGAGAGGACCTTCTTGGCGCGGTCCTGGCCCACCACGTACTCGTCCAGAATGGCCTTGATCTCGTTGGGCCGGGGGATGCGCAGCTTGGTGTCCTTCGTCTCCTCCCGATCAATCTCCTCGGCGATGATGTCGTTGCACAGCCCGATGCACTCGTCGCAGATGTAGACCGTCGGCCCCGCGATGAGCTTCTTCACTTCCTTCTGCGACTTGCCGCAGAAGGAGCAGCAGAGGGTCTGATTGTCTCGCTTCTCCACGTTCTTACCCGCCATGTCACCCTCGCTGCGTTCCTCTAAGAAATTCGCCCAAAACGACGCCCGGAAATCACGCCCCGACCCAATCTAGTCAGCCCCGATCCGGAACGTCCAATCGCCTGAAGGGTAGTTAACAGCACTTTTCCCACGGCGCAGGAAGCAGAAGGCCGGAGGCGCGGGACACATTCCCACGGCTCCGGCCGGTTGCCGCACTGCGAAGCGCGCGCCCGCCTACTTCTTCTCGTCCTTGGCCCCCACGGCCTTCCGGGGGTTCTGGATCTCATCGAGGATGCCGTAGGCCTTCGCCTCGCTGGCCCCCATGAAGTAATCGCGGTCGGTGTCTTTCTCTACCCGCTCGAGCGGCTGCCCGGTGTGCTTGACGATGAGATCGTTCAGCTTGGCCCGCATGCGGAGGATTTCCTTCGCCTGGATCTCGATGTCGGTCGCCTGGCCGCGAACCCCGCCCAGCGGCTGGTGAATCATGATGCGAGCGCTCGGCAGGGCGTAGCGCTTGCCCTTCGCGCCGGCCAGCAGGAGCACCGCGCCCATGGACGCCGCCTGACCCACACAGATGGTGGACACCGGACACTTCACGTACTGCATGGTGTCGTAGATGGCCAGGCCCGCGGTCACCGAGCCACCAGGCGAGTTCACGTACAGGTTGATGTCCTTGTCCGGGTCCTCGGACTCCAGGAACAGCAGCTGCGCGACGATGGTGTTCGCCACGTCATCGTCGATCTCTGTTCCGAGCATGACGATGCGGTCCTTCAGAAGCCTGCTGTAGATGTCGTACGAGCGCTCACCCCGATGGGTCTGCTCGATGACGTAGGGAATGGGCATGAAGGGCATGTCGTCCTCGGAAAAAAGCTCTTGAGCGAAAGTTCCTAAGAATACTTCGCTTGAGCCTTCAGGAATTCAATCGTCTTTTCTTCCCGCAGTCGGAGGGACAACCCAAGCCGGTCATCCGGGTTCTTGAAGTACTTGCGGACGTTGGCCACCGGCTGTCCGGCCTCGGTCGCCAGCTCTTCGATCTTCTTCTCGACGTCCTCGTCGCTCGCCTGGATGTTCTCCTTCTGAGCAATCGCCTCCAAGAGCAGCGTGCCCTTCACCTCCTGGACGGCGCGCTCGCGCATCTCGTCGCGCAGGCGCATGAAGTCCAGGCCCAGGTTGCGCACGTCCAGGCCCGAGCGGGCCATCTGCCGCATGGCGCCCTCGAGCATGGAGTCGATGGCGCGCTCCACCATGGCCTTGGGCACCTCGAAGGCGTTGCGCTCGATCAGCGCCTTGTAGAGCGCGTCACGCTCTTCCACCTGGGCCTTGTTCTTCTGGGCGCGCTCCAGGTCCGTCTTCACCTTGCCGCGCAGCTCGTCCACCGTCTGCGAGCCCACTTCCTTGGCGAAGTCCTCGTTGAGCTCGGGGATGATCTTCTTCTTCAGGCCCTTGAGCTGGAGCTTGAAGTGGGCCGTCTTGCCCTTCACGTCCTCCACCCGGTAGTCCTGCGGGAAGGCGTAGTCGATCTCCTTGGAGTCGCCCACCTTCACGCCCTCGAGGGCGGCGATGTTGGACTCGACCAGCTCGCCCGGGGCGATCTCCACCACCACGTCCTCGGCCTTGCTGCCCACGAAGGGCTTGCCGTCGATGGTCGCCTCGTAGTCGATGGTGGCGAAGTCACCGGCGGCGGCCACGTCGCGGTCGGCGATGGGCTCCATGCGGCTGGCCGACTCGCGCATCTTCTGCAGCTGCTCGTTGACCTGGGCGTCGTCCACCGCGCCCTCGGTCTTCTTCAGCGGCAGCTCCTTGTAGTCCTTGGGCTCCAGCTTGGGCTTGACCTCGACGCGGGCCTCGAAGTTGAAGGGCGCGCCGGGCTTGAGGCCCGAGTTGGTCACCTGGGGCTGGCTGACCACCTCCACGTTGTGCTCGCGCACCGCCTCCAGGTAGGCGCTCTGCACCACGCGCTGGATGACGTCGTCCTCCACCTGCTCGCGGAAGCGCTGCTCGAGGATACGCCGGGGCACCTTGCCCTGACGGAAACCGGGCAGCTTCACCTGCCGGCCAACCGCCGCGTAGGCGCGATTGAGCTCCTCCGCCACACGCGCGCTGTCTACCTCGATGGACAGCTTCTTCTCGATGGGAGACAGCTCCTCGACCTGGACCTTCATGCAAGCCTCGCTCGCCAGCGCGGAGCGTTCCGCGCCAGCGCCGAATGAGAATGAGTAGGAGGTGCGCGTTTAGGGGATACGCACGAGCGGGTCAACGCGAAATGGGCGAGGAGGGACTCGAACCCTCACACCTTGCGGTACCAGATCCTAAGTCTGGCGCGTCTACCAGTTTCGCCACCCGCCCAGCGGCCACTGCGTGTCGTTCGAAAGACGACGGGGCTCCTTCATTCCTGAAGGAGCCCCGTTTTTACACTTGAGAGCGGAGGGAATCGAACCCACAACCTATGGATTAAGAGTCCATTGCTCTGCCAATTGAGCTACGCTCCCGGCTTGGCATTTGACGCGGCCTGACGGGCCCGCCTGACGACGACGGCGGCGGTGTCTACAGAAGCCCGACCGCGCTGTCAAAACGTTTTTGATCCCCTACCCCTATTCCCCCTGTTCCAGGCCGGCTGGCTGGTGCCCAGCCTGACCAGATCACGGGTGATCCCGGCGGCAATTCCGGAGAAGGGGCAGATCCGATCGCCTGTTGGAACCACGCTGCGGCCTTGGATCGTTCCCGGCCATTTCCGGGGGATTTTCGAGGGAAGCAACCGAACAGACGTGGTCGTACCGCAGCACGCCAGGTGGGCGGACGGGGATCGTCCGCCTTTACGAATCGAGGAGAAGCAACGTGACGGACGGACACAACAAGGTGGACAGCGCGGCGGCCCAGTCGGCCTGGAGCCGCGAGCGGGTGGATCTCATCAAGCGGACCATCTGCCCCAAGGGCATCAGCGACGACGAGTTCGCGCTGTTCATCGAGCAGTGCAAACGCTCGGGGCTGGATCCGCTGCTGAAGGAGGCCTTCTGCGTGGGCCGGAGGCAGAACACCGGCAGCCGGGAGCGGCCCAACTGGGTGATGCGCTACGAGTTCCAGCCCTCCGAGGCGGGGATGCTGGCGCGGGCAGAGCGCTTCCCGGACTTCAAGGGCATTCAGGCCAGCGCGGTGTACGCAGAGGACGAGATCATCGTGGATCAGGGCAAGGGCGAGGTGGTGCATCGCTTCAACCCGGCCAAGCGCAAGGGCGCGCTGGTGGGCGCCTGGGCGCGGGTGGTGCGCGAGGGCAAGCTGCCGGTAGTGGTGTGGCTGGATTTCTCGGGGTACGTCCAGCAGACGCCGCTGTGGGCGAAGATTCCCACGACGATGATCGAGAAGTGCGCCCGGGTGGCGGCGCTGCGCAAGGGCTACCCGGAGGCCTTCGGCGGCCTGTACGTGCGCGAAGAAATGCCGGCAGAGGAGTACGAGCCGACGACACCTGCGGTGGAAGAGCCCACTCCCACCAACGGCAACGGCACGTACGAGGTGCTCGGTCAGAAGCTGGGGCCGGTCAAGGCGTCCTTCCCTCCCCTGCCCACCGCGGCACCGAAGGAGGAGAAGGCGGCCAACAGTAACGGCACCACGCAGCTCAGCCTGGAGGCGCAGCCGGTAGCTCCGGCGTCTGCTCCCAAGGAGGAGCCGGTGGTGGTTCCGGCGGTGGAGCTGCCCAGGCCGAAGAACTCGGGCACGGTGGTGGCCTTCGGTCCCAACAAGGGGAAGACGGCCTCGGAACTCAGCGATGAGGAGCTGAGCGAGACCATCGAGCTGGCGCACGAGAAGCTGATGGAGCAGCCCAAGGCGAAGTGGGCCAAGGCGATGCGAGAGAACCTCGCGGCGCTGGAGGCCGAGACGGAGCTGCGCTGCCGCGTGCCCACGGCCTCCGGAGTGAAGAAGGAGAAGGAAGTGTCCGCCGAGGCGTAGCCTCCGGTGGAGCCCCTCAACGGGCCTGAAACGAGAACGCCGTGCCGGGAAGCCCCTGGCACGGCGTTTTTTCTGAGCGCGCCCAGAGGGACTTGAACCCCCAACCCTCGGCTTCGAAGGCCGATGCTCTATCCAGTTGAGCTATAGGCGCTTGGGGTACGGGAGCTAAAAGTGGGCGGCCAACCGGGATCGAACCGGTAACCTCTGGAGTCACAGTCCAGCGCTCTAACCAGTTGAGCTATGGCCGCCATCTGCAGCGGTTACTTCATGAAGCGGCGGCTTCCCTACCGTGGATCCGAGGGCCGTTTCAAGGCCCAAGTGCACAACAGGGCTGGCGCCCCAGGCAGGACTCGAACCTGCGACCCCCGGCTTAGAAGGCCGGTGCTCTATCCAGCTGAGCTACTGGAGCACTTACGTCCGTTTACAACGAGTCGGGGCGAGAGGATTTGAACCTCCGACCCCCTGCGCCCAAGGCAGGTGCGCTACCAGGCTGCGCTACGCCCCGATTTGAAGCCGGTCATTCTTGTGTCATCGCGGACGGACGTGCAAGGTCAACCTGCCTGACGTGTCAACAGGCCCACCAACACCGGCCGCATCTTCCGGAAGGCCTCCCCCCGGTGGGACACCCCTGCTTTCTCCTCGGAAGTCAGCTCCGCCATCGTCTTCCCCAGGGCCGGGATGAAGAAAACCGGGTCGTACCCGAAGCCGTGTTCCCCTTTCGGGCCATGGAGGATGCGGCCCTCGCAGCGCCCCACCTCGATGTGGCTCTTGCCTTCCGGCAGCACCAGGCACAGCGCGCACCGGAACGCGGCCGTGCGCCGCTCCTCGGGCACGCCTGAGAGCTCTCCGAGCAGCTTCTCGTAGCGAGCCCGGTCATCCCCGGGCGCATACCTCGCGGAGTGAACTCCAGGTCGGCCTCCCAGTGCGTCCACGCACAGCCCCGAGTCGTCCGCCAGGCTGGGCAGGCCCGTGGCCTCGGCGTAGGCGCGGGCCTTCTTCTCCGCGTTCCCTTCGAAGGTCTCTGCGTCCTCCACCGGCTCGGGCACGGGCGGCAGGTCCTTGAGGGACACCACCTCCACCGCATCTCCCACCAGCCCGCGCAGTTCCTTCAGCTTGCCCGCGTTGGTGGTGGCGAAGAGCAGCCGGGGCTTCATCCCAGCACCTTCGCCTGCGCCGCGGTGAGCGCCTGAATCGCCGCCAGGCCTCCGTCCATCATCGCGTCGAGCTGCTTGCGGTCGAAGAGCTTGTGCTCGGCGGTGCCCTGCACCTCGACGATGCGGCCGTCTCCGCTGGCCACCAGGTTGAGGTCCACCTCCGCGCTGGAGTCCTCCTCGTAGTCCAGGTCCACCCTCACCTCGCCCTTCACCACGCCCACGGACACCGCCGCCAGCGGGGTGAGCGCCGGAATCTTCGACATGACTCCCCGGCTCTGCAGGTTGCGCAGCGCCATCACCAGCGCCACGTACGCCCCGGTGATGGAGGCGGTGCGCGTGCCTCCGTCCGCCTGGAGCACGTCACAGTCGATCGTCAGCGTGCGCGGCCCCAGCGCCGCCAGGTCCACCGCCGCGCGCATGGAGCGGCCAATCAGCCGCTGGATCTCCATCGTGCGCCCGCTCTGCTTGCCCTTGGCCGCCTCGCGCTGCGTGCGCGTGTGCGTCGAGCGCGGGAGCATGCCGTACTCGGCCGTCACCCAGCCGGTGCCCTTGCCCATCAGGTGCGGCGGCACGCGCTCCTCCACCGAGCAGGTGACGAGCACGTGGGTGTAGCCGAACTCCACCCGCGCCGAGCCCTCGGCATGACGGGAGACTCCGGGTGTGAGGGTGACGGGGCGAAGCTCCAGCGCACCACGGTTGAAGGACCTCACGGGCAGCTCCTCGGGCAAGAGAGAGCCGCCTCTCTAGCAGAGCCACCCCCTCTCGGCGCTAGAGAGAAGCGGGGGTGGCCACTGGCGCGGCCTCTTCTGTCTTCTCGGGAGCAGCTACCGCCGGGGCGCTGTCGCGCTTGCGCTGCTCGGCCAGGAACTCTTTCACGCCCTCGGTGATCGCCGTGGCCAGCTTCTCCTGGTACTCGCCGCCTCCCAGCCGCCGGCCCTCCTCGGGATGCGAGATGTAGCCCACCTCGATGAGCACCGCCGGCGCCCCCACTCCCGTCAGCACGTAGAAGGGCGCCTGGTGGACTCCACGGTCCGTGGCTCCCGTGGCGCCAATGAGCTGCTGGTGGATGAAGTACGCCAGCCGCGAGGAGCCCGCGTGCGCCTCCATCCGCACCAGATCCTTGAGGATGAAGTTCAGCGTGGAGTCGTTCTCCGACGCCTGGGACACCGGCGCCTCTGCGTTCTCCCGGGCTGCCACCGCGCTCGCCCGCTCTCCCGAGGCCGAGGCGGACAGGAAGTACGTCTCGATGCCCTCGATGCGCTCGCGCAGCTTCCGGGTGGGCATCGAGTTGGCGTGGACGGACAGGAAGATGTCCGGCCGCTTCGCGTTGGTGAACTCCACCCGGTTGGGCAACGGCAGCGTACCGTCCTTCTCGCGGGTGAGGAACACCGTGGCCCCCACCTCCTTCTCCAGCTTCGCCCTCAACTTCTTGGCGATCTGGAGCACGACCTCCTTCTCGAGCAGGCTCCCGGGCCCCTTCGCCCCCTCCTGCGAGCCGCCGTGCCCCGCGTCGATGACGATGCGAGGCCCCGCAAGCGAGGAGGTGGCCAACAACAGCAGCGCAAGGGAGGCAATGGTGCGGAGCGTCATGCTGCTCCGGATGCTACCGAAGGCCGGGCCCTGGGGTGAATCCCCGGTCCCCTGCCCTCATCCCACCACATCGATGCCTGGCCGCCCGCTCGACACTTCGCCGATGAGCGCCGCGTCCACTCCGGCCTTCTCCAGGGCGATGAGCGCCTTGCGCGCGTCCTTCGCCGGTACCGAGGCCAGCAGCCCGCCGTTGGTCTGCGCGTCGGCGAGCACCCACTGAATCTCCTCGGGCAGTCCCTCGGGGAAGCGCACGCGCTTCTTCACGTGCGCGAGGTTGCTCTTCGTCCCCCCAGGCACCACGCCCTGCGAGGCCAGCGCCGGCACCTCCTGGATGATGGGGATGCGCTCCAGCGCCAGCGCGGCCCGCGCCTTGGCTCCCGTCATCATCTCCAGCAGGTGGCCCAGCAGCCCGAAGCCCGTCACGTCCGTGAGCGCGTTCACCTTGAACTTGCCCGAGGCGAACGTCTCGCCCGCGGCCCGGTTCAGCGCGGACATCACCGCCACCACCTGCTTGGTGAGCGCCTTGGAGGCCACGCCCCGCTTGATCGCCGTGGTGGCGATGCCCGAGCCCAACGGCTTGGTGAGAATGAGCACGTCCCCCGGCTTCGCGCCCGCGTTGGTCAGCACCTTCTTCGGGTGCACCACACCGGTGACGGCCATGCCGTACTTGGGCTCGGGGTCCTGCACGCTGTGCCCACCCAGGATGGGAATGCCCGCCTCGTCCGCCTTCGCCTGTCCGCCCGCGAGGATCTTCGAGAGAATCTTGAGCGGCAGTTCCTTCGGAAAGCCCACCAGGTTGAGCGCGAACAGCGGCCGGGCGCCCATCGCGTAGATGTCCGAGAGCGCGTTGGCCGCGGCGATGGCCCCGAACTGGAACGGGTCGTCCACCACCGGAGGGAAGAAGTCCACCGTCTCCACCACGGCCAGGCCGGGCGCCAGACGGTACACGGCCGCGTCATCGTTGGTGGAGAAGCCCACCAGCGCGTGCGGTCCCTGCGCAGTCTTCAGTTGGCGCAGGACCTGCGCCAGATCGGCGGGCCGGATCTTGGCCGCTCAACCCGCGCAGTGACTCAATTCCGTCAGGCGCTTGGGCTTTCCCTGTTCGTCAGCCATGGTTCCCCTCACCCCATCTGCACGTAATCGCGCTTGATCAGCTGCAGCACCGCCTCGGCCGTCAGCACGTCGTCCTGGTCCGAGTGGTCCAGCACGCCGTTCAAGGTGCCGTAGTTGTGCACCAACTGCAGCACGTCCATCAGCTCCGGCGTCAGCTCCTTGAGCGGCGCCGTCATCGGCTGGGCCAGCCGGATGGGCCCGTTCAGGTCCGGCAGGCTCGGCTGAATGCGCTTGAACTCGTCGAGCTGGCGCAGCGCGTCCATCAACAGCGCCTCGGTGGACGAGTCCATCTCCACCATGAACTCCTGGGTGTCGGCCGGGCGCAGCTCGAAGTCGCCCGTCTCCCAGGTGATGATGCGGTTGAAGCTCTTCTGCGGACCCAGGTTGTGGTTCTCGTCGATCACCGCGTAGTACACGCGGCCCTGGCGCAGATAGATCTTGCCCTCGCGCTCGTTGCTGATCACCAGCACGCCGTTCTTCTTCGACGTGTGGAACAGCTGCAGCAGGTCCGGCAGCGGGATCTCTTCGATCTTGCCCGTCATGGACGAAGTCTTGGTGGAGCGTGCCGCCTGAGCCGCGGCCGCCTCCTCCAGCTTCTGCTTCGCCATGCTCTCGTCCACGTTGGCCGAGTCCGCGCCCTGGTGGATCAGCTTGAGGATCGAGGTGCCGATGAGGATTCGGTCCCCCTCCTTCAGCCGCGCCTGCTTCACCTTCTCGCCGTTGACGAAGGTGCCGTTGGTCGAGCCGAGATCCTCGATGGTGATGGCGCCGTTGGAGACCTGAATCTTCGCGTGCTTGCGCGAGACCATGTCCTCCACGAGCACCATGTCCAGCTCGCTCGAGCGGCCAATGACGATCTGCTTGTCCGTCTTCAGAGGGAACTCGCCCCCCTGATACTTCCCGGAGATGAACTTGAGGGCGAAAGCCTTCGCCGACCCACTCGGAGTGCTCACGGTACCGAGACCTCGATGAAGAGGGTTTCCATGGATATCAGCCCGCCTGCTCGGCCTTCCCCGCCGGCTCCTTCACCAGATTCAGATACATCTGCGCGCTCTTGTTGCCGGGGCTGCGCACCAGCACGTCGTCCCACACCTTCACCGCCTCCGCGCGCCGCCCCGCCGAGTAAAGCGCGATTCCGTAATGCACGCGACCCGGCATGAACGAGGGATTCTGATCAATCGCCTGCTCGAACTGCTTGATTGCCTCGTCGTGACGGCCCGCGTCCCGCAAGGCATCGCCCAGCTTGACCCGGATGTCCACGAACTGAGGGCACAACGCCAGCGCCCGCTGGTACTCCTCGATGGCCTGGGGCCACCCGCCGTTGGAGGCGAACACGTCGCCAATGTCGGCATACATGTTGGCGATCTTCCCCTTCACGTAGGGGTCCATGTCGCCCGGGGTGCTCTTCTGCCGGGCGAGGGCGGCCTGGTAGACCTCCTTCGCCTCGGCGTACTTGCCCATGTCGTTGTAGATGACGGCCAGGTTGAGGGCCGCCTCCGTATAAGCCGGGTTGACGCGCAGCGCGGCCTCGAACGCCCGCTGGGCCCGGGCGAACTGCCCCTGGTCGTGGTAGATGATGCCGAGCATGTTGTAGACGTCGGCGAACGACTGATTCTGCTCGACCACCTGCGACAGGTACTGCTCGGCCTGCGCGTACTGCTTCTTGTCGAAGTACCCCCGCCCGAGGGTCAGCAGTTGCTTGAGCGGCTCGTCCATGTCCCAACCTTGCCAGGCACAGCACTCCCGGCGCACGGAGCGCTAGCCTACATGAGAGAAGGCGAAAAGAAGAATTCCTCGCCTCTTCGTATCAAGATCAGCTGTCGCTCGCCCTTCTGATCGACCGGACGCGAAGGCAACACCCCCTCCAGTCGCCAGTGCTCGGAGGCCACCGCTTCGTCCCGCTCCAGCCGCAGGTACCAGGCTTCAACCCTGTAGCGCCGCTGCTTGAGCGCCCGCAGCGCTTCCAGCTCCGGGCCTCCCACCTCCACCGTGCCGCCCCCATCGCCGTCCGCCGGCGCCGCCAGCCGCGCCAGGGCCTCCATCTCTCCTGCCTCCAGCGCCCGGCGCCGGGCCTCCAGCGCCGTCACCACCGCCACCAGCCGCGGCACCAGCTGCCCCTCCGGCACCCACTCTCCATTCTTGAGAATGAAAGGCACCCGCTCCACGCCCAGGGAGCTGACCCGGGTGGTCCCCAGGGTGCCGGTGAAGTCCAGGGTGGCCAGCGCCTCCGCGCGCTGCCCACCGGGCTCGGCGCGCACGGTGATGAGGGCGAAGCGGTGCTGGCGGGCGGTGAGCGGTGTGGGGATACCTGCGAGAGACAGCGAGAGGCCGTCCTGCTCGGTGCTCTTGAGGAAGGTGATGATCTCCGTCTCGGGCCCGGCGGCCTTGCCCAGCAGCCGAGGCCCCAGCATCGCCAGCGCCAGCCCGAGCGCGAGCGCGAAAATCAGAATGCCGCCCAGCCTGCTCCAGTCCTCGCTGCTCCTCACGACCCGAGCATACGCTGAGCCCGATCCGCGGCGGGCGTGTTCGGCAGCCGTTGGATGACCTTGCGCAGCGTCTCCTGGGCGCGCTCGGTGTCCTTGAGCCTCACGTAGGCATCATGCAGCGAGAAGAGGGCCTCCTCTTCGTACTTCGTACCCGGGTAGCGGCTGAGCATGCCCTCCAGGCGCTGGGCCACCGCCTTCCAGCGCTCGCGCTTGCGGTAGAAGGCGGCCACGTACATCTCGTGCTCGGCCATGCGGCGCTTGGCATCCTCCGCGTGCACCTTGGCCTCGTCGGCGTACTCCGACTTCGGGTACTGGCGCAGGAAGTCGTTCATCGCCCGGAGCGCGGACAACACGTCCGTCTGGTCCTTCTCTTCCGAGGGCGGCAGCAGGATGAAGTCGGAGGGCATCTCCTTCACGTGCGTGAGCGCGGCCTGGTAGGCGGCGTAGTCCACCTTGGGGTGCGTGGGGTGCAGCTTCACGAAGGACTGGTACTTCTCCCGCGCCTCGGGGAACCGGTCCTGGTTGAAGCTGGTGTCCGCCAGCCGCAGCTCCGCCTCCTTCGAGGCCTCCAGGTAGGGGAACTTCGTCCGCACGAACTCGAAGTACTGCTCGGCCCGGAGGTAGTCATTGTCCTCCAGGGCCTCGTTTCCCAGGCGCAAGTTGGCCTCGGCCTGGGAGGCATAGCTGGGAGGAGCAGCCTCTCCGGACATGGAGGCACAGCCGGCGCACAGCAGGAGAGCAGTCAGGCAGGTAACGGTGAGACGCATGAGCACGCCGTGCAAGCTAATCGTCCCGCCCCGAGGGGTCCAGCGCTGGTTCTCCGAGCACCCGCTCGATGACATCCTCGGAGAATCCCCGGCTGTGGAGGAGGCGTCCGGCCCGCGCGTGCTCTTTGGGCGAAAGCGGACGGCCCAGCAGCCCCCGGCGCTCGAGCACCTGCCGCGCCGTGGCCAGCGCGTCGAACTCCACCTCGCCGCTGGCGGTGGACAGCGCCTCACGCGCCACCTTGCCCTCCAGGCCGTGCGCCTTCAGCCGCTGGAGCACCTGGGCCGGGCCGAACTTCCCCCGGCGAAGCAGCGCGGCGGCCCGGTCCTGCGCGAAGCGCGCGTCGTCCAGGTAGCCCAGGCCCTGGAGCTTCTCCAGCACCTGCTCCTGCACCGGGCCGGAGAAGCCCTTGCGCCCCATGGCGAGCTTCAGCTCGTGCCGGCTGCGGGCGCGCACGGCCAACAGGCGCAGGCACGCATCCGTCGCCTTCCTCACGAGCTCGGAGCTGTCCTCCTCCGTCGTCATCGCTTGTTCTCTAGCATGTGGTAACAGGCGCGGCATGCACCCCCTGATTGCCCGCTTCCTGGACCTCGAAGCCGCCCGCGAGACCCTGCGCCGGGAGAAGGCGGGCGAGCCGCTCTCCCCCGAGGAGCAGCTCTTCACCGCCACCGCCGCCGCCCACCCTCAGCAGCGCTCCGAGGTGCTCGGCGTCGCCAGCCGTAAGCTCAGCTCGGACGCCCAGGCCTCGCTCGTCTTGCTGGCCGCGCACACCGCCGCGCGCGCCATCGCTCAGGAGCCTCAGCTCAGCACCGTTACCGCCAAGGCCCGCGAGGCGCTGGTCTCCGAGGGCGCCAGCGCCGAGGAAGCGGAATCCTTCATCGCCTCCATCCTTCTGGAGGAGGCCTTTGGCTACGACGACGAGGTGGACTCGTTTGACGCGCCCTTCGTGGAGGAGGCGCTCGGTGAGGTGCCCGCGCTCGCCGCCCTCACCCGCGAGGGCGTGGATGCGCTGCTCATGAAGTTCGTGGACAAAGGCGCCTCCGACGTGGAGCGCACCGCGCGCGCGCACATCGCCAAGGCGCTCTTCGACGTGGCCTGGTCCGAGGGCCCCGCCCCCATCAACCCCGAGCACATGGAGATGCTGGTGGACGCGGAGGTCGCGGAGCAGCCGGAGGAGATTCAAGAGGCCCGGCTGCGCGCCCTGGTGGAGCTGCTGCAGTTGCTCTCACAGCAGGGCCTCATCGGGCCGCTGCGTCTGTCGCGGCTGCGCGCGCAGCTCGGCGACGAGGACGCCTGAGCGGGCACGCGGGCACGGTGGGAGTCCTCGGGGCTTGGGAACCCTCACCCCACCCCTCTCCCGAAGGGAGAGGGGGTTTCTGCCTGCTTTGACTAGAAGCGCTCGATGCTGAAGTCGTCGTCCCCACCGGCGGCCGCAGGCGGAGGCGGCGGCGGCCGGGCTCCAGGAGCCGCGGGAGGACGCCCCTGAGCGGCCTGCGGCGGAGGCGGAGGCGGACGAGCCCCTGGCGCCGGAGGCGGCGTGGCCCCGGGACGCGCGGCGCCCGGCTGGCCCTGAGGCGCTCCACCCGGAGCACCCTTCTGCGCAAAGGCCGCCGAGCCCGGCACGGGGCGGGACTCGCCCGCCTTGCCGTCGAAGTTGTCCCACTTGGAGTCCGCCGTGCCGCTGATGCCCGAGAAGCGCAGCGCGAAGTCGTCCGGGTTCGTCGCCTGGCGGTGCGCCTCCTCGTAGGAGACCAGGCCGTTGCGCACCAGCCCCATCAGCGACTGGTCGAAGGTCTGCATGCCGTACGAGTCGAAGCCCTGCGCAATCGCGTCGTGGATCTCCTTGGTGCGATCCTTGTCCTCGATCATCTCGCGCACGCGCGCGGTGACGCGGAGGATTTCCACCGCCGCCACGCGGCCCTTGCCGTCCGCGCGCGGAATGAGGCGCTGGCTCACCACCGCCTTGAGCACCGAGGCCAGCTGCAGACGCACCTGCTTCTGCTGGTGCGGAGGGAACGCCGACACGATGCGGTTGATCGTCTCCGTGGCGTCCAGCGTGTGCAGCGTCGACATCACCAGGTGGCCCGTCTCGGCCGCGTGGAGCGCCGTCTCGATCGTCTCGTAGTCACGCATTTCGCCCACGAGGATGACGTCCGGGTCCTGGCGCAGCGCGCTCTTGAGCGCCTGCGAGAAGGACATGGTGTCCACGCCCACCTCGCGCTGGTTGATGATCGAGCGCTTGTCGCGGATGAGGAACTCGATCGGGTCCTCCACCGTCATGATGTGGTTGGTCTCGTTGGCGTTGATGTGATCGATCATCGCCGCGAGCGTGGTGGACTTACCCGAACCCGTCGTGCCGGTGACGAGCACCAGACCGCGCTCCTCGCCGCAGATCTTCTCGAGGATGGGCGGCAGCAGCAGGTCCTTGATCGTCATCACCTTGAAAGGAATGACGCGCAGCACGGAGCCGATGGTGCCGCGCTGCTGGAAGATGTTCACGCGGAAGCGGCCCAGGCCCGGCACGCCGTACGCCAGGTCCACTTCGTTGCTCGCCTTGAACTTCTCCTTCTGGAACTCGTTCATGATGCCGAACGCCATGCGCGCCACGTCCTCTGGAGGCAGACGCTTGCCGTCCTTGAGGGGCACGAGGGAGCCGTCCACGCGGAACATGGGCGGAAGTCCGGCCTTGAGGTGGATATCGGAGGCGCCACCGCGGAGCGCGATCTGAAGAATCTCGTTGAGTTCCATGGTCAGCGCCGATCCTACCACTGCCCCTGTGAGAGGGGAAAAGACCCCCTGTTCCAAAAAGCACAACGGCGGAGGTCCCTTGAAAGGACCCCCGCCGTGGGTGGCTCCGGAATGGAGCGAGCAGGCTAGCGCTTGGAGAACTGGAACCGGCGGCGCGCGCCCGGCTGGCCGTACTTCTTGCGCTCGACCGCGCGAGCATCGCGGGTGAGGAAGCCGGCCTTCTTCAACATCGGACGGAACTCCGGGTTGAAGGCGCACAGGGCGCGGGAGATGCCGTGGCGGATGGCGCCTGCCTGGCCCGAAAGGCCTCCGCCCTTCACGTTGACGGTGAGGTCGATCTTGTTCTTGTGCTCGAGCATCTCCAGGGGCTGGAAGAGCACCATCTTGGAGGTCTCGCGACCGAAGTAGTTGTTGATGTCGCGGCCGTTGACCGTGACGACGCCAGTGCCGGCCTTGAGCCACACGCGGGCGGTGGCCTCCTTGCGGCGGCCGGTGGCGTAGAAACCATTCTCAGGGTTGATAGGCATGAGGTTCAGCTCTCGTATTTCAGAAGGTGGGGAGAAGGGTTACGCCTCGACCTCGCGCGCGGCGGGCTTCTGAGCCGCGTGCGGGTGGGTGTTACCGGCGTAGACCTTGAGCTTGGTCATCATCTGGCGGCCCAACGCGTTGCGCGGAAGCATACGGCGCACGGCGTTGATGATGATGTCCTCGGGGTGCCGCTGGCGCAGCTTCGCCAGGTTGGTGATCTTCAGGGCGCCCGGGAAACCAGCCCGCGGGTGGCGGTAGTACTGCTTCGCCTGCTCCTTGGTACCGGTCACCTTCACCTTCTCGGCGTTGATGACGATGACGTGATCACCGGTGTCGATGGACGGGGTGTAGGTCGCCTTGTGCTTGCCCTTCAGAAGGGTGGCGATCTGGCTGGCGGCGCGGCCCAGCACCTTGTCCGAGACATCGATGACGTGCCACTCGCGCTTGATGTCCCCTGCCTTCGCGCTGTAGGTCCTCTGCGACATTGTATGAACTCCAAAACGCTGCTGCGGCGGCCGCTTGGACAGACCGCCTGACATAGTCGAACCAACCACGGGACCTGCCCAAAAACTCCAAGGGAGAGGCCCGGAAAGGCCGACCCTCTTAGGAGGACCGAGGGGGTAAGTCAAGACCGCACCGCTTGCGGCGTCGTCAAACCCCACTTTCCCCCTGGGGAGGGCCCGCTTTCCCGCCTGTCCCCCCGCCTGGTCCCTTGGCCTTGAAGCGCTCCTTCAGGTTGGCGAAGAAGTTCTTCTCCTGGACGGTGGGCTCGCCCTTGCGGGGGGCGTCCAGGTCAATCCGCTCCACCACCTCGGGGGGCAGATCCTCCAGGAAACGCGAGGGAGTACACGGGACTTCCTTGCCCCGCTTCACCCGGATGGCGGCCCGCGTCAAATAGAGCAGCTCCTTGGCCCGGGTGATGCCCACGTAGCAGAGCCGGCGCTCCTCTTCGAGGTTCTGCGGCTCGCCCTGCATGCCCTTGTGGGGCATCAGGTCCTCTTCCATGCCGATGAAGAAGACCAGCCGGTACTCCAGGCCCTTGGAGGCGTGCACCGTCATCAGGGTGACGCGCCGGTTGCTGCCGGGCACCTCCTCTTCCTCCTGCCGGGTGTCCAGGCTCAGGCGGTTGAGGTAGGTGAGCAGGCTGGCCTTCTTCCCCTCTCGCTTCTCGAAGGCCTCGAGCGAGTTGAGCACCTGCTCCACCGACTTGAGCTTCTTGTCCGCCGAGGTGACCGAGAGGGCCATGGAGCGTGCCGCTTCCTTGAAGCCGATCTCTTCCAGGAGTTGGCGCGTTACCTGCGCCAGGTTTCCGCCCTCGAACAGGCCCCGGTAGCGCTCGATCAGCCGGAGGAACTCGCGGACCTTCCCCCCCGAGCCCGCAGGCAGGTCTTCGTACCCCTCGGAGCGCTCCATCGCTTCCCAGAGCGAGACGCCGTCCGCCCGGGCGTGCCCGTGCAGCCGCTCCATCGTCACGTCGCCAATGCCGCGCGCCGGCACGTTGACGATGCGCAACAGGCTCACCTCGTCCCGCGGGTTGGCGATCACCTTGAAGTAGGCGATCACGTCCTTCACCTCGCGCCGGTCGAAGAACTCGCTGCCGCCCACCACCTCGTAGGCGATGCCCTTCTCGCGCAGCGCCTCCTCGATGGGCCGCGACTGGCCGTTGGTGCGGTAGAGCACGGCGATCTCGTCCGCCGGGATGCCCAGGGCGATGTTCTTCTGGATCTCGTACGAGACGTAGCGTGCCTCCTCCTCCTCGTTGGGGCACGTCACCACCCGGATGCGCTCGCCACCCGCGCGGTCCGTCCACATGCGCTTGGCCTTGCGCTCCGGGTTCTTCGCGATGACCGCGTTGGCCGCGTCCAGCACCGTCTGCATGGAGCGGTAGTTCTGCTCCAGCCGGACCTCTTTCGTGCCCGGGAAGTGACTGTCGAACTGGAGGATGTTCTTCACCTCCGCGCCGCGCCAGCTGTAGATGGCCTGGTCGTCGTCTCCCACCGCGCACACGTTCTGCGCCTCGCCCGCCAGCAGCCGCAGCAGGTTCATCTGCGCCAGGTTCGTGTCCTGGAACTCGTCCACCAGCAGGTAGCGGAAGCGCCGGGTGTACTTCTCTCGCAGGTCCTCGTGTTCGCTCAGCAGCCGCGCCGGCAGCAGCAGCAGGTCGTCGAAGTCCACCGAGCCCTGCGCCTTCAGCGCCAGCTGGTAGCCCGGGTACACCATGTGGGTAATGAGATCGTAGTCGTCCCCCATCCCCTCCGGCTTGGGCTGGGGCGACTGCCCCGAGTTCTTCGCCTTGGAGATGAGGGTGAGCACCTTGCGCGCGTCGAAGCTCCGGTCATCCACCTTGTTGTCGCGCATGGCCCGGCGGATCAGCGCCAGCTGGTCGCCCATGTCCGCGATGGCGAACTTCTTCGGCCAGCCCAGCCGGTGGATGTCCTCCCGGAGCATCTCCGCACCAAAGGCGTGGAAGGTACACACCAGGACACCCTGTGCGCGGGGACCCGCCATCTTCACCAGCCGCTCCTTCATCTCGGTGGCGGCCTTGTTGGTGAAGGTGACGGCCAGGATGTTGCGAGCGGTGGCCCCTCCGGGCTTCCGGTCGAGGATGTGGACGATGCGGTGAGTAATGACGCGCGTCTTGCCGCTGCCAGCCCCCGCCAGCACCAGCAGGGGGCCCTCGGTGGTGACGACTGCTTCTCTCTGGGGAGGGTTGAGCTTCGAGAGGTCCATTGCGCGCCGCGCGGGGATACCTTTTGATCGGGTCCGTGCGCGATATCAAATCCCAAATGGCCCCGCTCCTGCTCGCGCTCGCGCTGGGCTTCGGTTGTTCGGAAGGCCGCCGTACCGCTCAGGAAGCACCCGCTGTCACCCCGGAGGCCGTGGCCGCCGCACCCTGCGTGTATTTCAAGGATCTGGCGCCCTTTCTTCCGGAGGAGCTGGACGGCTTCACCGAGTCCAGCACCGAGGGCTCCACCGGTAAGTACGGGGAGGTGTCCGTCAGCGAGGCCGAGCGGACCTTCTTCCGGGGTGAGGACCGCGAGGTGAAGGTGCGCATCGTGGACACCACCCTGGGGACGAAGATCGCCAAGGCCATCCGCAAGGCGGCCGAGGACGCGAAGGGCCGGCCGGAGAGCGACCCGACGGCCCCCATCTTCTGGGATGCGGCGGTGGGCTTCGTGCGCTACGACGCATCGGAGGCCACGGCGGAGGCGAACCTGCTGGTGGGGGACCGCTACGTGGTGGCGGTGACGAGCCGCGGCTTCCCCGGCACGGTGGAGGTGCGGCGGGTGGCGCGAGGCATCGATCTCGCCGGGCTGGCGCAGCTGCGGTAAGTCCCTGAGCAATTGGAAGGAGTTTCCCGAGTGAAGGAGAAAGGAACGCGCGCCGCGACTCCCACGCCTGAGTCGCTCAAAGAAGAGGCGGCGGCGCGAGAGGCGGTGGGGGCGCTGGGCAAGCGGGAGTTCATGGAGCAGTTCCAGAAGCTGGCCAAGGGCTTCGCAGCGGACCCGGGCAACCCGGGCTCGTACTCGTGCGAGGGGTGCCAGCGCTGCGCCAACTGCATGTTCTGCAAGGACTGCGACAGCTGTTACCACTGCACGCACTGCGTGCGGTGCGAGCTGTGCAACAACTGCTCGCACTGCGTGGACTCGAAGAGCTGCAATGCGTGCGCGTACTGCATCCAGTGCGAGAATTGCGCGAGCAGCGCGTACCTCATCCTCTGCAAGAACCTGCAGGACTGTAACTACTGCTTCGGGTGCGTGGGCCTGTCCAAGAAGGACTTCCACATCCTCAACGTGCCCTTCAGCCGCACCGAGTACTTCAAGGTGGTGAACCGGCTGCGCAAGGAGCTGGGCATCACCTGAGTCACTCCACGCACTGGTAGCGCATGTTCGACTTGCCGGACTTGAGGGTCTCGAGGCGTGCCTTCACCTTGGGGGTGAGGGCGGCCTCCGGGAAGGCGCGGATGAACGCCTCGAAGCCCGCGAGGACCTCCTCCTTCTTGCCGCAGGCGCAGGAGCCTCGGGTCATCATCCTCTCGATGCTCATGACTTCCAGGTGCACCTCTTCCGTGTAGGCCTTGGGGTACTTCGCCGCGTACTCCTTCCAGGCCCGGTAGAGGGGGATGAGTTCCGGTGACTGGAACCGCTCGCACCCGGTGGCGTCCGTCTGCTGCTCCCGGTACACGGCCCACGCGTCCGCGTCGGGATAGGTCCGGCGGCGGTTCTCGAAGAAAGCCACGTCTGCGGGCATGCCCTTGGCCCTGGCCAGCTTGAGGAAGAAGTCTGGATCGGGAACGGCGGAGAGGATCTCCTCGGTGCTGACGGTGAAACCTTCGAGCGTGTCGTCGAAGTCCTTCTCCGGTTTTCCCGCCGCCCGGGCCTCGTCACGTTCGGAGAGCTTGCCCTCCAGCCACCCAGCGGCCTCGAGCCCGAGGCGGTACACGGGCTCGAGTTCGCCCTTCTCACTGGCCCGCAGTTGCTTGAGCGCGGCGTAATACTTCGCCCGAGGTGAGGTGGCCGTTCCCTTCGCCCAGGCGGTGAGAGACACCAGGGCCAGGCCCACGGCCAGCCATACCTTCGGAGCAGCCGACTTGCGTGCAGAGGTTCGGATCATGCGCGGAGTGTATGCGCGGCTCACGCTTCCTTGAGCATCTGCAGCGCCATGGACACCAGCCTGTTAGGGTGCCGCGCGCTTGAGCCCCTTGGAGACAGCACCAGCGGTATCTCCCCCGGGCCCCAGGGTGACTCCGGGGTTGGCCCTGGGACTCACCGGGCTGATGCTGGTGCACCACTTCGGGCTGTGGGCGTCGACGTCCACCCGCCGGGGGTTCGGGCTGCTCACCGCCCTGGACCGATGGGACTCCCACCTCTATAGCGTCATCATCACCGAGGGCTATGACCCGGCCCTGCGGGCGTTCCTGCCGCTCTACCCGGGCCTGGTGTGGCTGGTGCGCACGGCGCTCGGGGGCACGCTGCCTCCGCAGGTGCTGGGCACCGTGCTGTCCACGCTGTGCCTGCTGGGGTTCACCGCCTGGGTGGCCCGGCGCGGCTTGCGGCCCGAGGCCTCCTCGCCGCTGACGCCTCGGACCCTCTGGGGCTGGTTCTTCTTTCTCTACAGCCCCGCCAGCTTCGCGCTGCACTCGCACCACACCGAGGGCCTGTTCCTCCTGCTATCCTTCGGCGCGCTGATCTCCGCCTGGGATGGCCGGGTGCTGTGGACGGTGCTCTTCGCCGCGCTGGGCGTGTGGACGCGCAACCAGGGCGTCTTCGTGGCGGTGACCGCGGCGGCGCTGCTGGCGATGGGGGCAGGCTCCTGGCGCGAGCGGCTCACGCGCTTCGCCCTGGTGGGTGGCGTGGCATTCGCGTCGTTCCTGGGCTTTCTCACCTTCCAATGGATGAGCACGGGCGATGCCCTGGCGCACATGCACGCCCAGCGGCACTGGCACGGCGCCGGCTCGCTGTGGGGCGCTATCCGTGGGCTCTGGTTCGGCAACGACTGGCACGAGCCCGGATGGTGGCTGGGCCTGCGCAACCTCTTCGCCGCCGTGCTGCTGGCCGCCTCCGTGGCGCTGCTGCGCCAGCGCTCCGTGTTGGGAGCCTACGGCCTGCTGTCGATCGCCATCATGCTGCCCCAGGGAGACCTGGGGAACGCGTTCCGCTTCGGCGCCGTGCTCTTCCCCCTGCTCTTTTTCGTGGGGGACTGGTTCGCTGCCCGGCCCGCGTGGCTGCGCTGGAGCGTGGCCGCGCTCACCCTGTGGCTCAACCACAAGGTGACACACGCGTTTTCCATCGGGGCCTGGGCCTACTGACGGGGCGGGGAGCCGGGCGCCCGAAGGTTCCCGCTACCGAGCCCCACGTCTCTTGTTGTAGGGTGTCTCCATCCTGAGGAGCGCTGCAACGGGGGCCCTCCCCCGCCAGGCTCAGGTTTTGTAACGGCGCTCGCTGACTCGTGGCTGTCTGCCCGGGAAGCGAGCAAGAGCCCGCCTCCTCGGCATTCAGCCCCCTGCCAATCAGGAGCACCACCATGAGGGCTGTTGCCGATCTGAAGAAGTTCACCGATTACAAGGTGGCCGATATCTCCCTGGCCGACTGGGGCCGCAAGGAGATCGCCATCGCCGAGACCGAGATGCCCGGGCTCATGGCGATCCGCGATGAGTTCGCCAAGACGCAGCCGCTCAAGGGCGCGCGGATTGCCGGCTCGCTGCACATGACGATCCAGACCGCGGTGCTCATCCAGACGCTCGAGGCGCTGGGTGCGGAGATCCGCTGGGCCTCGTGCAACATCTTCTCCACGCAGGACCACGCCGCCGCCGCCATCGCCGCGGGCGGCACCCCGGTGTTCGCCTACAAGGGCGAGTCGCTCGAGGAGTACTGGGAGTACACCCACAACATCTTCGAGTGGGCCGATGGCGGCACGCCGAACATGATCCTCGACGACGGCGGCGACGCCACCCTGCTGGTGCACCTGGGCAGCAAGGCCGAGACGGATCCGTCGGTGCTCAACAACCCGGGCAGCGAGGAGGAGGAGTTCCTCTTCGCGTCGATCAAGAAGCGCCTGGCGAGCAAGCCCGGCTGGTACACGAAGGTGGCCCAGAACATCCGCGGCGTCACCGAGGAGACCACCACGGGCGTGCACCGCCTGTACCAGATGGCCAAGGAGGGGAAGCTGAAGTTCCCCGCCATCAACGTGAACGACTCGGTGACGAAGTCGAAGTTCGACAACATCTACGGCTGCCGCGAGTCGCTGGTGGACGGCATCAAGCGCGCCACCGACGTGATGATCGCCGGCAAGGTCGCCGTGGTGGCCGGCTACGGCGAGGTGGGCAAGGGCTCGGCGCAGGCGCTGCGCGGGCTGCAGGCCCAGGTGTGGGTGACCGAGATCGACCCCATCTGCGCGCTGCAGGCGGCCATGGAAGGCTACCGCGTGGTGACGATGGAGTACGCGGCGGACAAGGCGGACATCTTCGTCACCGCCACGGGTAACTTCCGCGTCATCACCCACGAGCACATGAAGGCGATGAAGCACAACGCCATCGTGTGCAACATCGGCCACTTCGACAACGAGATCGATGTGGCGAGCCTCAAGCAGTACAAGTGGGAGAACATCAAGCCGCAGGTGGACCACATCATCTTCCCGGACAACAAGCGCATCATCCTGCTGGCGCAGGGCCGCCTGGTGAACCTGGGCTGCGGCACCGGCCACCCCAGCTACGTGATGAGCTCGTCGTTCGCCAACCAGGTGCTGGCGCAGGTGGAGATCTTCGCCAACCCGAACAAGTACAAGCCGGGCGTGTACATGCTGCCCCGGCACCTGGATGAGAAGGTGGCGCGCCTGCAGCTCAAGAAGCTGGGCGCCATGCTGACCGACCTGACCGAGGAGCAGGCCAAGTACATTGGCGTGGCCAAGGAAGGGCCGTACAAGAGCGACCACTACCGCTACTAAGCGGCAGCGGCCGCCCCGCGGCACCGGGCCTACTGGGCGCCGAAGTTCTGCGTCCAGTAGTGCTTGTAGGTGCTGGTCGTCCCGTAGAAGTACCCCACGCCGAGGTTCCGGAAGTTGGGGTTCATGATGTTGTTGCAGTGGCCGGCGCTGGCCATCCACCCGTTCACGACCTCGGCCGGGGTGGTGTAGCCCGCGCTGATGTTCTCGCCCGCATACCGGTACGGGGTGTAGCCGGCCCAGGTGATGCGCTGGGTGAAGGTCGAGCCATCCAGGCCCGTGTGGCTGAAGTAGTTCTTGAGCCCCATGTCCTTGGAGTGCTTGCGCGCGGCACACTGCAGCTTCGCGTTCAAGGTGAGCGAGGGCGCCGGCGGCTTGACCACCCCGCCGCACGTGGCGCCCGCCGCGCGCCGCTGGTTCACCAGCGTGAGCACCTGGCTCTCGAAGCTTGCCCACGAGGTGTTCCAGGTCAGCACGTCATCGCAGTAGGCCTGGGCCGTGAGCTCCCGCTCCCCGGCCTCCGCTTCGACCTGGAGGGCCTCTCCTACGAGGCCCTCGGGTGCTCCCTCGCTCTCGCTGGGCTGCTCGGCGCCACAGCCCGCCAGCAGCGCGGCTCCCACCAGGGTGAAGACGGTACGGTTCAGACGCATGGGGTTCCTCTTCTCGGTTTGGGTTACGGGGTAGTTAGGAATTCCTGTTTTCCTGAGCTTGCCTGGGCGGTGTGGTGCCGTAAAGGCCCCGCGCTTCCTTCGGGAAACGGGGTTCCCAGGCCTTTGTGAAAGACTGCGGTCCATGCGCGCAGTGATTCGTTCATCGCCCGTCCTCCTAACGCTCGTGGTGCTCTTCCTCTTCGGCGAGGCCACTGCCCAGCCGAAGGCGCGCAAGGGCTTCGTCGAGCGCACCGCGGACGAGGCCCGCGTGGAGCGGGTGCTCCAGTCGCTGAGCCTGCGCGAGAAGGTGGGCCAGCTCCTCCTCGCCTATCCGCAGATCAGCAAGGACGGTCCGGTGGAGGTGGGCGGCGTGCTGTTCGTAGGCAGCACGCTGAGGAAGATCGACGCGGCGAAGGAGCGCATCCAGTCCAGCCGCTCGCGGGCCCGCATTCCGCCCTTCTTCGCGGTGGACATCGAGGGCGGCGGCTTCAACCGCCTGGACCGGCACCCTGCCCTCAAGGCACTGCCGGGAGCGCGGGAGATGGCGGCCCTGCCGGACACCGAGGTGGAGGCGTGGGGCGCACGGGTGGGCACGGCGATGCGCGAAGTGGGGCTGAACATGAACCTCGCCCCCGTGTTCGACGTGGCGCCCTCGGGCCACATGTTCCGCAACGGGCGCGCCTTCGCGGGAGACCCCGAGGTGGTGAAGAAGAAGGCCACCGCGTTTGCCCGCGGCCTGGCCAGGCAGGGCGTGGTCGCCATTGGCAAGCACTTCCCCGGCTATGGAGACCTGGATGCCGACTCCGACCATCATCGCGCCCTGGCCGACTGGGACGAGGCCCGCGTGCGCCAGGAGGCCGCCATCTTCCGTGCCGCGGACCGGTACCTGGGCGGGGTGATGATGTCGAACATCGTCTACACGCGCTTCGGCCAGAAGCCCGCCATCCTCGAGCCCGCGCTCGTCTCCATGGCCCATGAGCATGGGTGGATCAGCGTGACCGATGACGTGGCCATTCGCGCGCTGGCCGAGCAGATTGGCGCCCCGCAGGAAGAGGTGGTGCGGCAGGCGTTCCTGGCGGGCAATGACCTCATCCTCACCACCGCGCCGCCGGACTGGAACAAGGGCCTGGACTACTTCGGCATCCTGATGGGCCTGGCCGAGTCGGAGCCGAAGATGCGCGAGCAGCTGGACGCGGCGGTCCGGCGCGTGCTGCGCCTGAAGGACCGGATGGGGCTGCTGGATGGGTTGCCCGCCACCACCACCGCGAAGGAGGCCGCCCGGTGACCGCACGCTCAAGGCTCCAGCGAACTTCTCCCGACGCAGGTCCTTCCGGCACCCCGGCAGGGCCGGCTGGCTCAGGCTCTCCGTCCGGAGCGGCGGCGCGGCTCCACATCCTGGTGGATATCTCCCGGCGGCTGGCGGAGGCCCATCCGGACCTCGAGGTGGTGCTCGACACCGTGGCCAGCCAGATTACCGAGGTGCTGGGGGATGGCTGTGCCGCCTACCTGCGCTCGGCGGACGACACGCTGCTGGATCCGGTGACGATCCGGCATCGGGATCCCTCACGGCGAGCGCTCATCGAGCGGATCAACCTGGCGCGGCGGCTGCGCGTCGGCGAGGGAATGGTGGGCCAGGCCACCTCTTCGGGGGAGACGCTCTTCCTGCCCCAGGCGGATCTGGCGGGCCTGCGCGGCCTCGTCGTGCCGGAATACCTCACGTACCTCGAACGTGTAGGCGTGCACAGCCTGCTGGTCGTCCCGCTGTGCGGCAAGGAGCGCGTGCATGGCGCGCTCTGGCTGGCGCGCGATCCGGGCAGCGAGCCCTATACCCAGGAGGACCGGGATCTCATCGAAGCCATTGCCGACTGCGCGGCGTTGGCGCTGGATGGGGCCCAGCTTCATGCCACGCACCACGAGGATCTGCGGCGGCTGGCGCAGGCGGCCTCGCGCACGGAGCGGCTGCAGGAGGTCACCGCGGCACTGTCGAGCGCGGCGACGCCCGAGGAGGTGGCGGCGGTGGTCGCCAACCTCGCGGTGGCCTCGATGGAGGGAGCCGCCGGCTCGTTGATGCTGCCTACCCCTTCCGGCACGGAGCTGGAGATTGTGGCCCACGTGGGCCACACCCACGCGCCGCACGTGCTCGATCGCTTCCGGAGACTGCCCGTCACGGCGGACAACCCGGCGACGCTCGCCTTCCGGGAACGCTCGTCGGTCTACTTCAGGAACCTCGCGAGCTTCACCGAGGCATACCCCGCGCTGCGCCAGTCGGCCTCGGAGGCTGGCTATAACGCGGCCGCGGCGCTGCCGTTGCTGGCACGGGGCCAGCCGCTGGGAGTGCTCTACGTGCGCTTCACGACGGCCCGCGCATTCGATACGGCCGAGCGCACGCTGATGTCCACCATGGTGGCTCAGTGCGCCCAGGCCCTCGAGCGCTCGCGGCTCTACACCCGCGCGCAGCAGGCGGTGGTCCAGCGCGACGAGTTTCTGTCCGTGGCCGCTCACGAGCTGCGCACGCCGCTCACGGCCATGAAGCTCCAGGTCCAGTCGCTCCAGCGCGAGCTGAGCGCCTTCTCCACGCAGGAGGAGCCAGTCCCCCGGCTCACCTCCAAGGTGACCGCAGTGGCGCGCAACGTGCAGCGGCTCGAGTCCCTGGTGAGTGACTTGCTGGACCTCTCGCGGCTCACGGCCGGAAAGCTCGCCTTCCGTCTGGAGGAGGTCGATCTGCTGGAACTCACGCGCGAGGTACAGGAGCGGATGGCCCATGACCTCTTCCGAGCCAGGTGCCCACTCACCCTGAATGCCTCGGGGGCCGTGTTCGGCACGTGGGATCGCTCACGGCTGGATCAGGTGATCACCAACCTGCTGCACAACGCGCTCAAGTACGGGGCGGGACAGCCCATCGAGGTGACGGTCTCGACCGATGGCACCCAGGCCCTGCTGGCCGTGAGGGACCGGGGCATCGGCATCTCCCCCGACGACCATGCCCGCATCTTCGAGCGTTTCGAGCGAGCGGTGACGGACCGGCACTACAGCGGGTTCGGCGTCGGGCTGTGGATCTGCAAGCAGATCGTCGACGCGCTGGGAGGCGACATCCGGGTGGTGAGCCGCCTGGGCGAGGGCTCCACCTTCGAAGTCTCGCTGCCCTGCCGCCGCGCCGCGTGACTCAGAGCACGCGGACGTAGAGCGCCTTGAGGTACTCGGTCTCGGACAAGCCTCCGAGCACCGGGTGATCCAGCCCCGCACCGCGCCGCTCGAGGATCTGCACCGGACGCTTGGCGTCCTCGGCCGCCGAGAGCACCATCTCCTCGAAGGCCTCGCGGGTGAGCTTGCCCGAGCAGGAGCACGTGACGAGCAGCCCCTCGGGCCGCAGGCACTTGAAGGCCCGCAGGTTCAGCTCGTGGTAGGCGCGCAGCGCCGTGGCCAGGCCCTCGCGGCGCTTGGCCAGCCCCGGCGGGTCCAGCACCACCGTGTCGAAGCGGCGGCCCGAGTCGGCGAAGCGCCGCAGCACGTCGAAGGCATTGCCCGGCTCCACCGTCACGTTGCCGCGCCCGTTGCGCGCGGCGTTCTGCTGGGCGCGCTCGGCGGCCTTCGGGTCCTGCTCCACCGCGAGCACCGAGGAGCACGAGCGGCCGAGCGCCAGCGCGAAGCCTCCGTGGTAGCTGAACAGGTCCAGCCCCTCGCCGCGGGCCAGCTCACCCGCGCGCAGGTGGTTGTCCACCTGATCCAGGAAGGCCCCCGTCTTCATGTCGCCCAGCAGGTCCACCTCGAAGAGGTTCTCCCCCTCGTGGTAGGTGAAGCGCGCCTCGCCGGTGCCGTGCAACATCACCACGTGGCGCTGCAGGCTCTCGAAGTCCCGGCCCGAGGCATCGTCCCGGCACACCACGTGCGTGGCCCCGGTCAGCTCCGCCAGCACCCGCGCCACCCACTGCTTGCGCGCGTCCATGCCCTCGGAGAGCGTCTGCAGCGTGAGGCCCGCGCCGTAGCGGTCCACGAAGAGGCCCGGCAGCAGGTCCGCCTCGCCGTGCACCAGCCGCAGGCCGTCTCGGTGCTTCAGCGGCGCGCGGCGGGCCAGCGCGGCCTCCAGGCGGCGGCGGAAGAAGGCGTCATCCACCGGCTCCTCGGTGGCGGGCTTGCGCGTGAGCAGGCGCAACGCCAGCGGCGAGCGTTGGGCGTAGAAGGCCTGGCCAATGGGGTTGCCCTGCGGGTCCACCACCGCCACTACCGCGCCGGGCGTCTTGACGTTCGGGGGCTCGGCCAGCTCGGTGCGGTAGAGCCAGGGGTTGCCCCGGCGCAGGCTCTTGGCGCCCTTGAGGCTCACTCGCGCGGTGGGAAGGGCTTTGCCGCTCATGGGCTCACTCCAGGCCGCGGGCGGCCAGTTCCTCGTCGTCCTCGCCACGCAGGTGGCCTACTTCGTGGAGCAGCGTCACCTGAATCTGCTCCAGCAGCTCCGCCTGGCTGCGCACCGCGCGCGCCAGGTTGCGGCGGTAGAGCACCATCGAGCGGCACGGCGTCTCCGTGCCATCGCATGGCTCTTTCAGCGGCGGGCCCCGGAACAGGCCCAGAATCGTGGGCGACAACGGCGGCTCGCCGGACATCAGATCCGCGTCCGCGGGCAGCTCCTCGGTCATCACCGGCACGCCCTTCAGGTCCTTGCGCATGTCCTCGGGCAGCGCCTCCACCGCCCGGATCACCGCCGCGCGGAACTCGTCCTCGCTGAGCAGCGTCGGTGGGGGGAAGTCCTCGGGCATCAGCTGCCGGGCCTTGTCGAAGTGGGTCTGCGCTTCCTTCCACTTGCCCTCGCGCTCGAGCAGCAGCCCCAGGTGCTGGTGCGAGTGGGCCCCGTGCTCCGGGTCGTTCAGCAGCAGCGTGAAGGCCGCCTTCGCCTCGGCGAAGCGGCACAGCTCGAAGAGGGCCAGCGCCCGCTCGTAGGTGGCCGCCAGGTTGTTCGGCTCCCGGGCGAGCACCACGGCGGCACGGGCCAGGGCGTCCTCCGCCATGCCCAGGTCGTTGAAGGCCATGGAGGAGACGAGCGCGAACTCGGCCGCCAGGTGCGGCGTTCCGGGCTGCGACAGCCCCCGCTCGGCGTACAGCAGCCCCAGCTCGTCCCGCTCGCGCGTGGAGGGCAACTGCACGGCGTACAGGTTCGCCGCGCCGATGAGCGCCTCCGGAGAGCCCGGATCCACCGCGAGCGCGCGGGCGAAGGCCATCTGCGCCTCGGGCACCCGGTTCAGCGCCGCGAGCGCCTCGCCTCGCTCGGCGTGGGCCTCGGCCAGGTCCGGATCGAGCGCCGCGGCCTGGGCCGCGCAGGACAGCGCCTCCTCGAAGCGCCCCTCTTTGGAGTAGCGGCGCGCCGCCTCCAGGGGGGTGGTGCCCTCGGGACGGCACACGGGCAGCGCGGTGATGGCCGGCGTCGCGGCATCCGGTTTGGCCGCTTCGGCGGCCGGCGACGGGGGGGCCGTGTGCGCTACGGGGGTGGCAGGTGCCGCCGGGGCAGGCGCCGCCGGCGCGGGCTCCGAAGAGCTGCGCTGACAGGCACCGAGCAGGAGGCAGAGAGCGAGCAGGCCGCGCCGCAACATGGGCGCGCAGGCTACGGCATCCCCTGGGTGGCGGGAAGAATCGTCGCGCCTGTCTGCCTGGTGGCTCGGCGAGGTGTTGAGCACGGCACCCTCACCCCCTGCCCTCTCCCGGTGGGAGAGGGGGCTTAGCTCGAGAGCTCCGCGAGGATTTCCTGGTAGGCCGCTCGCGCCTTCTCCAGCTCTCCCGGCTTGAAGCTCACCGCCGCCACCACCGGGTGCCCGCCCCCGCCGTAGCGCCCAGCGATGCTTGCCAGGTCGTGCTTGCGCAGCTCCGGCCTCCACGGGTTCGAGCCCAGCGACACCTTCGCCCGGCTCGGCCCCTGCCCCACCCACAGCGTGTAGCGCGCCTCCGGGTAGAGCGCGTAGGCGATGAACTTGTTCAGGCTGTCCACGCCCTCGTCCGCCAGGTCGAAGAACACCACGCCGTTCTCGTACCGGGCCTTGGCTCGCACCTGCTCGATGTTGCGCTGGTGGCGCTCCAGCAGCGGCGCCAGCGGCTGCGCAATCAACGGCGAGGCCGCGATGGCCGCCAGGGACTCGCCCTGCTCCATCCGCTGAATCACCTGGGGAATCAGCTCCGGCGACTTGTTCGCCTCCAGCACCGTCATGATGCGCAGCGCCGGCTCCTCCAGCGCCACCGCCATCTGCGGGCTGGGGAACTGCGCCCCGTCGATGATCTCCGCCCAGTGGATGAGGTCCGCCATGGGCGATGAGTCCCAGCCAAAGCGCTCGCGCGCCACGTCCGCCAGGTACTTCGTGCAGCTCTTGCGGTGCGCATCGTGGAACTTGCGCCCGCTGGTGTCCGCCCGGAAGTGCGCCTCGTCCCCCGGCTGCTGGAACGCCGAGACGTGGTGGTCAAACCACCACGTCAGCCGCGCGTCCTGGCTGTAGCGGAAGTCGACGATCACGTTCTCGTCTCCGGTGAACACCGCCGCGTCAATGCCCTCGGCGCCCGGCTTGTGCGCCAGTCCCCGGTACGTGAAGGCCGCGTCCGCGCGGACACGCTCCCGGTAGAAGCGGGTGAACACCGCCGCGCTGGCCGCCCCGTCAAAGCAGCTGTCGTGAAAGAGAACCTGAACCTTCATGAGTCCCGCCTTTACTGCACCGAGAGCCCCGCGCCCACCGCCGCGAACGAGGCCTCCGCGCTCTCCGCCTGGGGCGGCACCGCCACCAGCCCCAGGCCCACCAGCCGCCCGTCTCCGAGCAGCCCACAGCTGAACGTCCCGCTCGCCCCCCCCGCCGTCCGCAGTTCGTACACCAGCGCCTTGCTCCCCAAGGCCTTGGGCGCGGGACTCGCCGAGGGCCGGCCCGGGGCCTCCCCTCCAAACGCCTTCAGCATCTCCTGGCAGCTCACCGCCACTGTCCCCGTGGCGCCGCGCTCCACCCACAGCCCGCCGTAGCGGCCCCGCGATGTGTCGCCAAACGCCACCCCGCCGCCCGTGAGCGACGCGGGAGGCAGGCTGAAGTGGGGCGCCAGCTGCTCACGCGTCAGCCGGGTCCAGCCCCCCGGCAAGTCGAGCTGATAACCCAGGTCCTTGCCCACCAGCAGCTGCCGCGAGCCGCTGCCCACCCCTTCCAGCCCTCCCACCGGCCGCACGAGGAAGAGCGCTCCCAGCAGCGCCATCGCGATGCCCAACCCCATGCAGGCATAGCGGCGCATCGGGCTGGGCTCACCCAGCACCGCCACCAGGGCCACCACCGCGTGTCCCAGGTAGGCCCAGTGCACGGCCGCTCCCAGGGCGTCGCGCGCCAGGAAGCCCGTCACCACCAGCTGCAACACCATGCCGATCTGCGCCAACTGCTTGGACGGCCCCAGGTTGATCAGCAGCACCAACGCCAATCCCAGGTCCAGCGCCACCAGTCCGTACGTCCAGATCGGATCCCCCAGGCTCCCCAGCACCTCACCCGCGCGCAGGAACCACGCCACCGCGCCCACGAAAAACACCGCCGCGATGGGGCCTGGATGCGCGGACACCTCGCCGGTGAGGTTGCCTCCGAAAACCGTCGCCTCGCCGTCGTCGTGGTCTCGCTGCTTGTCCACCCGCTGCCGCTGGCCCCGCTTGTACATCTGCAGGAAGTCGAACGGCTCGCGGCACTTGGGACAGCTCTCCGCTCCGCGCGGAATGGGGCTGTGGCCACAGTTGGGACAGAGCGTCTCGGGCATCGCGCCCCGCGTATACCGCACCGCGCTCATCCCCTCAGAGCGCCCTTTTGTCCTACCTCATACCACTCCATGCTTCGTTACAACGAAACGTGGCATGGCAGACATGCCCTGTACGAAGTGTGGCACCAGTGACGCGATTTGCCCGCGTGCGCGGAAATCTTTTCTTCCGGTATCGATCCGTTCAACGTGTAAGTGCGCGAATCCTGGTGGGAGCCACTTTGCCATGCGCTTGGCCCGCTGCTTGCTTATAGAAAGCCTGTACCCGGTGGACAACCCATGACGTTGGGTGGGAGGAAAGCCATGGCCAAGACGACGACAGCGCGAAAGAGCGGTTCAGTCCGGCGCCAGGGGCGGCGGGTGATGCCGGCACTGCGGCGGGTGGCCCGACGTGGCAAGTCCTCCGCGGCCAAGCCGGGTCCGCTCACGCTGGGAGAGCTCATCGCGGCCGCCTTCGACACGGCCGGGGGCGAGGTGGTCGAGGTGCTTCGGGTCGTCACCTCGCCGCAGCTCTCCAAGGCGCTGGGCCGCCGCATCGTCCTGGTGGACTGAAGCCTTAGAGGTCCGTGGAGCCCGCGTAGAAGTGCGTCGGGGTGGCCTCACCCGCGAGCGCCTTGGCGAAGTCCTCGGCATGGCCCGGGCTCACCAGGAACGTGCCCGCGGGAGTCTCCAGACGCACGGGCGAAGCCGGCGCTTCCACGCTGCCCGCAGGCCCGCCACCGCCTTCCGAGGCGGCTTCCGCGGCGCTCATCCCCTGAGTGGACTGGGTGGTGGCGCAGCCAACGAAGACGAGCAAGCAGAGCGCGGCGTGGAGCTTCATCCGTGTTCTCCCGAGGTGAGGGCCTGAAGTCGAGCGGGGCCTTCCCTACGTCGAAGTTCAGCGGATGACAAGCCCCCCTGCCTTCCCTCCAGCAGGCACTATGGTGAGGGCACGCGCATGATCGACACCCACTGCCACCTCGACGCCTCGCGGTTCGATCCGGATCGCTCCGAAGTGCTCGTCCGGGCCTGGGCCGCGGGCCTGCACGGCATCGTGATTCCCGCGGTGGGCCCGGACACCTGGGAGCCGTTGCTGGAGCTGCCCCGGAAGGAGGCTCGGGTACAGGTGGGGCTGGGCATCCACCCGCAGCTGCTGCCGGAGCTGCCACCCGAGCAGGACGCGGAGCACCTGGAGCGGCTGGACGCGCTGCTCTCGCAGGGAGGCGCGGTGGCCGTGGGCGAGTGCGGGCTCGATGGCCCGTCCGTTCCCGGCGCGCCGCTGGAGCGCCAGGTGAAGGTGCTGCGGGGCCACATGGCGCTGGCGCGCAAACATGGGCTGCCCGTGCTCATGCACTGCCACCGCCTGCACCCGGCGATGATCGAGTTCCTCAAGGAGGAGCCCTTTCCCGAGGCCGGCGTCCTCATGCACAGCTATAGCGGAGGCGCGGAGCTGGCACGCTTCTACATCCAGAGAGGGTGCCACTTCTCCTTCGCGGGGCCCGTCACCTGGGCCGAGGCGCGCAAGCCGCTGGATGCGCTGCGCGCCATTCCGCCGGACCGGCTGATGGCGGAGACGGACTCGCCGGACCAGGCACCCACGCCACACCGGGGAAAACGCTCCGAGCCGGGGTACCTGCCCCGCATCATCGAGGGCATGGCCCAGGTGCTGGGAGAGCCCGTCGAGGCGCTTGCCCAGCGGACGACCGCCAATGCCCGGCGCCTGTTCCGGGAAGCCTTTCCCCCTGCTTCGCTGTAAGGGACCGGTCGCGTTATAGAGGGATTCCATGAGCACGCAGCCCACCACCCCCGACACCGTTTCCGTTCAGGCCACTCCGGCCCCCGTGGCTCCCGCGGCCAACGCTCCCTCGCTCGCCAAGCCCTTCAAGCTTTCACGGCGCTTCGATCGGACGGGACGCCTGTTGGGGGACTCGGCCATGGAGCGGCTGGCTGGAGCGCGCGTGGTGGTGTTCGGCCTGGGCGGCGTGGGCAGCTACGCGGCCGAGGGGCTGGTGCGCAGCGGCATTGGCCACCTGACGCTGGTGGACCATGACGACGTGTGCGTCACCAACACCAACCGCCAGTTGCACGCCACGGTGCGCGGCGTGGGCAAGCCCAAGGCGGAGCTGATGGGGCAGCGCTGCCGGGAGATCAACCCGGACGCGAAGGTGGAGGCGGTGCGCGAGTTCTACCGCGCCGAGGTGGCCGAGCAGATGCTGCAGGCGGGCCAGTACGACTTCGTGGTGGACGCCATCGACAACGTGAAGGCCAAGCTGCACCTGCTGCACCGCTGCGTGACGCTGGGGGTGCCGGTAGTGAGCTCCATGGGCGCCGCGGGCCGGCTGGACCCGACGGCCATCCGTGTGGAAGACCTGTCCGAGACGCACATGGATCCGTTCGCCAAGGACATCCGCAAGCTGCTCAAGCGCAAGTACGGGGTGGAGACGGACCGGCACACGGGCATCACCGCCGTCTACTCCATCGAGCAGCGGCGCCTGCCGGTGTCCCTGCGCTACGACGACGCCACGGACGGCTTCCTGTGCGTCTGCCCGCAGGACAACGAGTTCCACACCTGCGATCACCGCACGCAGATCGACGGCAGCGCGGTGTTCGTCACCTCCGCCTTCGGCATGAACGCAGCGGGTGTGGTGGTGCGCCGGCTGGCCTCCGCTCGCTGAGACAGCAGGCGCTCGAGCCTCCCCTGCCCTCTCCTGGCCTACCCAGGGGGACTTCTCCTGAACATCTTTTCAGGCAGGAGTTGAACCCCCCTTCCAGAAGAGGCGACGAACCATGGGATTCGAGGCACTGCGGAAGAACGGAATGATGCAGCACCTGCTCGACTCGCTCGAGGAGGGAAAGAACATCGGCCACTTTGGCCGGCTGGTGTTCGCGATGGTGGCGCGGCACTTCGTGGACGATGACGCGCTGGTGGCCAAGCTGCGACAGGACCCGGACTTCGGCGAGGACGAGGCCCGGGCGCTCGTGGAGCAGGTAAAAGGCCGGGACTACAACCCGCCGCGCCGCGAGAAGGTGCTGCAGTTCCAGGCGCAGCAGGAGTTCCCCATCTGCCCCAACGCGGAGGACCCGGACGCCTGCAACGTCTACAAGGACCTCCAGTTCCCCGAGAGCGTCTACTCGCACATCTCGGAGTACCGCGAGCAGAAGGCCCACGCGCACGCGGTGGAAGAGGCGGCCGAGGGACAGCCCGGGTAGCGGCGCGCGGGCCTCATCGCTCGTGAACGAGGCCCGCCAGCGTGGACTCGGGCCGCGCGCTGGTCCAGGCCTGCGTGTGCTGAGACAGGCGTGGCAGCCGCTGCGCGTGGCTGGCGGTGACCTGGAGCGCCGCATCGTCCTCTCCGTCGTGGTCGGCCCGTCCCCAGGAGGCCCACGCGTCCACCGGCGAAGGAGCCTGCGCCTTCGACGAGGCGGCGACGATGGCGGCGGACTCTTAGCGCTCCGGCGCCACCGTCTCCCCCAGATACACCCGGGTATGATCCTCGTACTCGCGTGTCTGGAGCCTGAGGTTCTCGGACAGGCGCATGTACCGATCGCCCTCTGAGTACCGCTCGAGCAGTGGGCCCGTCCGGTCCATCACGATGGACACGTGATCGACGTAGCCCGTGAGCCCGGAACGCTTCAGCGTGAGCGTGGGCCGCAAGCCACTTCCCCGCTTCACGGGCATGGGACGCTCGGGGCATTGGTCGAGCAGGCTCGGAGTCAGCCCCCCTCCGGAGAACGCGAAGCGTTCCCCCGTGGCGAGCCCCACGAGCACCAGGGGCGGGGTGGTGCCCTGCTCGCGAGGCAGCACGTAACAGACCAGATGGTCGCTGCGCCCATCGCTATCCAGGTCCATCTGCTCGTGAAGCAGCACACGCGCGGACTCGGCTTTGACGCGGGCGTCGAGCCAGGTGGCAAAGGCATCCGGCTTTGCCGCGGCGGGAGCAGCCGACAGCCAGGCTGTGAGCAGGAGCAAAGGAGACATGCGCACGCCTCTCAGAGGACCTTCTCCATCCACACGGTGTGATCGTCGATGCCGGGGGGATAGGGCTCGACCGCAACGACCCGATAGCCCAGACGCTCGTAGAAGGCCTGGTTGCCGGGCAGCGTCCTCCGGGTGCCCGCGCGCAGCCGGGCGAAGCCGAGCTGCCGGGCGTTGGTCTCCAGTCCCTGGATGAGGTGACGCCCCACTCCCCGGGACTGCCAGGTGGGGTGCACGGCGATGCGCTTGAGCTCTCCCCGGGGCAGCGCTCCCTCCACGCGCCCGGCGGCCACCAGCTCGCCTTCTACCTGCACCACCACGGCGCGGCGGGGGGCACCCTTCAGGTGCTGGCGCAGGTACGCCACGTCCTCCCCCAGGGCGGTGGGGCGCGAGGGCAGCCGCGGCACGAGGGACAGAAAGGCCGCCTGCTGCACGGCCCACACCGCCTCCGCGTCATCGGGATGGGCGTCACGAACGAGGAAGGGGGAGGTCATGGCACACCGGTTGGCTCGGACTGAATCATGCAACAGCCGGAAGCGCGCGGGTGCCCCTTGGACACGAATACCGGGTGTAGCCTCTCGCCGGATATGGCTCGCTTCCTCTCATGGCTCCTGTTGTTCGGCGTGCTGGTGCCCGGCTGTGCCTCACAGCCCGCGCGCCCTGCCCCGTCCGCTGTTCTCCGCGTGGGCACCAGCGGGGACTACCCGCCCTTCAGTGACTGGACGCAGGAGCGCCCCAGTGGCTTCTCCGTGGCGCTGGTGGAGGCCTTCGCCGCCGAGCACGGTCTGGAGCCCACCTGGGTCCGCTTCCGCTGGCCCGAGCTGACCGCGGACTTCAGCGCCGGAAAGTTCGACCTGGCCGCCAGCGGCATCACCGTGCGTCCGGAGCGCTCCGTGCTCGGCCGCTACACCGTTCCGGTGGTGCGCAACGGCGCCGTGCTGCTGCTGCGCCGTCCGCGCTGGGCTCCCCCACCCGCCCCGGCCCGCTCACGCGTGGAGCTGAGCCAGGCCCTGGCCGAGGTCCGCGCGCTCGACCAGCCCGCGTTGCGTGTCGCCGTGAACCGCGGCGGCCACCTGGAGCGCGTGGCCCGGAGCCTCTTTCTCCAGGCCCAGGTCACCGCCATCCCGGACAACGCAGCGGTGCGCGAGGCGCTGGCCACGGGCCAGGTGGACGCGGCGCTGACCAACACCCTCGAGGGCCCGCGCTGGGCCGAGGGGCTCGAGGGCATCGAGCACCTGGGCCCCCTGACGCGCGATGTCGTGGCCCTCTACGTGCGTCCGGATCAGCCCCGGCTGGCGGCTCAGCTCGATGCGTGGCTTCTGGCGCAGGAGCAGAGCGGCGCGCTCGGCCAGCTCCGGGCCCGCTCCCTCGGAGCCGGAGCGGCGGGGACGACGGCCCTCCCCGTGGAGGCGCTGCTGGCGGCCACCGCCGAGCGGCTGGCGCTGATGCCGATGGTGGCCGCGGCCAAGCAGCGTGCGGGCCTGCCGGTGGAGGACAGCTCGCAGGAAGCCCGCGTGCGCGAAGCCTTCCGGCACAGCGTACGCGAGGCGGCCGCGGCCCTGAAGGTGGCCCCTCCCTCGGACGAGGCGCTCGACGCCTTCACTCAGGCGCAGATGGACGCGGCCAAGGCCCTGCAGCGACGGACCCCCTCCGAAACAAGTGGACCCCACTTCTCGCTCGACCAGGAACTGCGCCCCGCGGTAGCGCGCGTCAGCGCGAAGATGGCGGACCTCGTGGCGCGCCTGCCCCCGGGACTGGAGCCCGCTGCCGTGACGGAGCAGGCACGTGATTGGCTCGGCGCCAGCGGGCTGGAGGCCGCCGAGGTGGAGCGCCTGGCACGGGCCCTCGCGGACCTGCGCCCACGCCCCTGAGCCCTCAGGCCACCTTGGTCGTCTGGGCCGTCTGGAGCGCCTGCTGCTCCTGAAGGAAGCGCGCCGCCGCCTCGGTGCGGCCACACGGCCGGCGGAAGGCACAGCGCACGCACATGGCCACGTTCTCCGTCATCGGAAACGCGCTCACGTCCTGCGGCGTGTTGGTGGCCGGATCCTTCAGCAGCGAGCGCATCTTCGCCACGCTCTGGCTGAAGCGCTGCTTGAAGGACTCCAGCGCCGCCAGGTCCACCTGCACGTCCTGCTCAAGCCCCTCGTTGAGGTACACCAGCGAGGCGCGCACCTTCTCCATCGGCAGCTTGTAGCGCTGCGAGAGGTAGAGCGCGTAGCCCAGCACCTGCTCGTCATACCCCTCGCGCGCCTTGCCCGTCTTCCAGTCCACCACCACCGGCACGCCCGCCTCGTCCACGTAGGCGAAGTCCGGAATGGCGAACATCTTCACCCCGTCCATCGTGAAGCTGGAGAAGTCGAAGCCCGCGTCCACCTCGAGCCACTGCGCCGGCTTGAGCGAGTGCGCCAGCCCCGGCCACCGCGAGGAGAAGAACCACGCGAGCGCCGCGCGCACCGTCTCCCAGTTCTGCTTCCACGCCTCGTCCGTCACCGGCTCGGCGTACTCGTGCTCCACCAGCCCGGTGAAGCCCTTGCGGTACTTCTGCGTCCAGAACGCCTTCTTCTGCGAGTGCCGGAAGTCGTCCTGCATCTGCCGCCGCGCTCGCGCCTCCACCGACGCCGGATCCACCGTGCGCCCCGCCCGCCAGTCCAAGAGCACGTCCCGGATGCTCTCGTGCACCACCGTGCCCGCCCAGCTGTAGCGGTTGTTCAGCTTCTTCAGCACGTACAGCTCGCGCTGCTCCTTCGGCGCCTCCGCGTCCCACCCGCCCCACGAGCCGTAGTAGTACAGGTAATAGGACCTGAGGCATTCGGAGAACTTCTCGTGGCGACTCTTGGACCAGGAGAAATCGTTGGTGAGCGTGTTGCGCTTCATGAGCGGGGCGCATCCTAGGATCTCTAGAGCCCGTCCAGAAGGGGGACAGGCAGGGAAACAGGCGACCTGGTTTCACCCGGTGTCCATGTGTGCTCCGCCCTGAGGCTGCGTTCACCCGCGGACAGGCTTCTCATTCTCCGAGACTTCAGAGGCTTCCGCTTTGCGGTGTGCTCCCTACCCTGCAGGTGAAGTCCGCACAGTCCCAGGAGGAAGCATGCCCGCGAAGAAGAAGACCAGCAGTGCCCGCAAGGGTGGCGCCGCGACGAAGAACCCCCGTCAGTACAAGGCCCTCAAGCGCAAGGGCATGCCCAAGGCCCGCGCCGCGAAGATCGCCAACTCGGGCAAGTCCGCCAGCCGCAAGGGCGGCAAGAAGGGCGGAGCCCGCAGCCGCACCAGCAGCAAGAAGTAGCCGCCAGGGCCAGGCAGCCAGGTCCGGCCTCTCACGGCGTAGAATGGCGCCGTGCCGAAACCACTCCGGATCCTCCTGGTGCTCGTGTTGCTCTGCGCGCCCGCCCTGTGGTGGGTACTGCGAACCGGCTCGGACGCGCCTTCCGCGCCCACCCGCTCCTCAACCACGGCGCCCCGCTCTCGCCCGGAGACAGCCCGGGGGCCCGAGGCACTGGCGCAGGCGTTCGGGGAAGTCACAGGGGCTGGGGCTTCGGAACAGCCCGAGGTGGACGGCTTCGACCATGAAGCCCGCTATCCGGTGAGCGGGGTGGTGCTCGACGGGGAGACCCTTCAGCCCGTGGCGGGAGCCACGGTGCGCCTCGCCCTGGACCGGCATCTCTGGCCAGCCCCGATGGCGGAGCGCGAGCCTGTCACCAGTGACGAGCAAGGGGCCTTCCAGATGAGCCACGTGGCCGCTGGCTCGCACTCCTTCCTGGCGGTGGCGCCAGGCTATGCCCAGGGGGGCGAACTCGACGTGCAGGTGCCCCCCCAGGAGCCGGTGCGCATCCTGCTGGATCGCCAGTCGCTGATCCTGGGCCAGGTCGTCGATGACGCCACCGGGGCCCCTGTCGCCGGAGCCGAACTCCTGCTGTACCGGCACGGCCACGTCGTCAATGAGGGCACGCCCGAGCACACGGATGACCAGGGGCGCTTCACCCTCCGCCTCGGCCATGGCGAGTACCACCTCACCGCGAAGCAGGGAGACCGGGCAGGAGCGTACCCGGGGAGGCTCCGCGTCGGGCGGCACAGCGAGCGCGACGGGTTGATCATCCGCCTGAGCTCCGCGGGCTCGCTGTCGGGCAGGGTCTCCGCACGCTCGAGCCGCGAGCCTCTGGAACGGCTCTTCGTCGCGGTCCAGCACGTCGGCTCGGGCATGGAGCTGTCGGCCGTGGCCGAGCCAGACGGACGCTACCGTATGGAGAACCTGGCTCCGGGAGAGTATTCGGTGAACGCGGAGGCCCGGGGCTTGGTCCCGCTGAAGCGCGGAGGCGTGCACCTGAAGGGGGGACAGCACCTCACCGTGGACCTGGTCCTCCTGCGCGAGGCCTCGGTGGAGGGGACGATCACCGATGTGCAGGGACGGCCCGTCGCCCACGCCTCCGTCTCCGCCAAGGCCTTGGACTCCCAGGACCCCGAAGGCTGGGGAGAGTATCCGTGGGCGAGCAACGAGGAGGGTCATTACCGGATCGAGCGGCTCGCTCCCGGGCGCTACCTGGTCCAGGCGCAGAGCCCGAACGAGGGCCCTGTTGCGACCCGGGAGCTCACCCTCACGGAGGGGCAGATCGCGAAGGCTGACTTCACCATCACCGACACCAGCGGTCACGTGGAGGGCGTCGTGCGCCGCGCCACGGGAGAGCCCCTCATCCACGATGTGACGATCAGCGCCGACTCCGACGACGAAAGCTTGTCCACCGGCATCTCCCCCTCCCAGGAAGGAGCACGCTTCCGTCTTACGCTCAAGCCAGGCACCTACGTCCTCACCGCCGAGTACGCGGACGTGGGCGAGCCCGGACCCGAGCAGCGCGTCACCGTCGAGACCGGGAAGACCGTGCAGGTGGTGCTCACCGTGCCCGACGGCGCGGTGGAGACCTCGGGCATCGTTCTGGACTCACGAGGCGAGCCCGCGCCGAAGGCCATGGTGGCCCTGTCCAACGACGAGCTGGACGCCAGCGACCGCACCGATGAGCGGGGCCGCTTCACGATGAAGACCCCGGCGCGCAGCGCGGGGGCCGTGGTGACGCTCACCGCCGAGCTGGGCCCCGAGAGCACGACGGTCGAGAACGTGCGCGTGGGCAGCGGCGATCAGGTGCTGCGCCTGCGGCAGGCGTCGTCCCTGAAAGGCCGCATCCTGCCGCAGGCGGGCGGGCCGGTGAGCGGCTTCACGCTCACCGTGACCCGGAGGAAGGACGCCACCGTGCTGTTTGGGAACCGCTCGTTCGTGGGGGACACCTTCACGCTCAGTGCCCTTCCGGCAGAGGAACTCGACCTCCTGGTGCGCACGAAGGACGGACGCTCGGGCAGAGCGCGGGTGCGGCTCGAGCCCGGCGCCGCGCGGGAGCTCGAACTCCTCGTGGGCGGCCTGGGCCGGGTGGTGGGCCGGCTCGTCAATGCCTCGGCAGCACCCGAGGAGGGCACGGTGTACCTGACCGAGGCGGACGAGACCGAGCACAGCGCGGAGTCCGATGAAGAGGGCCGCTTCGAGCTGTTCGGCATCCCGCCGGGAGCCCACGTCCTCGAGTACACCCTGTACTCTTCCGAGTCGGAGGAGACCTCCAAGCATCCCATCACCCTGCGGCCCGGCGAGACGCTGAATGTAGGAGACCTGGGCCCAAAGCCCGCTACCGCTCAGCCGGTGCCCTGAGGCTCAACTTCCAGCACGGCGCCTCGGAAGTCCTTATTCATAGAGGAGGAGGACTTTTCATGAGTACGCGTGGACTGTGGGTGGTGGCACTGGGGCTGCTCGCCGGATGCATTCCGGAGGCGCGCCTTCAGCCTCTGCCCGAGGCCCAGTCGCTCGTGGGGGATACGAGCGCGGCGGTGGCCGAGGCGCAGGGGGTGAGGCTCGTGGCGGACGGCGCCGCGTGGGACAGCTACCCCCAGAACCTGGAGCGCCGGCTGACGCCGGTGGAAGTACGTCTGGAGAACCACAGCGGCCGGCCGCTGAGCATCCGCTACGAGCACTTCGATGTGGAGGGCAGCTCTCGCTTCCAATACGCCGCCATTCCCCCCATGAGCCTGGACGAGGCCACGAGGAACAACTTCCCTGTCTGCGCCGCGAGATACTCGCCGCAGACGTGGGACTACCGCTGGGGCTGGTACGGGCGGGGTTGGGCGCGCACGCCCTTGAGCTTGGAGTGGCCCAACCCCTTCTATGACCCGTTATACGATCCATTCTTCACCCCGAACGTGCGCTGTGAGGAGCCGCTGCCCACCCAGGACATGCTGAAGCAGGCGCTCCCCGAGGGCACGCTGGAGAACGGAGGCACCGTCGCTGGCTTCCTCTACTTCCAGGGCGTCACCGAGCGGGAGAAGCAGGTCACCCTCCAGGCGCAGTTGGTGGACGCGCGCACCGGAGAGCCTTTCGGCAGCCTCAGCATCCCGTTCGAGGTGGCCCGGAAGTAGGCGCATCCTACATGGTGAAGAACATTCGCCACGGACTACCAAGCAGGTAAGGTGCGCGCCGTCATGGCCAACGGAGCGTTCGCAGGGCGAGTGGTTCTCATCACCGGGGCCTCGAGCGGCATTGGCCGCTCGGCGGCCCGGGCGTACGCGGCGCAAGGAGCGAACATTGTCCTCGCCGCGCGGCGCGACGAGCAGCTCCAGGAGGCCGCGCGCGAGGTGCAGTCCCTGGGCGTGCGAGCGCTCGCGGTGCGCTGCGACATCACCCAGCCCACGGACGTGGAGCGGCTGATGCTGGAGACGGAGAAGTCCTTCGGCGGGCTGGACATCCTCATCAACAACGCGGGCATCGGGCTGTTCGGCCCGGTGGAGGCGCTCACCGAGGAACAGCTGCGCCAGGTGTTCGAGGTGAACTTCTTCGCCCTCGTCCGGGTGACGCGCGCCGCGCTGCCGCTGCTGCGCCGCAAGCCGGGCGGGCAGATCGTCAACGTGAGCTCGGTGCTGGGCCACCGGGGAATGCCGCTGCTCGGGGGTTACTGCGCGGCGAAGGCCGCGGTGAATGCGCTCACCGAGTCCCTGCGCGCGGAGCTGGCCTCGGAGAACATCTCCGTGCTGCTCGTCTCCCCTGGCTTCACGGAGACGGAGTTCCGTCAGACGCGGCTGCACGCCGAGGGCTGGAGGCAGAACCCTCCCCCGCTCAAGCAGATGAGCGCCGACGAGGTGGCCTTGGCCATGGTGAAGGCCAGCCGCCGCCGGCACCGCGACACCATCCTCACCCTACCCGGCCGCGTCATGGTGCTGGCCAACCGGCTCACCCCGGGCCTCTTCGACCGCATCGCGCGCCGGATGATCGCCCGGATGGTGGATCGCCCCAAGCCATGACGAAGCGCGCCCGCTCTTCCTCCGTCCCGAAGGCCCCCGCGGCTTCCGGGCTGTCCGCCATCCGTGGGCCCTTGCTGGCCTGGTACGACCGCGAGCGCCGGGACCTGCCCTGGCGCCGCACGAAGGACCCCTACGCCATCTGGCTCAGCGAGGTGATGCTCCAGCAGACGCAGGTGACCACCGTCATCCCCTACTGGCAGCGGTTCCTCGCGCGCTTTCCCACCGTGGAGGCGCTGGCCGCCGCGCCGCTGGATGACGTGCTCGCTGCCTGGAAGGGGCTGGGCTACTACTCGCGCGCGCGCAACCTGCACAGCGCGGCGCAGGAGATCGTCTCCCGCTTCGGAGGCCGGCTGCCCTCCACCGCCGACGCGCTGCTCACCCTGCCCGGCTTTGGCCGCTACACCGCGGGCGCGGTGGCCTCCATTGCCTTTGGCGAGCAGGCCCCGCTGGTGGACGGAAACGTGGCACGTGTGTTCTCCCGCCTCTTCGAGGTGGAGGGCCCGCCCGGTGACCGTGCGCGCGAGGCCCACCTGTGGACGCTGGCCGCCGCGCTCGTCCAGGGCGAGCGGCCCGGAGACTTCAACCAGGCCCTGATGGAGCACGGCGCCACCGTGTGCCGTCCGGAGAACCCGCTGTGCCTGCTGTGCCCTGTGCGCACCGCTTGCGGAGCCTTCCGGCACGGCCGCGTCGACGAGTTGCCTCCGGCCAAGATACGCACCGCGCCCAAGCGCCTCACCCTGGCTCTGGCCGTGTGGCCGCACGAGAACACGCTGCTGTTCGCCCGGCGCGCGGAGAAAGGCCTCTTCGGCGGCCTGTGGGAGCTGCCCGCCGCCGAGGTGGAGCCCGAGGCCTCGGACTCGGAGGCCACCGCCAGCCTCTCGAAGGCGCTGGGCGTCGAACTCTCCGCCCAAGCCGCGCTCGGCATGGTGCAGCGCCAACTCACCCACCGCGCCCTCACCTTGCGGCTGCTGCGCGTCTCCGGTGAGCAGCGCCCCCTGCGGGCTCCCGCCTTCCACGAGCTGCGCTGGTGCACGCCCGGCCAGGCCGCGGAGCTGGGCATGAGCACCGCCATGCAGCGCGCCCTGGATGCCGCGCTCGGTGCGGGCGTTCTCGGACGCTGAGTCACAGGCCCAACTTCCCAAGTGTGCTTGGGTGAACACCCCACGAGCGGCCGTGTTCAAACGAGAACCCCTGTACCCAGGTTCCATTTTGACCGCGCGCGTGTTCCGTCAAAGGTGCCCGCGCTGTTCACCTCATTCAGGAGAATCCATGGCACGCACCAGCGCCAAGACCTCTACGCCGACCGAGACCAAGCCTGCGGTGACTCCCGCGGCCACCTCCGCGGCCAAGCCTGCGGCTAACACCGCGACCCTCCCTGCGGCCAAGCCCGCGGCGACTCCCGCAGCCACCCCGGTGGCTCAGGCCGCCACGCCGGCTCGCACCAACACCACGCTGACCCACGAGCAGATCGCTCGCCGGGCCTATGAGATTTACCTCGCGCGCGGCGGCCAGGACGGCCACCACGAGCAGGACTGGGCCCAGGCCGAGCGCGAGCTGCGGCTCGGGCGGCAGTAACCCGCTTCAGATGACGTAGAAATCAGGGCCGCGCTCGGTGTCGAGCGTCTCGTGCAGGCTTCGCTGCGCGGCCCTCAGTTCCCGGAGGATGCGTTCGGTGTCCGCCACCGAGCGCATCGCCAGCCCGCAGGCGGGCGTGAGCAGCACGTGCGAGAGCACCTGGGTGAAGGTCCTCCCCGGGGGCAGCGCCGCCTTCAGCGAGGCCTCCACCGACTCGGCCAGCTCCGACACGTCATACGTGGACGTCAGGTCCGTGGGGATGATGCCCAGGCTCAGCGTGGCCCCCGCGTCGAGGAAGCGGCTGAGCGCCTCTTTCTCCTCGAGCACCGCGTCCAGCGACAGGCGCACGTCCAGGGACAGCAGATCCGGCTGCACATTGAGCAGTGCGGCCCAGTCCGTGTTCCCGCAGCAGTGAATGCCCACCAGCGCGCCCTCGTTGCGCAGCGCCAGCACCAGCAGCCTCAGCTCCTGCATGGCCAGCAGGTGGCGCGGCTGTGAGGCCTGGAAGGCGTAGAGCCCCGGCTCATCCAGGAAGAACACGGGCGTGGTGTTCGCCCGCCGCAGCGCCTTCACCATCGACAGCGAGCGCGCCATCACCAGCCGGTACATGGCCTGGTCCAGTCCTGGCACCTCGAGCGTCGAGGTGCCATCGCTGGTCCGTGCCACCGAGCGCACCGTGAAGGGGCCGGCCAGGTGCGCCTTGGCCAGCGCCAGCTTGCGGTTCTCCACTTCCCACAGGAAGGGCCGCCAGGCCCGGCAACCCTCGAGCGTGGGCTCGAAGTCCTCGAGGTTGCCGGAACTCAGCGCCGCCTCCAGGCGGGCTTCGAAGGCCTGACGCCCGGCCTCCCATGCGGCCAGGTCCACGGTGCACATCCCGTCCTCGTCGAAGCGCAGGCCCGGCAGCCCCTCGAGCGCCGCCGGAATCATGTACTCGGACGGGTGGCGCTGGGGCAGCTGCGGCAGAAAGGGGATGTCCATGGCCAGCGCGGCCTGGAGCCCCAGTTCCACCTGCGTGTGAGGAAGGCTCCCGATGCACGTGGTGGCGCACGGGGGCAGGAGCTGAACGGCACGGCGGATGTTCGTCGCGCTCATGGCCTCACTCTAAGTCACCGAGAAGTAGTGCGCTTGCGGATGATGGAAGACGACGGCGGAAACCGAGGCCTCGGGCTCCATCATGCAACCATCCGTCAGTTGCACACCGATTTCCTCTGGACGCAGCGCGCCAAACAGCAGTGCCTGGTCCTCCAGCCGGGGGCACGCGGGGTAACCGAACGAGTAGCGCTTGCCCTGGTACTCGGCGCGGAAGCGCTCCAGCATCGTCATGTCGGGCCGGTCCGGGAAGTTCCACATGCTGCGGATCTGCGTGTGGAGCAGCTCCGCGTAGCCCTCGGCCGTTTCGAGCGCCAGCGCCTGCACCGCATGCATCTTGAGGAACTCGCCCTTGGCCTTGAACTCCTCGGACAGCTCGCGGATGCCGGCGCCCGCCGTGGTGACGAACATGCACAGGTTGTCGCCTGGCACCCCGCCCTGCAGCGGCTTCACGTAGTCGGCCAGGCACACCCCGCCTTCCTTCTCCTGGCGGGGGAACTCGAAGACGACCTTCTGCTCACCGGTGCGCCCGTCGAACAGCAGCACCCGGTTGCCCTCGCTGCCCGCCTTGAACCACTGGAAGACGGCGCGCGCGTGCATCTTGCCGCCGCGCAGGAAGGCTTTGATTTCCTCCACCGAGTCCTTGAGGGCCAGGGCCTTGCGGCCTTCCTCCGTCTTGGCCAGCTCCGCCTCGGCCGGAGTGCCCAGCACGCGCGACGAGGTGCGAAGCCCCAGGTGGCGCCCATACAGCATGACGGGGTTGATGAACTTCCAGATGTGGTCCAGTGGCGTGTTCGTCAGCACGTGCCGCTCGTAGTCCGGCGCGGGAGGCACCTGCTCCAGCACCTGCACCTCCTTGCTGCGCGTGGAGGGCACCGGCGCGGCCACCGGCTTGGGCCGGGCAGCGGTCTCCTGCGCCAGCTTCAGGCGCCGGGCGGCCAACTCATCCTTGAGCTTCTCGTGGCCCGAGGGGTCGACGATCTGTTTGGCCAGCTCCAGGCCGCTCATGGCGTCCTGGGCGTAAGCCACCGTGCCCTCGTAGGCGGGGGCGATGTTCTTGTCCACGAAGTTGCGGCTGAGCGCCGCGCCGCCCACCAGGATGGGCAGGTCCACACCCGCGCGCTTCAGGTCCTCGGCGGTGGCCACCATCTGGTGAGCGCTCTTCACCAGCAGGCCGGACAGGCCGAGCATGTCCGGCTTGTGCTCCTTCACCGCCGCCACGAGCTGCTCGGGCGGCACCTTGATGCCCAGGTTCACCACGTGGAA